>JANLPT010000318.1:0-29210 GCA_031367405.1 Bryobacteraceae bacterium
ACGGTGAAGCTTTCGAGGATACTGGGGCCGAACGTGGTGGCGATGGCGACATCGGAAGCGTCACGCCCGCGCGCCATCAGGACGCGACCGGCACGGCGAACGTTATTGCGCGGGTCGAAGGTATGCCACGCGCCACCCAAATAGACCTCGAACCAAGCGGCAAAATCAGGAATGCCCCACGGCAACGGCGTGCCCAGATCGCTCAGATAGCCCGTGCAGTAGCGCGCCGGAATGTTCATACAACGGCAAAAAGCCACGGCTAGATGAGCATAGTCGCGGCACACGCCGGTGCGCTCATTAAAGGCCTCGTAAGCGGTGCGGGTGGCCCGGGCGTTCTGATAATTGAAGGCAATCTGGTGGTGGACGAAGTCGCAAATGGCTTGGACGCGCCGCCAACCGGACGGCGTGTTTCCGAAGAGCTGCCAGGCAGTTTCGGAGAGCCGGTCGGTTTCGCAATATCTGCTGCCCAACAGAAAAACCAGCGTCTCCTCGGGCAAATCCTGCACCGCGTGTTGGGGCGTGTCAGGCAGATAGGGGTCGGGCAAGCCGTTATCGTAGACGAGTCCGGCGCCTCGCAGTTGGATGCGGCCTGGGGGTGCCAGCACCCGATGGCACCAATTGCCAAAGCCATCGCGATAAGCGCTCATCGGCATGCCCGGATTTGTTGTCAGCTGGTCAGGAACGATGATGTCGGAAGCGCGCGAATAGTGAATATTCACCATCAGAATCATGGGCGTCTCTTGCAGGCAGTTGTAGGTGATCTCGTAGCCGACCTGCAGCCGGATACCGGGCGTGGAAGGATGGATCAAAGGCTCTCGCAGCGATTCGACATAAGTTTCCATCCACGTTAGCATGCAATCCAATTGCCAACTCTACCGGTGCCGATTTTGTGGACGCCGAGGCTTAGTGGATATCGATCCCGGCCTTCTGACGATATTCTTCCATGGCGACCCAGTCTTCAGTGACGGCGGGCTGGGATTGCATGAGCTGGTCCCAAGTAACCGGGGCGCGCCCTGAGGGGACTTCCACCATGGCAATGCAATGGTCCACCGGGCAAACGTTATAACAGAGGCGGCAACCGACGCAATCGCTCTCGCGCACCACCGGATGGGGACGCGTCGCCGTCGCCTCCACTCGGCCGTTGCTCTCCACCGGGTAAGCGTACGGCTGCACGATCTGGCCCGCGCCATTCACTAAGTCAATGCACTGATGCGCGGTATCGTTACAAGCGACATAACAGAGGTTACATTGAATGCACTTACTGGCATCGATGCGCGCGACGGCACGAAACGACAAATCGAAATTCTTGAAGTCTGAAATGCGGTGCAGGCTTTTGCCGGACACGTCCGCGACGGTGGCAAAGCCTTTCGCGTCCATCCAATTCGAGAGGCCGTCACAGAGGTCTTCGATAATCCGGTAACCGTAATGCATCACGGCCGTGCAGACCTGCAGACTGCCGGCCCCCAAAAGGAGAAACTCGGCCGCATCCTGCCAGGTGCCGATGCCGCCCATCGCGGAGATGGGCAAGCCTGAACCATGCACGATCGCATCGGTGCCCAGGGCCGAGAGCATGTTCAAAGCGATAGGCTTGACGGCGGGGCCGGCGTAACCGCCATGGCCACCCTTGCCGCCGATGTTGGGCGAGATCTCGAGCGTGTCGAGGTCGACGGCGGTGATGGAGTTGATGGTGTTGATCAGCGAGAGGGCGTTCGCGCCGGCGGCCACGGCGGCCCGCGCCGGGCTAACGATGTTGGTGATGTTCGGCGTCAGCTTGACGATCACCGGGATCGCGGCCACGTCCATCACCCAGCGCGTGATCTGCTCACAATATTCGGGCACTTGGCCCACGGCCGCACCCATGCCACGCTCACTCATGCCGTGCGGGCAGCCATAGTTGAGTTCGATGCCGTCGGCACCGGTATCTTCAATGCGCCGTACGATGTCGTGCCAGGTTTGCGCTTTGGATTCGACCATGGCCGAGACGATCACCGCACGGTCAGGCCAGGCGCGCTTCACTTCGGCGATCTCGCGCAGATTGAGGGCGATGGGGCGATCGGAGATCAGCTCGACGTTGTTGATGCCCAACATGCGCTGGCCACCGTGGTTCCAGGCTCCATAGCGATTGGAAACGTTCAAGACGGGGGGGCCGATGGTCTTCCAGACCGCGCCGCCCCAGCCGGCCTCAAAGGCGCGGTGAATCTGCGCGCCGGAGTTGGTGGGCGGGGCCGAGGCGAGCCAGAAAGGATTCGGTGAACGGATTCCCGCGAAGTCGATTTTGAGATCAGCCATGCTTATTCTCCAGCCTCAGGTGGATGGCCGCCGCCGCCAACTTGCCATCTTGAACGGCCATCACGGTGGAAGCGGCGTTCTGGGCACGAATGCAGTCGCCGCCGGCAAAGACGCCCGCCACGCTGGTTTCGAACTCGGCGTTCACCTGCACAAAGTCGCGGTCAAGCGACAGCCCGAGCGTGCGCGCCAGCGAGGGCCTTTCTTGTCCATTTGCCTTCACCACCTGGTTCGCGGGAATAACGAACTCCGGGCCACCGGAGGGGGATGCCGCGCGGCGGCCATCCAGGCCAGCGAGGCCCAACTGCATCGGGACGCACGCCAAGCCGGTGACGCACCCGTTTGCGGAGAGCACGCGCGCGGGCTGCGTCAGAAACTGGAGGTCGACGCCTTCGCGGCGGATAAAGTCCCGTTCATGCGGATAAGCGGTCATTTCCTCGGGGGAACGGCGGTAAACCATGGTGACTCGTGCCGCACCCAGGCGCTTCGCAATCGTGGCGCAATCGACCGCAGTGTTGCCTCCCCCGATCACCACCACGCCGGGGCCAATCCGCATGTTGGCCGGGTCCAGCTTGCTTTGCTCGATGTAGGCCAGGCCATCCAGGATCCACTCTTCGCCGGGAATCCCCATGGCCGGCGTGGCACCGAGGCCCAAGCCCAGAAAAACGGCATCGAAGCGCTGACGGAGGTCGCCCAAAGTCAGGTTGCGGCCTAGCTCGGCACTGGTCTCGATCTGGACGCCCAGCCGCTCGATGAGACGCACCTCTTCGAGCGCGGCCTCAATCGGTTCACGCAGCGAAATGATGCCATAGGTAGAGAGGCCCCCGGCGAGCGCGCGTTTCTCGAAGACGGTCACCTGGTGGCCGCGGCGCGCCAATTCGCCGGCACAGGAGAGTCCCGCCGGGCCGGAGCCCACGACGGCTACGTGCCTGCCAGTGAGAGACGCACGCTTCACCAGGTCCTCGCCGCGAGTGGAGTCCATGGCATAGCGCTGCAAGCGGCCGATCATGATCGGCGTGTGGTCCTTGCCCATCACACATGCGCCTTCGCACAGCTCCTGTACGGGGCACACCCGCGCGCAAGTGGCCCCCAGGAGGTTCGCCTCCAGAATCGTGCGCGCCGAGCCAACCAAATTGTCAGTGGCGATCTTCTTGATGAACCGGGGAATGTCGATGTGCGTGGGGCAGGCGTGCGTACACGGCGCGTCGTAACAAAACAGGCAGCGGTTGGCTTCCACCGCCGCTTCATGTCCGCTCAAGGGCGGAAGTTCCTCGGCGAGCCCTTTCAACGGACGCCTTTCATCAGCAAGGTATAGGAGGCGGCCGACACGCCGAATCCGACAAACCAGGCGTAGTCATAAAGCCAGCGCAACGAGGGTATCACCAGGCCCAGCAGCGCGACGGCGATGCCCAGGGCCAGGCTCACTAACGCGCGCGGATTGTAGCCGCCCGCATATTCATACTCGCCGCCCCGGCGGTAAAGGTCATCGACGTTGAGCGTTCGTCCGCGCACAAGAAAGTAATCGGCGATCATCGTGCCGGCGATAGGGCCCATCAGGCCCGAGTATCCAATTAACCAGCCGAAAATGTACGCGCCGTAGTCACCGAGCAGCTTCCAGGGCATCATCATGATGCCGGCCACGCCGGTGATGAGTCCGCCGGTGCGGAACGAGATCAGCCGCGGATTGAGATTCGAGAAATCGTTCGAAGGCGAGACCACATTGGCGGCGACGTTGGTGTTTAGGGTAGCCACCAGAATCGCGACCAGTGCCACCAGGGCGATGAGGGGCTGGTTGAAGCGCCCGATGAGGACGACGGGGTCCCAGATGGCTTCGCCGAAGAGCACCACCGAGGCCGAAGTCACGGCCACACCGATAAACGAATACAAGGTCATCGCCGCCGGTAGGCCGAGTAACTGCCCATAGGCCTGCGCCCGCTGGCTTTTGGCATAGCGGGTAAAATCTGGAATATTCAAAGCCACGGTGGCCCAGAAGCCCACCATCGCCGTAAGCGACGGGACGAAGAATGCGAAAAATGCGGCGGTCGTTTGAAACTTACTGGGGGCGCTGAGCACCGGGCCCAATCCGCCGGCCTTCCCGGTGATCCACCATAAGAGCAGCAGCCCCACCACCAGCATAAAGGGCGCGCCGATCCCTTCCAGAAAGCGGATCGTCTCAATGCCGCGCCAGATGACGAACATGTTCAGCAGCCAGAACGCGCCAAAACAAAGCCAAACCACCGAGGGGCTCGACGCCGCCGGCCACAGGATCCGCAGCATCGAATGGATCGCCTGCCCCCCGATCCAGGTTTGAATGCCAAACCAGCCGCAAGCCACCAGCGCGCGCAGAACGGCCGGAATGTTCGCGCCGCGCACGCCGAACGACGCCCGCACCAGCACCGGGAAGGGGATACCGTACTTGGCACCGGCATGGGCGTTCAACAGCATCGGGATGAGGACGATCAGGTTGCCCAGCAGAATGGTGCCGACGGCCTGCCACCAGTTCATGCCCCCGGCGATCAGCCCGGAAGCGAGCATGTAAGTGGGAATGCAAACGCTCATGGCGACCCAGAGCGAGGCGTAATCGTAAACGCCCCAGGTGCGGCGCGACGGCGGAACGGGGGCGAGGTCCTCGTTGAATAGCCCGGGATCGTGCGCAGTCCCCATCCCGGGAGTTTCTCACACTCGCGGAGCGTGACATGATACGGAGGTAATGACCAAAGAAGAAATCATTCTCGCCAACCAGGAATGTCTATTCCCGGCGGTCTTTCATTATTACCGGGAGCCGCTGGTGCTTACCCGGGCCAAGGACCAGTTTGTTTGGGACGCCGATGGCCACCAGTATTTGGACTTCTTCGGCGGCATCCTGACGGTGAGCGTCGGGCATTGTAATGAGAAGGTGAACCAGGCGGTCCACCAGCAAGTGGACACGTTGCAACACGTTTCCACCGTGTTTCCGACGGAGCCGCAAGCGGCGCTGGCGCGTAAAATTTCGGATATCGCCCCGGGGCCCGGTTGGAAGTCTTTTTTTACTTCGAGCGGCACCGAAGCCAACGAAATGGCCATTCTGGCCGCACGCTGCTACACCGGATCATCCGAGATCATCGCGTTGCGCCATTCCTACCACGGGCGATCCGCCATGGCGATGGGCCTCACCGGGAATCACGCTTGGCGGCTGGGACCGCCGGCCCAGGCGGGCATCACGTTCGCGCACAACGCCTATTGCTATCGTTGCCCCTTCGGCCTCACTTACCCAAGCTGCGAAGTCCGTTGCGCGCAAGACGTAAAAGACTTGATTCGCACCACGACTTCGGGGCAGATTGCGGGCATGATCGCCGAACCGATTCAGGGCGTCGGCGGCTTCATCACGCCGCCCAAGGAGTATTTCGGCATCGTCGCGAAACTGGTGCGCGAGCACGGCGGCGTCTTCATTAGTGACGAAGTGCAGACCGGCTGGGGGCGCACCGGCGGCAAGTGGTGGGGCATCGAGCAATGGGGAGTGACGCCGGACATTGTCACGAGCGCCAAGGGGCTCGCCAACGGCTTCCCGATCGGGCTGACGGCGGCGCGGCCGGAGATTGCGAATAGTGTCAAGAAGCTGACGATCTCCACTTTCGGCGGCGGTCCGATTCCGACGGCGGCCGCCAAAGCCGTCATCGACTTGATCGAGCAAGAAAATCTGGCCGCCAACGCGGCTTCCACCGGTGCCTACCTGCATACCAGGTTGCGCGAGTTGCAGGACAAGCACGCGCTGATCGGCGACGTCCGCGGCATGGGGCTCATGCAGGCCATCGAACTCGTGCAGGATCGCGTCTCCAAAGCCCCCGCCACCGCCGAGGCTCTGCGGCTGATGGAGGCCGCGCGAGATCACCGCATTCTCGTGGGGCGCGGCGGCATCGACGGCAACGTCATCCGCATTTCGCCGCCGCTCAACATCAGTCCCAGCGACGTCGACAACTTCATCCAAGCGCTCGACGCCAGCTTCGTTCAGGCCGCCACGCCCGCCCTCGCGGGCAGTGCCCGATAGATGACGGAGTTTGGGCCGGTTTTGGACCTCGCGCCGCCCTGGCAGTTGCTGGTTGCCTGTGGGCGCGAACTGCTCCGTTGCCTTCACCGTGCGTGCCTTAGACTAGCTAGAATACATAGAATCATTCACTTGCGGAATTAATCTCTTTAGTTACTTGCTATTCACAAGCAAAATGTTGTTTTGAATCAATTACTTAGCGAAAAATTCGAAAGCGCAATGGTAAGCTAAGTTATCGGGAACGTCGCTCACCTCGAGGCTTCCGCCGCCACCCGCAAACTCATAAGTCAGCTACCCCCAAGCTCCCCCTATTTTCAGGTGGCTGGGGTCGGTGGTGGTGCGACCCCATTGTTGAAAATGCGGGGTTTAGCCGGACCATGGGGGGACGGGGTACCACTTGGGGCCTTTTAGAATCAATGACTCTCCGGTTCGTTTCGTCGAACGGATCGGCCTAGAAAAGCGTTCGCAGCTTGGCTTCCGGTCCCACCCACAGCGGAGCCAGTACGGTCTCGGTGGCCGGGGCGGTCACCAGACGAGGACGAATCACCAAGAGGGTCTGCCCGCGCCGGGATTCCTTGCTGCGTGAACCCAACCCCGGTATGGCGCTGACGATGGGGATGCCGCCGCGCGAGTTCGTATCGCTCATCGTCACCAGTCCCGCGACGATCGCCCATTCGCCGGCCCGCAGCCGGACGTGGCCCTGATACTTGCGCGTCGAGATGACCGGAATGCCGTTCAGCGACTGTCCCGTCAGCACCTTAAACTCGCTCTCGATATCCAGCGAAACCTCGTCGAGCGAATGCACGCGCGGCGTAATTTTGAGCGTCAAGCCGAGGTCTTCGAATTGGATGCTGGGGGGCGGCGAAAAACGCGTTCCCGTCTGGCCCGCGCCGCCGATGTACTGGTTCGTAATGATGGGGTACTTGTCTCCCACCGTGAACGTCGCCGGGAAGTTGTCGATCGTCCGAACCTCGGCTTTCAACTTCGAGCTCGCCTGGTTATGGCTCATGCTGGCGAAGACCTGCGCGTCCGCCACGCCCAACCCGAACAACGACGTGCCGCCTCCGAAGGTACGCAGCAAGCTGGTGACGGAGGAGACGGGCGCCAGGAAATTCCAGACGCGCGCCAGATGGACGATGTTGCCTTTGGTGGGCAGCGGGATGCCATAATCCAGCGTCGAACCGATCAGCGTTTCAAAAAGCTCCACCTCGATCACTACTTGGCCGCGCCGTTCGGCCATCTGGTTGAACAACATGATGGCCGGCTTCACTTTCGAGATCGGGCCACGCATGTAGGCCGTTTTATGCGTCACATCGACCGCGAATTTTTGAAGCTCCATCACCTGCTGAATGGCGCGGGCCAGTTCCGCTGAATCGGCCAAGCCTTCAGGAATGGGCACCATCACGGCCATATTGGGCTCTTGCTCGGTTCGCTTCTGCGGCGTGTCGCGGACGGCCATCAGCAATTTCTCGCTCAGCGGGGCCAGAAATGAGTTGGTGATCACCTGCATCACATGCAGAGCTTCCTGCCAAGTGGCGGCCGTCAGGTTCAGCCGAAAAACGCGATCGGGAGGAACCGGCGAAGTATCGTAATCGCCGTCAAAGACGACGTCGAGCCCGTAGGTCCTGGTGACCTGCTCAAATAGCTGGCGCGCCGTGCCGCTCAGGGCGAAGTCATGCTGGCCGGGGCTGCCGTGCACCTCGGGCGGCGGGGTGAGCCGCTTCATCAGGGCCAGGTCTTCCTCGCTAATGTTAGTGCTGCTGGTGTCGGGCGGCAAATCCGCCATGGCCGCCGGGGCCAAGTTGATGTTGGCCGAATTGAGGGCGGTGGAGCGAAGAGCCAGGCTGTGGCCTTCGTATTCGGAGTTCTTGGGGTCCAAAAAGGAGGCCTGGGTATAGAGAGTGTAGGCCCGCAGAATGTCGCCCTTCTTTTCGGCCCGCTTGGCCTGTTTGTAGAGCTGTTCGGGCGTAGCGGCGCTTGCCGCGATCACGAAGAAGAGGAGAAATAACGAAGCCCGCACATGATCTTTGACGCCGCTGCGGCCCAGGACGTGCAGTCCGGAGCGCATTTGGTAAACTTGAGGTTTCCCTCCCTGTGCCGAGGGCTGCCTTGGCCAATATCATTCATGTGGATAGTTAAGCTCGCTCTCAATCGCCCGTACACGTTTGTCGTGATGGCTATGCTCATCGTGATTCTGGGCGGGCTCTCGATTTTCTCGATGCCCACGGACATCTTTCCGGAAATCGACATGCCCGTCGCCAGCGTGATTTGGGCCTACGCCGGGATGGCGCCGGAGGACATCGAAAAGCGCATCGTCACCAGCACGGAACGGGCGATTACGACCACGGTGAACGACGTGGAGCACATCGAATCGCAATCGATGCCCGGCTATGGCGTGGTGCGGGTCTATTTTCATCCCACGGTGAAGATCGACATGGCGATCGCGCAGTTGACGGCCATCTCGGGCGCGATCACGCGCGTGCTGCCGCCGGGAATCTTTCCGCCGTTCATCCTGCGCTACAACGCCGCCACCGTCCCGATTTTGCAACTGGCTCTGAGCAGCAAAACGCTCAACGAGCAGCAGGTTTACGACCTCGCCAACACCCAGCTCCGGATTGGCTTGGCCACCGTGCAAGGCGCCAGCGTGCCGCTGCCCTACGGTGGCAAGAGCCGCCAGATCATGGTGGACTTGGATCCGGCGGCCATGCAGGCGCGGCGTCTTTCCGCCGTCGACATCTCCGCCGCCATCAACGCGCAAAACCTGATCATTCCGGCGGGCTCGGCTAAGATCGGGACGCGCGAATACAACGTGAAGCTCAACGCGAGCCCCGAACTGGTCGACCAGTTGAATAACCTGCCGGTGAAGAGCTCGAACGGCGCGACGGTCTACGTGCGGGACGTGGCCCAGGTCCGCGATGGCTTTGCCGTGCAGACCAACGTCGTGCGGCAGAACGGCACGCGCGGCGCGTTGATCACGATCCTCAAAAACGGCACCACTTCGACGCTCACCATCATTGAGCGCGTCCAGAAGGCGCTCGACCGCATCCAGACCCTGTTGCCCAAGGAGATGGAGATCAAGCGCATGTTCGATCAATCGATCTTCGTGCGCGCGGCGGTCGACAATGTGATTCACGAAGGCGTGCTCGCCGCCGGCCTGACGGGCTTGATGATTCTGCTGTTTCTCGGCAGTTGGCGCAGCACGCTGATTGTCTGCATCTCGATTCCGCTCTCGATTTTGAGTTCGCTGTTTTTGCTAAACATGATCGGACAGACCATCAACGTGATGACGCTGGGAGGGCTGGCGCTGGCCGTCGGCATTCTGGTGGACGACGCGACGGTGGAGATCGAGAACATCCATCGCAACCTGCATGAGCGGCGCGGCCTCACCGAAGCGATCCTCACGGGGGCCCAACAAATCGCCGTGCCCACGTTTGTCTCCACCCTCTGCATCTGCATCGTCTTTCTGCCGGTGATCTTTCTGACGGGCACGGCGCGCTTCCTGTTCACGCCGCTGGCCTACGCCGTCGTTTTCGCCATGATGGCCAGCTATCTGTTATCGCGCACCATCATTCCGACTCTCGTGCGCTTTCTGCTGAAGAACGAAGCCCACGTGTACCAGCAGGAGCACCCGGTGGGCAAAGGGCCTGTCTGGGCCATCCATGGCCTCTTCAATCAAGGCTTTCTGAAGCTGCAAGCAGGCTACGGGCGAATGCTCAATTGGTCGCTCGACCATCCGGGAACGGTCGTCGCGAGCTTTGTCCTGCTGGCCGGGACGGCCGTAGGCTTGTCGCAGCTGATCGGCCGCGACTTCTTTCCGCGCGTCGACGCCGGGCTGATCCGGATGCACGTCCGCGCGCCATCGGGCGTCCGCATCGAAGAGACCGAAGAGTATTTTAGCCGCATTGAAGCGTCGATTCGCCAAACGATTCCGCGCCACGAAATTGAGACGATTCTCGACAACATTGGTCTGCCCATTATCGGCTTGAATCTGGCCTACTCCGACAGCAACACCATCGGCCGCTCGGACGGCGAAATCCTGATCTCGCTCAAGCGCGACCATGGGCCTACGGAAGCCTACGTTCGCGGTCTGCGGCGAAAATTACGGGAGGAGTTTCGTGACTGCGAATTCTTCTTTCAGCCGGCCGACATGACCGGGCAGATTTTGAATTTCGGCCTGCCCGCGCCGATCGACATCCAGATCACTTCCCGCAGTACGCGCGCCGCATTGCCGTTTGCGCGCGAGATCGAGCGGCGCGTGGCCGCCATTCCGGGCGCCGTGGACGTGCATCTGCATCAAGTAACGGATTCGCCAGACCTGAAGGTGACGGTAGACCGTACCAAGGCCGAAATGGTGGGCCTTACCCAGCGCGATGTCGCCAATGCGCTGCTGGTGACTTTGAGTTCGTCGGGCCAAGTGTCGCCCAATTACTGGACCGACCCCACGAACGGCGTAAACTACAGCATCGCCGTGCAAGCGCCACCCATCCGGCTGGAGACCTTTGACGATATCGCCAACACGCCGATTTCAGGCTCCGGCGGGGCGACGCCGCAGTTGCTGCGTAACCTCGCCAGCATGGAGCGCGGGCAGTCCTGGGCGGTCGTCAACCATTGGAACGTCCAGCCAGTGTTGAACGTTTACGCGGCCGTGGAAGGGCGCGACTTAGGCGGCGTCGCAGGCGATGTCGACAAGATCGTGAATGACGTCCGCAAGAAGCTGCCGCGCGGTATGTTGATCGACGTTCGCGGGCAGGTGGAGACGATGAATTCGTCATTCATCCGGCTGGGCTTCGGCCTGATTTTCGCCATTGTTTTGGTGTACCTGCTGATGGTGGTGAACTTTCAATCGTGGCTGGACCCCTTCATTATTCTGATGGCGCTGCCCGGCGCACTATCGGGCATTATTTGGATGCTCTTCCTTTCGCAGACCACCTTTAGCGTGCCGTCGCTGATGGGTGCCATCATGTCGATTGGCGTGGCGACCGCGAATTCGATTTTGCTGATCACCTTTGCCAACGACCAACGGGCGCTGGGCTTTGACGCCCGTCAGGCGGCGCTCGAAGCCGGTACTGTACGCCTGCGTCCGGTGTTGATGACGGCATTAGCCATGGTAATCGGGATGATGCCGGTGTCGCTGGGTTGGGGCGAGGCCGGCGAGCAAAACGCGCCCCTGGGCCGCGCCGTGATCGGCGGCTTGATGCTGGCCACGGTGGCGACCTTGTTTCTGGTGCCGGTGACGTACCGGCTGTTACGTAAACGCGCGCCGCGCGCGATGGAGGAGTCGGCTTAGATGAAGCGAATTCTGTTTCTGGTGGCCGTGGTGCTGACGTTGGTGGGGCTGTTCTACGCGGGCTGGATTCCGCGGCAACGGCAGATTGACGCCGTATCCGCCGAGGCCAAAGCGGATAGCAAAGAGATTCCGGTAGTGACGGTTGCCCCGGTGAAAGTGACCGAGAAACCGGCCGATTTGCTGCTGCCCGCCACCGTGTCGGCCATCGGCGAAACTCCGGTTTACGCGCGCGCCGAAGGCTACATCGTCAAACGCTTCGCCGATATCGGCGACTACGTGAAACAGGGGCAGGTGCTGGTGCAGATTGACTCGCCGGAGCAGGACCAACAGCTTCGGCAAGCCCGCAGCCGGCTCGATCAGTTGAAGGCTTCGCTGGGCCAAGTGCAGGCGCAGACGCAAGTGGCCGAGGCAAATCTGAAGTTAGCGGTGGTGACGTCGAAGCGCCTGCAGCAACTGGTGCGCGAAGGCGTGATGTCGGCGCAGGCGGGGGACGAATCCACCGCACAGCTCGCCGCCAGGCAAGCTGACCGGTCAGTCGCTGACGCCAATGTCAACGTGGCTCGCGAGAACATCAAAGCCCAAGAGGCCGAGGTGCAGCGCATCCTGGAGTTAACGGCTTTCCAGAAGGTGACCGCGCCCTTCGAAGGGCTGATCACCGTGCGGAACTGCGCCGTCGGCAACCTGATTACCACCGCGTCATTGCAGGCCGGGCGCGAACTCTTCCGCCTCTCCGATATCAGCACGCTACGCGTTTTTGTGAACGTGCCGCAACAGAACGTGGATGATGTGATCACCGGCCAAAAGGCCACCATCATGATTCAAGACCTGCCCAAGATGAAGTTCGTGGGCACGGTGACCCGCACCTCCAACTCGCTCGACGTGGGTACCCGGACGCTGCTGGCGGAAGTGCAAGTGAAGAATCAAGGCCGGACGTTGTTACCCGGCATGTACGCGCGGGCGGAACTGGAAGGCCACCGTTTGAAGCGCATGGTGCTGATCCCGGGCGATACGCTGCTTACGCCGGCCGGCGGTCCGCAGGTGGCCACCGTGGTGAAGGGCGGCAAGGTGAAGTTTGTCAAAGTGGAAGTGGGGCGCGACTACGGCCTCGAAATCGAGATCGTCAACGGCCTCAAGGGCGACGAAGTGCTGGTGGTGAATCCGTCGGACGATGTGCGCGACGGCGCGGCGGTGCGGGCGAACAAACGCAAAACATAGTGTTAGCATAGCCGGTGAGAATGTTAAGAAATCGTTGGTTGCGACGGCCTGCCCTGGGGGTGCTGACGGTGCTGTCCGTCTTAGGCGTGGTGTGGATGGCTTACGCGGCAGGTGGCCCCCCGGCTGCGCCAGTTCCGCCACCGGCTGCGCCAGTTCCGGCACCGGCCGCATTCGAGCAGCAGGTGAAGCCGTTTCTGCAAAAAAACTGCGTGCGCTGCCACAACGAGGAAACGTCCATGGCGGGCGTGAGAGTTGACCAGTTGGACGCCGCGTTCGAGGACCGGCGCATTCGCGTTTGGGAGGGCATCCGGCATCGCATCAGCGAAGGCTCCATGCCGCCGAAAGGCCAGCCGCAGCCCACCGCAGCCGAGCGGGAAAGCATGGCGGCTTGGATTACGCAATCTCTCGAAGTGGCCCGCTTACGCCCAGCGCCCAAGAACGGGCTGGTGCGGCGGCTGACCGTGGCGCAGTACCGGAACACGTTGCGCGAGCTGTTGCAGCTGGACGATGATCTCACCGAAGCCCTGCCCCCGGACGCCATCTCCGCCGATGGATTTGTGAACAACAAGGACACGCTGCAACTGTCGCCGTTGCTGCTGGAGGCTTACCTGGAAATCGCCGGGGAGTCGCTGAAGCGAGCCATCGTCGATCCAAAGTCGAAGCCCGCGATCCAGAACTTCCGCGTCGACCTGGGGGCGGCGATTAACCCCGCGCCCTTGCGCGAACAGCTCATCCTCGGCGCGAATAGTCTACTGCTGGCGAACAAAGATTTCCTGGTAACCCAACAGACGCCGCGCAAACCCTTCGCCTTCGACCCGCTTCCCATGCGGACCAAATACCGTTTCATCGAAGGCTATGCGGGCAACGATACCGTGCGCGGCTGGAGAGATTACGACAGCATCTATCACGCCGTCTTCGCTTGTATGCGCGGCAACAACGGCTATCCGAAAGGGAGCGCCTACGGCACGGTTCCCACGGGACTGTTGCTGCGGCCCGCCATCCCCAACGATGAGATCTTTACCGCCGATGGCACGTACGGGCCCAAGGCGAACTTTAAGATTTCGCTACGCGAACTGCCTGACCAAGGGCGGTTTCGCGTGACGGTGACAGCGGCGAGATACAACGACGGGCTGTTGCTGGATCCGGGTGCCGTCGCGCAGAACGGCGGGGTCGAGGGCGTTATCGTGGCCGGCGAAACCAAAACCGCGCAAGCCGTCACCATTCCCAAGGCTGGAGTTTATCAAGTGGACGTCTATACGGCGGCCCGCACGGACAAGCAGGTGGCCCCGGACTCGTCGCGCTTGACCGAGGGGCTGGCCGGAGCGTGGCCCCTGGATGGCCAGGTGGACGGGGGCCGGTTGGAGGGCAAGGCCCACTTTGTCGAGTCCCCTTTTGGGCGAGCGGTGGCGTTTGAGAAGGATGGCGATGCGGTGGCGATCCCCCGGCAAGAGGCCATGAATGTCGGCGATGGTGACTTCACGGTCACGGCCTGGATTCATCCGCGGCTACTCCGCCGGGCCGGCATTGTGGCGCTGGGAGGCTTTGAAACCAAGCACGGCTGGCACTTGGATTTGCCCGGCCGGGGCGCGCTGCGGCTGCAAACCACCGGTGCCGAAACGCAAGAAAATGGCAGCGTCTCTTCGCCGCCGGGCGTCATTCAGGCCGATACGTGGCAGCATGTGGCGGCGGTGGTACGGCGCGGGAAAAACGAGACGCGGCTTTACGTGAATGGGTACGCGGTAGCGAAGGGCGAGATTGGTCCGGCGAATCTGGACAATCCGAAAATGGAGCTCCAGTTGGGCTCGCAGTTTCGCGGCGAGTTAGACGAAGTGCGGCTCTATCGCCGGGCGCTGGGCGCGGAAGAGATCAACGGATTATTGCAGCCGGGCCTGCGGTTTGTGAAGCCGCCGCCACCGGAAAAATCGCCCGCCGTGACTCTGACCTTGGGAGACCGGCAATTCTCGGGCACGCTGCAACAACCGGCGTTTCTAGCGGTCCGGCTGGAGGCCGGGGCGCTGCCAGTGCGCGCTCAAAACACGGGCATCGCGGATTTGGAGAAGGTGGTGTTGACGCCCCTGGCCGCCGGGAATGAAGTCTCGCGAAGCTTTCTGGCCTTCGAAAAGCGTTCGCCGCGGGTGGGCGTGCATGTGGGGCTGCGCCGCGATTGCGGCAGCACCCTGGCCCCGGTCGGGGTGCCGCAAACCGTGTCCGGCGACAAGCCGACGCGCCTGGTGTTCGAAGGGGCGATTCGCAATTTCCCCAGTCCGGATGTCGAGAAGGACAATGTCAATTATCTCGCCGGGGTTCGCGAAATCGGCGTGCGCAGCGAGTACACTGACGGCCGGGATATGCCGCGCCTGCTGGTGCGATCAGTCGAGTTCGAGGGGCCGTTCTACGAGACGTGGCCCCCGGCGTCGCATCGCAGTATCTTCGTCGATTCGGCCCAGAAGAGTGACCGGCCGGCTTATGCGCGGCAGATCATTAGCCGTTTTGCGGCGCGGGCGTACCGGCGTCCGGTGACGGCCACGGAAGAGTCCGCGCTGATGACGGTGTACCGGAAGTCGTTCGGCGCGGGAGGCAATTTCGAGGGGAGCATCAAGGACGTCTTGCAAGTGGTATTGACCTCGCCTCAGTTTTTGTTCTTAACCGAGACCAGCCGGACCCCGGCCCCGGAAGCGCTTGACCCGCACGAACTGGCTTCGAAGCTCTCGTACTTCCTTTGGAATGGCCCGCCGGATCGGGCGGCGCTGCAGTTAGCCGCTACGGGCACACTCCGTCAGCACCTCGATGCGCAAGTCGACCGCATGATTGAGGATCCACGTTTCTCGCAATTCACTCGGGAATTTGCTTCCCAATGGTTGAGCCTGGATAAGTTCAATGTGCTGGAGCCGGACCGCAAACGATTCCCCAAACTGACTCGTTATGCACGCAGCCATTTGCGGCAGGAACCGGTCCAGTTTTTGCAGTACCTGATCCAGCACAATTTGCCTGTGCGAAATCTGATCGACTCCGATTTCGTCCTGGCTAATGAAGTGGTGGCCAGTTACTACGACTTGGCGGAGAAGCCGGAGAGCGGCTTTCAATTCGTCGCCATTCCACGGGGACGGCGCGAGTTAGGTGGCGTGCTGACGCAGCCGGCCATCCTGGCGGGGCTGTCGGACGGGCGCGAATCGAACCCCGTCAAGCGTGGAGCTTGGCTGGCGCGCAAGATTATCGCGGAGCCGCCGGACCCGCCGCCACCCAATGTTCCGGTGCTCAAAGAGAGTGCGGGAACTCTCACTTTGCGCCAGCGGCTTGAGCAGCATCGCGACCTGCCCGCGTGCCGCCAATGCCACGCCAAAATCGACCCGTGGGGGGTGGCGCTAGAGGAGTTCGACGCCGGCGGACGCCTGAAACAGGGGTCGACTGATGCCCGCTCCACCTTGCCCGACAAAACGGAAGTGACCGGCATCAACGATTTGCGGCGCTATCTGGGCGACGATCGTATCGATCAGGTGGCCTTTAGTCTGTTGAAGCATCTGGCGACTTACGCGACCGGCCGCAGCCTGACTTACAACGAGTTGAGCGTGCTGAAACAAGACGGACTTAAGTTGAAGGCCAGCGGCTATCGCATGAAGGACATGGTCCGGTTTGTGGCCCATAGCAAATTGTTCCTCGAAAAATAGTAAAATGCGAAGCAGCAGTAGTTCGCGGAGACACCGATGAGTTCCTCTTTTCAAATTGACCGGCGTGCGTTTCTGAATGGTTTGGGCGGCGTCGCGCTGGCTTTGCCCGGTTTGGACGCCATGGGTGCCGAAGTTACCGGGCAGTTGCCGCGCCGCTTCTGCGCGATTTACACCGCCAACGGAATGTCATTGCCGCGGGCGGAACATGGCCTGGAAGAGTGGAGCTGGTTCCCCACCGCCGCGCATGACGGCGAATTTGTTTTTGGCAAGTCGACGGAGCCGATGAGCGCGTTCCGGAAACAACTCAGCTTTCTGGGCGGACTTTACCACCCGAGCGGCCCCAAGGCCGACCCGCATCTTTGTTCAGATATGTGGCTCACCGGCGCTCCCCTGCACAATCCGAAGCCGGGCGCGTTCAACTCCGCTGGACTCGACCAAGTGGTGGCCCAGCACACGAAGCAGCACTGCCGGCAGCCGTCCCTGGTGCTGTCGATCGACGCCGGCACGGGCTTCCTTTCCCGCACAGGCACCATCTCCTACAGCTTGGAAGGCCGGCCGATTCCGGCGGAAAACAGCCCACGGCGCATCTTTGACCGTCTCTTTCGCGGCGACCGCTCGTCGCTCACTTCGGAACATGAGAAGCTGCAACGGCGAATCAAGCTAGTCGACGCGGTGGTGGAAAATGCGCGTTCGCTGGACCGGCAACTCGGCAAGAATGACCGCGAGCGGATGGACCAATACCTGACGTCGCTGAATGAGGTGGAATCCCGGTTGATCGCTTCGGAGAAGTGGATCGATATTCCGCTGAAGAAGCAGGATTACGCGCATCTGAATCTGGACGCGACGTCGGAAGGCGAGCCCGCCGAGTACTATCGCAACATGTTCGACCTGATCGCGCTCGCCTTCGACGCCGACATTACGCGCTCGGTGGCGTTTATGTTGAACCGGGAGGACGGCATGGGAATCAGCGACACGTTCCCGCTGAAGCTGGGGCTCTCGAAGACGCACCACAATCTCTCGCATGCCACGGATAAGGAAGGTCAATTGCAGTTTGCCAAGTACGACCAGTTCTTGAGCAAGCAACTGGCGCACTTCTTCGAACGGCTGCACGGCTATCAAGACCGTCAGGGAAGCGTCCTGGACAACACGATCGTGCTTTACGGCAGCGGTGCCAGCACGACGCACACCTCCACCAACCTGCCCACGCTGATCGCCGGCGGCACCAACATGGGCCTGAAGCATGGCGTCCACTGGCGCCATGGTGAGACGCGAATGTCGAATGTGTACTTGAGCATTTTGCGATCGTTGGGCATTGAGCAAGAGTCGTTTTCCGATAGCACCGGAACGGTGAGCGGTTCGATTTTCGGTCGCGTATAACTGAGCGTTGGCGCTTTTCGCGTGGCTTGAAGATGCAGTCACAGAGATATTTGGAAGGCATTTTCTATGCCCTTCAACGCTTTACGGAGCGGCATAGCCAAATTCACTTGACTCGTCTGCGAGCCTCACAACGGAGGCATCTATGCCAATTCAACGACAACCTTTCTATCCTTTCGACACGCTGTTCCTCTTTCATTACTACTCCACCCGGGAAGAGTATGAAAAAGCTACCGGCCGTCCAGCCCCGCCGTGGGATGGGACCAAGCCGCCCAAATACTGGTTCGACCCCAAGGCTCCTGAGGCGGCGCGGAAGCTGATCGTCTACGAAACCGTACTCGCGATCTCGGAGAACGGCACGCTGCTGCGGGACGAAGCCAACAACCAACCCCAACTCGACATGTTGGTGTTGACCAAGGAACAGGCGGCGACGGTGAACATCCCGCCGAAGGGAGCCAACGCCGGGAACATCCCGGGCGCCGATAAGCCCGAAGTGCCAATGCCGCTACGAGCGCTGCTCGATTACGAAGAGCTCTTCTTTCGCTTTGGCGGCACCATCGTGGTGCGCGACAAGCAGTATTACGCGCAAACGCAAGTCGGGTTTACCGCCGACGATCGGGTGATGTTGCAGGCGATCTCGGCGAAACTCGGCCTCTAGGGGTTCGACTGGGGGTCCGGCGTCACCAACGCCGGGCCCCAAATGCCATTTAAGCCGAGTAACTCATGCGGCCCGAAGTTTGACTTATAACTCATCGCCCCGCAACCGGAAATCCAGTAACCCAGGTAGTAATAAGGAATTGACTGCTGCCTGGAAAAATCCAGTTCCCGCAGCGCGCCGTAAGTACCCAGACTGCGCGCCGCAGCTTCGGGGGCGAAATAGAAATAGACGCTGCTGAGCGATTCCAAGCTCACGTCGCACAGACCGATCGCGAGTAACTCGCCGCTGGGGGCACGATATTCAAATTCCAGCGTTTCGACGCAGCTTTGGTAGAAAGCTTCGGCAAAATCCGCCCAGGCGATCTTCGTTCCGCCATGCCATTCGGTGTGGTAGCGATTGTAGAGGGCGAGCTTTTCTTCCGTCGGAACCGGTGAAGCAACCGTGACGAGCAGGTCGTTATTGCGCCGCAGGCAACGGCGTTGCGTGGCGCGGGGAATAAAACCGGGCACGGCCACACGCAGGGGCACGCAGGAGCGGCAATGGCGGCACACCGGTTGGTACAGCACGTGGCCCGAGCGCCGGAACCCGGCATCCATAAACTGGTGGTATACGGCGGGCGGTAGCGCTTCGACTGACACGGCCCGGTATCGCGCCAAGCGGCCCGGCAAATACGGGCACGCTATCTCTTCCTCAAAAGGCAGGTGGAGGGCGAACGGCACCGGCCAAGCCGGATAGTGGCAGAAACTGGTCAATGCTCTCGATTATGACTAACCTGGAGAGGGTATGCCAAAACAAGAAATCTGGTTAGTGCGCCATGGCGAGACAGAATGGAGCCGCACCGGGCAGCACACCGGGCGCATCGACATTCCGCTCACCCAATTGGGCGAGCGGCAGGCACTGGCCTTGAGAGCGGAACTGGCGGGCCACGACTTTGCGCGAGTGCTGGTGAGCCCACTGCTGCGCGCGCGGCGGACTTGCGAACTGGCCGGGTATGGCCCGGTGGCGATTTCTACGGCGGACTTGGTCGAGTGGAATTACGGCCGTTGCGAAGGTCTGACGACGGCCGAGATCCAGCGGGAGAGGCCGGGCTGGTCCATTTGGGGAGACGGGCCAGACGGTGGCCCAGACGGTGGCCCCGACGGTGGCGAGACCGTCGAGGAAGTCGGAGTCCGCGCTCAGAACGTGCTCACGACCCTGTCCGGGACGGAAGGTTCCATGGCGCTGTTCGCCCACGGGCACATTCTCCGCATCCTGACGGCCACTTGGCTCGGCTTGCCCCCCAACGCCGGACGGCTCTTCGCGCTTTCGACGGGCAGCATCAGCCTGCTGGGCGATGAACATGGCACGCGAGTGATCCGCAGTTGGAATCAGATTCCTTTGCCCGCAAGCGGATGAATCCTGGAGGGCGTCTTGCGCGTCTAAAGTGTTTGGAAAGTAGCGCAGTGGAGCCATCTTCGAGCCGCTTGCTATACTAAAGAGGAACTTTATGTTGGCTTACTTGTGGGAATCATTGCGTCTTTTCGGTCATATCCAATTGCTCCCCGTGCTGGAGAGTGGCGAGGAGACGCTGGTGGGTGGCCAGGCCGTCATGGAAGGCGTGATGATGCGCGCGCCGCATTCCTATTGCGTGGCGGTGCGGAAGAAGAATGGCGAAATCGTGACGGAAGAAGCCCCCGTCCACCGCATGTCAGAGAAGTACCCGATCTTCAAACTCCCTATTTTCCGCGGGGTGGGCACTTTGGTGCAAGCCCTTGGTCTGGGTGTCAAAGCGCTTCAGTTTTCGGCGAATGTGTCGCTGGAAGAAGAGGGCAAACCCAAAGCGGAGCAAACGAAAATTTCCGGTTGGGCGATGACCGTGCAGATGGTCTTCTCCTTCGTTTTCTTTGCCTTCATGTATAAGTACGTGCCGCTGGTGCTGACGCAGTTGCTGGAGCAGCAATATCCGGTGATTCACAATCGCATCCTCTTTAACGGCGTGGACGGATTGATTCGCATCGCCATCTTCCTCACCTTCCTTTTCGTCCTCTCGCGCTTCAAGGACATTAACCGCGTGTTCCAATTCCATGGCGCAGAGCATAAGGTGGTCTTCAATTTCGAAGCGCGCACGCCGGTGACGGTGGAAAACGCTCAGCGCTTCGTCACCTGGCATCCGCGTTGCGGTACCAGCTTTCTGCTGGTGGTGATGATTGTGTCCATGGTGGTTTATATGTTTCTGCCCTTCGATGGCTTCTGGCAGAAGCTCGCCTCCCGCGTGGTGCTGATTCCGGTGATCGCGGGCTTGAGCTACGAGATTATCCGCTTTGCCGCCAAGCGCCGCGGCAGCTATCTGGCGTTGCTTACCGCGCCCGGCCTCTGGCTGCAGCGCATCACCACCCAGCCGCCTGACGATGCGGCAGTCGCCGTGGCCATCCACGCCCTGGATGGGGCCATGGCGCTCGAAACCAAGCAGGGTGGAGAATTGGTGATCGCCTAAAATGCAGTACGCGCAAAAGCTCGATGACATCGAGAAAAAATACGCGCAAATCGAGATGAGCATGGCGGACCCGGCCATCATCAGCGATCCTGTGGAGTATCGCAAAGTAACCAAGCTGCGCTCTGACCTCGAAGAGATTGTGCTCAAGTACGGCGCGTGGAAACAAGCCAGTAAAGAGCACGCCGAAGCCAAGCAGATGATTACCGATCCTGAATTCTCCGATATGGCGAAGGAAGAGATCAACCGGTTGGAGCCGCAGCTCACCCAATTCGAAGATCAGCTGAAGGTGTTGCTGCTGCCGAAAGATCCGAACGACGATAAGGACATCGTGCTCGAAATTCGGGCGGGCGCGGGGGGCGACGAAGCTTCGCTGTTTGCGGCCGAGCTGTTCCGCATGTATACGCGCTATGCCGAATTGCAGGGCTGGAAGGTGGAGATCACGTCCACCAGCGAGTCCGGTGCGGGCGGCATGAAGGAAATCATGGCCCTGATTACCGGCAAGAAAGTCTTTGCCAAGCTGAAGTATGAGGGCGGAGTCCATCGCGTGCAGAGGGTGCCGGCCACGGAGACCCAGGGCCGCATCCATACCTCCACCATCACGATTGCGGTGCTTCCGGAAATGGACGATGTCGAAGTCCGCATCGAAGCCAAGGATCTGCGCGTCGACACTTTCTGTTCGTCGGGCCCCGGCGGCCAGAGCGTCAATACGACTTATTCGGCGGTGCGGCTGACGCATCTGCCCACCGGCGTGGTGGTCAGTTGCCAGGATGAGAAATCGCAGATCAAGAATAAGGACAAGGCCATGCGCGTCATGCGCTCACGGCTCTATGATTTGGAGCTGGAGAAGCAATTGGCGCTGTCAGGCGCGGAACGCCGCACCATGGTCGGGACCGGCGATCGCAGCGAGAAAGTTCGCACTTACAACTTCAAAGACAATCGCGTCACCGACCATCGCGTGCCGGGTTTGACGCTCTATCAGCTCGACCAGATTATGGAAGGCGCCGTCGCCCCGCTCATCGAAGCCGTTAACGGCCATTTCAATGCCGAAAAGCTGAAGCAACAGCTCAGTTAAGGTACCTTGACGCCCTCCATTCGCATTGCCGACGCCCTTTCGAGCGCTACGAAGCTGCTGGAAGAGGCCCAGGCGATGGCAGCCCGGCTCAATGCCGAGGTCTTGCTGGGCCATGCTTTGGGCCGCGAGCGTAGCTATCTTTTTGCGCATCCGGAAGAGCTGCTGAGTGAGGTAGCCTGGATCCACTTTGGCCGCTATCTGCATCAGCGTTTGCAGGGCAAGCCTACCCAATACATCACGCAGAAGCAGGAGTTCTACGGTCGCAATTTCCATGTCAGCCCGGCCGTGTTGATCCCCCGCCCCGAGACGGAGCATGTTGTGGAACGGGTTCTCGAGTTGAGCGCGAAAGGGCCTCTGGCCGACGTCGGCTGCGGATCCGGTGCGATTGGCATTACTCTCGCGCTTGAGCTGGGGCGGCCGGTGGTGCTCACCGACATCTCCCCCGCCGCACTCGCCGTCGCAGCGGCCAATGCCGTAGCCCTGGGGGCTGAAGTGCAGCTGCTGGAGTGCGACGTTAGCACTGCCCTCGCACCGGCCTCGCTGGAGTTACTGGTGTCGAACCCACCCTACATCCCGTTGGCCGATGCGGCTACGCTGCAACGCGAGGTGCGCGACTATGAGCCGGCGCTGGCTTTGTTTGGTGGCGAGTCCGGCAATGAGGTTTACGCTAAGGTGATTGCCGATGCGGAACGCGTGTTGCGCCCGGGCGGTTGGCTGGTGCTGGAGCTGGGATTTGGCAGTGCGGCGGCGGTGCGCGGCTTGCTGAAGCCGGCGTCCTGGCCTACGGTTACAGTGGAGCCGGATTTGGCCGGCATTACGCGGGTGCTCTCCGCAAGATTGGCGGCACATTGAACTTTCTTCGGCTTTCTCTGTTACTGCTGGCGGGTTCCGCTGGCGCTGAAACATTCGATCATTCCGGCTGGGACCGGATCCTCCACGCGTCAGTGAACCAACGCGGCGAAGTGGACTACGCGGCGATCAAGGCGAATCCACAATCTCTTGCCGCCTACGTCGCACGCCTGGCGGGGGCGAGCCCCGACAATCACCCGGAGCTTTTCCCCAGCCGGGAAGACGAACTCGCCTATTGGATCAATACTTACAACGCCCTCACCACTTACGGGGTCGCGCTCAAATACCCCGTGAAGAGCGTAAAAGATCTCGGCTTCCTTTTCGGTTTCTTCCGCCGTCCCGACTATCAGCTCGGCGGCAAGAAGCTGAGCCTGATGACGCTGGAGAACAGCATCATCCGCGCTCGCTATGCCGAGCCGCGCATTCATTTCGCCATTGTGTGCGCTTCGCTCAGTTGCCCGAAACTCTCGCGGGGCGCTTACACCGCCGCCAACCTGAATGCGCAACTCGAATTCCAGGCGCAGCAGTACTTTCGCGAAACCCGCAATCTGGCCATCGACGCTAAAGCGAATCGCATTACGCTGGCGGCGATTCTCGATTGGTACAAAGCCGATTTCGAGAAGTTCACTGGCGCGACGGCTCCGCTGGCGCTGCTCAGCTATGCGCGGCGCTATGCGAGCGTGGAGCAGCAGAGGGCCATCGATGCTCTGAAGTCGCCCAAAATCGGCTTTCGTGAATACGATTGGTCAATCAACGATCCGGGTTCGCGGCAAAAGGCGAAAAGTGCTGAGGAACGTGAACTCAGCCGTCCAGAATAGAAAAAGCCCCTGGCTCGAGGCGAGCGAGGGGCTGATCCACTGCGGAAAAGATTACTAGATTTTGGACTCTTTGTAATCCACGTGCTTGCGGACGACCGGATCGTACTTCTTTTTGAGAATCTTATCGGTCTTGATCTTGGGGTTTTTGGTAGTGGTGTAGAAGTGGCCGGTACCGGCCGTCGAAACCAAACGAATGATGATGCGAGGCATTAGAGGAGACCTTCTTTGCGTAGACGGGCGATGACGACATCGGCACCTTGTTTATCGATCGTACGCATTCCACTGGTGGACAAACGTAGACGCACGTAGCGATTTTCGCTCGGCACCCAGATCCGCTTCTCGTGCAGATTGGGCTCAAAACGGCGCTTCGTGCGATTGTTGGCATGTGACACCCGGTTGCCGGACATCGGCTTCTTTTTGGTCACCGGACAGAACTTGGCCATCGCAATCTCCTAGCAGTGTCGACTTGGTTTGGGAAGCAGGCCTTCTAGCGAACGTCAACGTTCGCGAGGCCGTGCCCAGACACGCGCAGTTCTAAAGATACCATAGGACGGCCCGAACCTCCAAATGCGCCGCAGGGGCAAGCCGCTCGCATGAGAAACTCTTAGATGAGTGCTATGCCCAACGTCCGAACCTGAACTGGAAGACTTACTCTCCACGCCTTCGGAGGCGGATCGGGCGGCGTTGGCGGCGCTGACTGGGAATCTGCTGTTGCTGGGGGCGGGGGGCAAGATGGGGCCGAGTTTGGCGCGGCTGGCCAAGCGCGCCGCTCCGCATTTGAACGTGATTGCGGTGGCACGATTTTCCGAGGCTCAGCTTCGGCCGGAGCTGGAACGCGATGGCATCGAAACGCACGCGCGCGACCTGCTGGCACCCGGCGCCTTGGATACGCTACCGGACGCGGAAAACGTGATCTATTTGGCGGCGCGGAAATTCGGAACGGCGGGCGATGCGTCGCCCACTTGGGCCACCAATACGGTTTTACCGGGCATGGTGGCCCAGCGGTACGCGAAGTCGCGCATCATCTCCTGGTCAACGGGCAACGTGTATCCGCTGGTGCCGGTGGAGAGTGGCGGCGCGACGGAAGCGACACCGCTCGCGCCGGTGGGCGAATACGGGCAGTCGGCTTTGGGCAGAGAGAGGATCTTTGAATATTATTCACGCGCCCAGGGGACGCCCGTCTGTATGCTGCGCCTCAATTACGCGGTCGACCTGCGTTACGGCGTGTTAGTCGATATCGCGCGGCAGGTGCAGGCCGGACAGACGATCGACCTCACCATGGGGCACGTGAATGTGATCTGGCAAGGTGATGCTAACTCGGTTTGTTTACGGGCCTGGGACTTATGCGCTTCCCCGCCCGGCGCGCTCAATGTCACCGGACCCGAGACGCTAACAGTGCGCGAGATCGCCGAGGCCGCCGGTGAGCGACTCGGAGTTACACCGAAGTTCACGGGTACCCCGGCGGCCACGGCGCTGCTGAGTAACTCGGCTCAGTGCCGCATGCTTTATGGCGCACCGCGCGTGGGTGCGATGGAGTTACTCGATTGGGTGGTGCAGTGGATGACGCAAGGTGGCCGTTTGCTGACGAAGCCCACCCACTTCGCCGTGCGGGACGGGAAGTTCTGATGACACTGCGCGAACGGCTAAAACAAGGGCTCGTGATTCCGGCGCATCCCTTGGCGCTGACGGCCGGGCGTGGAATCGATGAGCGCCGGCAGCGCGCACTGACGCGCTACTACCGGGATGCGGGCGCGGGCGGCGTGGCGGTGGCAGTGCATACGACGCAGTTCGCGATCCGGGAGCGCGGTTGGTTGCGGCCGGTGCTGGAGTTGGCGGCGGCCGAAGCTAAAGGCATGGTGAAGATCGCCGGCGTGTGCGGCCGGACGGCACAAGCCGTGGCGGAGGCGGAACTGGCGCTTGAACTGGGTTATGACGCGGGCTTACTCAGTCTGGCGGCGCTGCCGATGGCGACCATCGATGAGTTAGTCGTGCATGCGGAGGCAGTGGCCAGAGTAATTCCAGTATTTGGTTTCTATTTGCAGCCGGCAGTGGGTGGCCGCGTGCTGCCGTATGAATTTTGGCGGCGATTCGCGGAGATCGAGAACGTGGTGGCGATTAAGATGGCGCCATTTAACCGGTATCAAACGCTCGACGTCCAGCGGGCCGTGGAAGACTCGGGCGCGGACGTGGTGCTTTACACCGGCAATGACGATAACATCCTGCTCGACTTAGTAAGTGGCTGCGCAGGCGGGTTACTGGGGCATTGGTCAGTATGGACCCAGCGGGCAGTGGAGCACCTAGCCGAGGCGCGCCGGATTGGCCATGGCGACGTGCCCCGTAGTTGGATTGCGCTGAACCGCAAAGTGACGGACGCGAATGCGGCTTTCTTCGATGTGGCGCACGGCTTCCGCGGCTGCATCGCCGGTTTACACGAAGTGCTGCGGCGGCAAGGCTTGCTGGCGGGCCGCTGGTGCCTGGATCCGGCGGAGGACTTGTCGCCCGGGCAGATAGACGAGATTGACCGCGTGTATCGGGCCTATCCGCACTTACACGATGACGCGTTTGTCGAGGAGCATCGGGACCGGTGGCTGAAGTAAGGCGACTTACTTTGGCGGACCTGGACGGCGGACTGGCTTTGTCAACGGCCAGCGGCTGGAACCAGACCGCGGACGACTGGCATCGAGTGCTCACTCTGCCCGGGATGGCCGCCTGGGGCATCGACCGCGATGGCCACATCGTCGCGACGACCACGGCGATCCGCTATGGCGATGACCTCGCCTGGATCGGTATGGTCCTCACAGCGGAGCGCTACCGGGGGCAAGGTTTGGCCAGCTTACTACTGACAACGGCGATGGACTCGTTGGCGGATTGTGACTTAGTGAAGCTGGATGCCACGGAACAAGGCGCGCCGTTGTACCGGCGGTTTGGTTTTGAGGACGAAGCCGAGGTGGTGCGATATGTGGGCCGGCCTGCGGCGATCCCGAGGGTGGTGATGGGGGGATGCGCGGGGCCGGATGTGTTTGGGGCAAATCGCTCGGCATTGTTGGCTTCGTTTGGTAAATCGGCGTGCTTGGCGGATGGTAGTTTCGCTTATGGCCGGGCGGGCCGGGTGACGCCTTTTTTTGGGCCTTGTGTGGCTAATGAAGGGTCGGGTGGACAGTTGCTGGCGTGGTTCGCCGCTCAACACGCGGGCGAGTTGATGTTGGATCGCATGGGCGGCGCGCCCCATCTCGCTGGGTTCCGGCCAGCCCGGCGCTTGATGCGGATGTACTGCGGCAAGTTAGTACCCGTGGCGGAGGGGCAGTTCGCTTTGGCCGGTTTTGAATTTGGCTAAGTTTGGTTGCGGCATCTAAAGTTTGGCCAGGGGTGGCCGCCAGCCGCAATCCTTGTGGGGGCACTCCACCCAATGGCGCGACTTGATCTGTCGCGCGACCAGATAAGGGCTGCTGCACTCCGGGCACTTACTCGCCAGCAGTTTGTACGACGAAGTGAACTTACATTTCGGCCACTTATTGCAAGCATAAAAGATCCGCGCGTCGGCTGATGTGCGCTGCACGATGTGCCCGCCGGAGCAGTGCGGGCACGGAACCGGAGCGTCCTGGGGAATCACGGCACGGGACAAGTGCTCTGGCAGGGGCAAGGCTTAGGCTTCGACTTCTACTTCGGTTTCAGCTGCTTTCTTCTTCTTGGCTACCGCCTTTTTGGGAGCCGCCCTTCCAGCCGTGCGCTTCTTCTTGGCCGGCAAACCGCCGTCTTCCAAAATCTTCGCCGCGCGGGCCGCGAGCAGTTCGACGGCCTCTTCCATGGTTAAGCCTTCGGCCGCGCGGCCCTTGGGCAACGACGCGTTCACTTCGCCGTCCGATACGTAGGGCCCATAGCGGCCCGCCTTGATGGACAGTTCCTTGCCCGACGTGGGGTGCGCGCCCAGGGTCCGCAAGCTTGCCGCCACCCCGGCTTGACGGCCGCGCGCCTTAGGCTGCGAAAGCAAGCGCAGGGCATCTTCAAAGGTCATGTCGAGCGGCGACAACTCGGCGAGCGGTACCGAGCGAGTATCTTCGTGGCACTTCACATAAGGCCCAAAACGGCCGTTCGAAACCACGACGACGTGGCCGGTCTCGGGATGCTTGCCCAGGGTCCGCGGCAACGTCAACAGCTTCACGGCTTCTTCGAGCGTCAGCGTCGTTTCGCTCATGCCCGGCAAGAGCGAAGCCATTTTGGGCTTTTTCTTCTCGCCCTCAATCGGATCGCCCAACTGCACATACGGCCCGTAAGGGCCAGCCTTCAGGTAAATCGGCAGCCCAGTTTCCGGGTCGCCACCCAAGCTCTGCGCTTCCTTGTTATTGCGCGACAGCAGCTCCATGGCGGCTTCGATGGTCATCTCGTCGGGCGCAATGCCTTCCGGCACCGAAGTGCGCCGCTCGCCGTCCGACAAGAACGGCCCATAACGGCCAATGCGCACCTCGTAAGCCTTGCCATCCTCGCCCACGCCCAGTGGCAATCCGCATACCTCGCGCGGGTCGACATTCTTCTCGCCTAGTTGCACGAGTTCTTTCAAGCCCGGCTGGCCATCGCCATTGTAAAACCGTTTCAGATAGCGCTGATTGCTCTCTTCGCCGCGCGAAATGGCGTCCAGGTCGTCTTCGAGGCGGGCCGTAAAGTCGAAATCCAGCAGCGTTTCAAAATTCTTCTCGAGCAAGTTCACGACGGCCATGGCGGTGAACGTGGGAACCAAAGCGGTGCCTTTTTTGAAGGCGTATTCGCGATTTAGTACTAACTCGACGATCGTCGCCCACGTGCTGGGCCGGCCAATGCCGAGCCGTTCGAGTTCCTTAATGAGACTGCCTTCGGTGTAGCGGGCGGGCGGTTGAGTGTTGCGCTCAATGGCGTCTACCGAGGCGAGGCGCATGGCTTCGCCTTCGGCCATCGGCGGCAGAATTTTCTCCTGCTCGGCGAGGTCGGCTTCAGGATCGTCCGAGCCCTCGACGTAGGCGCGCAGGAAGCCTGCGAAAAGGATCGTCTTGCCGGTGGCTTTGAATTTGGCGTCGCCCACGCCGATCATCACGTTGACGTAGGTGCCGCGGGCGTCGGCCATCTGGCAGGCCACGGTACGCTTCCAGATCAGGTCATAGAGGCGGAAGGCCTCGTCGCCCAACTGTTGCTGGACGACGTCGGGCGGAGTGAAATGGTCGCCGGCCGGGCGAATGGCTTCGTGCGCTTCCTGCGCGTTCTTCACCTTGGTGGCGTAGACGCGGTTGGTGGGATGCAGAAACTCGGCACCGAAGTCGCGCTTGATGAGGCCGCGGGCGGCCGCCAGCCCCTGCTCAGACAACGTTGTCGAGTCAGTACGCATGTAGGTGATGAAGCCGTTTTCGTAAAGCTGTTGCGCGATCTGCATCGTCCGTTTGGCCGAGTAGCGCAGCTTCCGGTTGCCTTCCTGCTGCAACGAACTGGTGACGAAGGGAGCTGACGGTTTCTGCGTGAAAGGCCGCTCC
>JANLPT010000323.1:0-14843 GCA_031367405.1 Bryobacteraceae bacterium
CTGAGCGGGCGGGGGCGTCCCGTCGTTCGAGGCGTTGGGGACGGCGGCGGGAAGTCCGCGCGACGGGATCGGCGTCATTCACCCTCATACACCTATCTCCTCCACGACAAGAATAATTCATCGACTTTACAACCACATACGAGAAAGACCGGCGTATCAAAAAGGTAGGGGGGTACGGGCTCCCCTGGGTTTGTAACTAAGTATCGGGTCTGTCCGCCGCAATCGCCCGGGCGACTAGGCGATTGCGGGGGGTGACGGTTTTGGAGCGCATGCGGCGCAAGGCTTAGAGGACGAGCAGGGCGCTGCCGAGCATGGCCATCGTGGCGGGTTCGGGCGCATTGCTGCATTCGTTTAGCGAACCGTTACCGACGGAGCAGAAATTGTCGCTGTTCCAGGTGGCGCTGCCGCCGCCGAGGGGCGCGAATGCGGCGACGAAGTGAACGGCATCACCTACTACCACGGGGGCTTCTTGCCCCTTATCTCCGCTTGGCTCACTTGCTCCATTTCAGACCTCACCCAAGCCAATTTCGGCTCGGGCTTTTTCACCGCCCCGCGAACCCAACTTCGCCGCCACCACGGTATTCTGGAGGTCGGCTAGGTTGCCAACGCCAGGAACTTCGTCACCCAGGGCGTCCGGAACACGCTCGCCTTACGGATTGACGCGAAATAAATGGCGGCAAGCTGCTATCAAACCAACTTTCATTTTGGTGGTGGCGGCCCAAGAAGCCGATTGAGGCTACAGGTACCGGTGATTGATGGCTGAAGCGGCGGTGGACGCTGGACACGCACCACTTTCTGACCGCGCTGGCTAGACCTGAATAACACAAACTTAAACGCATAGCGAATTGAGCCGCCGCAGGGAGCGGGCCAGATACATCTTCAAGTAACAGTAGCGTGGCCGCTTCCTACGGTCGCGGCTCCATTTGCGATGGCGTGTGACGAGCGGCCCATTTCAATACGAGTCGAGCCAGGGGTCTGCCGCCTTCTGGTGCCAAGCTGGACGCGACGCGCGGTAGGCGTCGTGGTGGGTGTATAGCCAGCGGTGCAGTTCCTCCAGCGTCGTGATCTGCGACCGCAACACGGCTACTCCCTGCACACCTGCCGCTTCCTTTTCCTGCCGCGCCGCCAACACGTCCTTCGAAAGGCCCACATCTTCGGTCGCTTCATAGGTCAATTCGTACTCAGAAGAAGGCAGCGAAAACACCCAATCGAAAATCGCCTGGCAGCGCGGCAAATGGAACGCGGAAGTGATCACATGCAAACGTCGCAACCGGCGCGGACCGGTGTGCAACAGCCGCGCGAACAAGGCGTTGCCGATCGTGTCATAAGAAACCGGCTCGGGCAAGATGAGCGACTCGGGCACTCCCCGTGCCAGTAACCAGGAGGCACCGGCGTGGGCCTCGAATCGGGGCTGCCCTTGCGGACCCAACGCGAGGGGCCGATGCGTGGTGCCCGCACTCAACGGCAAGAAAACTTCACCGCCAGCCAGCGGACCGCTCCAGACCGCCAGAGCGCGCTCAAACCGCGCCACCGCCCACGGCGGCAAAGTCCCGTCCGGCAGCAGTCCGCCGCCGGGAATGACAATGGCATCGTACATCGACGCCCCTAGTCCATGTTGACTTCCATCATTTCGTCGAACACGCCATCGGGCAGCGGGATGCCCATGATTCGCAGACGTTCCAGCATCCTCGGCTGAATGCCTGTCCACTTGAAGCAGCCTTGCACTTTGCCATCGTCGCGCACGCCGCTGCGTTCGAAAACGAAAATATCCTGGGTCATCACGCGGCCGTGTTCGACGCCCGTCACTTCAGAAATGTTCAGAATTTTACGCGAGCCATCGGAGAGGCGCGAGACCTGCACCACCAGCCGGATGGCGCTGGCCAATTGCTGCAACAGTACTTTGCTGGGAATGTCGAGGTCGGCCATCAGCATCATCGCTTCGAGGCGCGAGAAGGCGTCGCGGGGGGTGTTGGCGTGGATGGTGGTCATCGAACCCTCGACGCCCGTGTTCATGGCCTGCAACATGTCGAGCGCCTCAGCGCCGCGGCACTCGCCGATCACGATGCGGTCCGGCCGCATGCGGAGGGCGGTGCGGACCAGCACCCGTTGATTCACGCCGCCTTCTTTGTTCAGCGTGGGCGGGCGCGTTTCAAACTTCACAACGTGCCGCTGCTGCAACTGCAACTCGGCCGTATCTTCAATGGTGACGATGCGCTCTTCTTCCGGGATGAAGCGGGACAGTGCGTTGAGCGTCGTCGTTTTGCCGGAACCGGTGCCACCGGAGATCAGCACGGTGCTCTTGGCCGCCACGCATGCGGCCAGAAATCGCAGCATGCTCGGCATGATGGTATTGTTGGCGACCATTTCGTCCGACGTGATCACGTGCCGGCCAAAGCGGCGGATGGAGAGCGCGGGCCCGTCAAGCGCCAGCGGCGGAATGATGGCATTGACACGCGAACCGTCCAGCAGGCGCGCGTCGACCAGCGGATTGGCTTCGTCCACCCGGCGGCCTACTTGCGACACGATCTTTTCGATAATGTGCAGCAAATGCGCATTGTCCTTGAAGCGGACCCCGGTCAAAGTCAGTTTGCCGGCGCGCTCAATGAAGACCTTATGCGGGCCGTTCACCAGGATGTCGGAGATGGACGGCTCTTTGAGCAGCGTCTCCAACGGGCCGAGGCCGAGCACCTCGTCGAGCACTTCTTCGACGATCCGGTTTTCTTCCTGCGCCGTCATCGGTACCCGCTCATCGTCGAGCAATTTTTCGACGACGCGACCGATCTCGGCACGCACGCGGTCTTTGGGCAGCGAAGAGACTTTCTCGAGATTCAAAACGCCGATCAGCTTGCGGTGAATTTCGCTCTTCAGCTCGAAGTAGCGATCAGCGGTGCGGGTTGTCGCGGGCGGTGCGGCCGACGTCTGCTGACGGCCGGGCCCTGGCTTAGCCCCGGCCGGCGGACGCGCTCCCGGCGCGGAGGGTCCTCCTGGGCGCGAAACGGGCGACATCGGGGATCGCGAACCAGTCGGCCGAAAAGGGGGAGTGCCCATGATGCCCAAGTATATCGTCAGACCGCCGGGCCCGGCTGAGTTTCACAAACAGTTTCACAAAACAGCACAAACCATGCGCCACGGTCACACATGCTTTACTGTCCGTAACTCTATGGAAAGAAGCATCGTCTGCCCCTCGATTCACTCTGGAGCTTGGCCGTGCCTGCTAAGCTGAAAGCCAGACGGGAGCAATCTTCGTCCTATTGAAATGTTTGCCCGCCGGCCGCTGGCCGGTTTAAATCCTGACCTTTTAAAATCAATCACTTCCCGGTTCGTTTCGTCACTCCGGCAAACTGCCGCTATTCTGTAAAGTAAGGTCTTTCTATGTCACTTCGCTTGACGCTTTTCTTGATTGCTCTCACCCTCACCGCCCAAACGCAGCGCGGCTCCGCCGACCGTTTCGGCCAACTCGGCACCTTGTTGCCTACGCCGAACGAGTACCGTACCGCCTCCGGCGCGCCGGGCCACCGCTATTGGCAGCAGAAGGTGGATTACGCCATCTCGGTCGAACTCGACGACGAAAAGCAGCGGATCATCGGCTCGGAAAAGGTCACTTACAGAAACAACTCGCCCGACACGCTCACCTACCTTTGGCTTCAACTCGACCAAAACATCTGGGCCCCTAATTCGATGACCCCCGCCACCCAAACCACGGGCGACCTGAACAACTTGCCGTTTGATTCGCTGGCGCGGCTCAAGTTCCTGCCCACCTTCGCGGGCGGCTACCGCATTAAAGCCGTCAAGAACGCGGGCGGCGACTCAATGCGCTACGTCATCCAGGACACGATGATGCGCATTGACCTGCCTCGCGAACTGCCCCCTGGTGCCTCGGTGGAGTTCGGCATCGACTGGGATTACAACATTAACCCCTCGAAGAAGATTGGCGGGCGCACCGGGGCCGAGTTCTTCTCTAAAGACGGCAATTGGATCTACTGCATCGCGCAATGGTTTCCCCGCCTCGCTGCCTACTACGACGCCGCCGGTTGGCAGCACAAGCAATTCTTGGGGGCCGGCGAATTTACCCTCGAATTTGGCGATTACAAGGTTCGCATCACCGCTCCCGATGACCATGTCTTGGGTGCGACAGGCGTCCTGCAGAACCCTCGCGATGTGCTCACGGCCACGCAGCTCGCCCGCCTCAAGCAGGCCGAAACTGCAGCCGCACCCGTCATGATTGTAAGTCCCGGCGAAGCAAAGAAGTCGGAATCATCCCGGCCCAAAGGTAAAAAGACCTGGATCTTTCACGCCGACAACGTCCGCGATTTCGCCTTTGCCTCTTCCCGTAAGTTTATTTGGGACGCCCAAGGCCACTTAGTGGACGGCCGCCGCGTCATGGCCATGTCTTACTATCCGAAGGAGGGCAATCCGCTGTGGGAGAAATACTCCACCGCCGCTATTATTCACACGCTCAACGTCTATGGGAAATATAGCTTCGCTTACCCATATCCCACGGCGATCTCCGTCAATGGCGTGGTGAACGGCGGCATGGAGTATCCTATGATGTGCTTCAATGGGCCCCGTCCCCTCGAAGATGGCACTTACAGCGCGCGGACTAAGTACAGCCTCATCACGGTGGTTATTCATGAAGTCGGCCATAACTTCTTTCCTATGATCGTCAACTCCGACGAGCGCCAATGGACGTGGATGGACGAAGGCTTGAACACTTTTCTACAATATCTTTCGGAGCAGGAATGGGAGGCGAACTACCCTTCGCGCGACGCGGAGCCCAAAGATATCGTGGCCTACATGGCCGGGCCCTCACACGATGCCATCATGACCAATTCTGATTCGGTGCAAAATCTCTTCGCCAACGCCTATCAAAAAACCGCCACCGGCCTCAACATGATGCGCGAGACGATCCTGGGCCGCGAGCAGTTCGACTTCGCCTTCCGCGAATTCTCCCGCCGCTGGAAGTTCAAACGCCCCACCCCGGCCGACTTCTTCCGCACCATGGAAGATGCTTCCGGCGTTGACCTTGACTGGTTCTGGCGCGGTTGGTTCTATTCGACTGACCATACCGACATCGCGATTGATAACTTACGCATGTTCCGCATGGGCACCAAGAATCCCGAAACCGAAAAGCTGGTTTCGAAACGGGAGAAAGACGAACAGGCGGTGACGCTGTCCGCGCAGCGCAACAAAGATTTACCGAAGTTACTCGACGCCAAGCCCGAGCTAAAGGACTTCTACAATAACTACGACGAATTTGTGGTTACCGGCAAGGATCGAGACGAGTATAAGAAGTTTCTCGAAACACTCGACGCGGACGAGAAGAAACTGCTCGATGGCGGCGATAACTTTTACTTACTCGATTTGAAAAACATCGGCGGTTTAGTGATGCCCGTCATCCTTCAGATCGATTACGCCGACGGCTCTAAGGACGAGCTCCGCATCCCCGCCGAGATCTGGCGCCGCAACAATGGCACCGTCTCGAAGCTCATCATTACGCCCAAGGAAATTAAGCAGATCGCGCTCGATCCGCACTTGGAGACCGCCGATACCGATCTCACGAACAATTTCTTCCCGCGGCGTCCGCTGAAGCGGCAGTTCGAACTCTTCAAAGACAAGAAGCCGGCTAACCCTATGCAAGACACTAAACCCAAACCTGCTGTGGCCACCGAAGGTCAACCGTAGTGGCTACGGCTGCCAGCAGAGTGGTCCGCCTGGGTTCAGGGCCAGAGTGATCGGCGATGCGCTTCGTCATGGCATTGGTGGTCTCGGTCGCGCTGGCTGACGCCCATACCTATCACTCGTCCATCGCCCAACTAGACTACATCGCCGCAAAGAAAACCATCGAAGTGATTGTCTGGCTGCATACGGAAGATATGGAGCGGGCATTTAAGGCGAAACACGGCGTCAACGCCAACTTCGACCGGGACGCCGAGGCGTTCGTCAGCGAGTATCTCCGAACCACTTTCGAACTGCGTAACCGCGAAGGGAAAAGGTTGGAACAGAAGTGGGTCGGCTTGGAGCTAAAAGTCCACTTTCTGGCGGCTTACTTCGAAGTACCTGCCAGCGCGCTGACGGGGCTTACCCTAACCAATCGTTTACTGATTGATGGCGTGCCCGATCAAGTCAATAGCGTACAAGTGAAGCAAGACGGCCAAGCGCGCAACGACCTGCAATTCGATCGTGCCCACGCTGGCACTCAAGCCTTGCTTAAGCCGCACGCGTGACTACCCGTTCGGCGTCTATCTTTTTTAGGGCACTCGTCCCGCGAAAGTCCGCGCGACAGAGTCAGCCTCTTTCTCCTGGAGGCCCACGATTCCGAGTAAGTAGGTATTCTTGGTAAATATAAAGACTGGTGTGCCGGCGTCAGTACCAAAATATCCGCCAAAGGTAGGAACGAACTTGGCGTCCCGCAGCTGATTCTTGTAGTCGAGCAGCAGGATTGCCGCCCGATCCGGCGTAAAGGCCTTCGCCAGAAATAGCCGGTAAGTCTGGCTCCCTTGTTTGTACTCGCCCAGATTGCCACCGGGCATAAAGTCCTTGCCCATTAACTCCTGGGGAACGAGCTTGACGCTCAGCAAGCCGGCCTTCGGGAACTTACGAGGTTCGTCGACCGGTGCGGGTGCCGGATCTACTTTGGGCTTCACCGCGATTTTCGGCGGCTCGCTGCCGCAAGATGCAAGCCAGACCATACCAAGGAGACAGCGCCGGTGAACCATAGAGAACAGTATGCGACACTGCGGTCTAGTGAAACTACTACTACTCCTCCTCATCATGCTTGCCACGGCCTTGTCCGCGCAAGACGCCATCGCGCCCGCGAAGAAGATCGCTCTCTTCAATGGAAAGAACCTCGATGGCTGGTACACCTGGCTTCGGGAGACGAAGTACGAGGATCCGAAGAAAGTCTTCACCGTTACCGGCGGCCAAATCCACGTCACCGGCGAAGACTGGGGCGGCGTCGCCACCAAGCGGGCCTACCGCGACTATCATCTGATCGTCGAATGGCGTTGGGGCGGCAAGACCCTCGCGCCGCGCCTCAAGAACGCCCGCGACTCCGGTATTCTGATTCACGCCGTCGGCGAGGACGGCACGTACAACGACACCTGGCTTGAATCGATCGAGTCGCAAATCATTGAGGGCGGCGTGGGCGATATTATCCTCGTCGGCGGCAAGGAAAAGCCGTCGTTGACGGTAAACACAGTGCAGGACGGCCGCGAGGTCTACTGGAAACAAGACGGCAAACCCGTCACCAAAGATAGTGGCCGTTTCAATTGGTATGGCCGTTCACGCTTCTGGAAAGACACCATCGATTTCCACGGCGCAGAGGACATTGAAGCCCCGATGGGCAAGTGGAACCGCCAGGAAATTTTCGCCCAGGGCGACAAGATCACTTACGTAGTGAATGGAAGAGTGGTCATCCACGGCTATAACTCATCGCACCGCGCAGGCAAGATTCAGCTGCAAAGCGAAGGGGCGGAGATTTATTTTAGACGGGTGGAGCTACGGCCGATCAGCAAGATGCCGAAGCTGAACTAAGATGGGGTGCCCTACGGGGCTTGAACCCGCGACATCCGGAATCACAATCCGGCGCTCTACCAACTGAGCTAAGGGCACCACACTCCTTTGATTGTACTACTTCAATCCCGCTTGTTTCCACAAGAGGTCGACGCGGGACTTTACCTCGGGGCTCATCTTCATCACATCCGGCCAGCGGCGGGTGAAGCCTTCCTCGGGCCCTTTGCGGGTGGCATCGATCCCCATCTTCGATCCCCAGTTCGGCATGCGCGACGCATGGTCAAGTGAATCGATGGGCCCCAACACGAACTCGATGTCGCGCTGCGGGTCGATGTTGTTGAGTGCCTTCCAGGCCACTTCGCTGACATTCCGCACGTCCACGTCATCGTCCACCACGACGATGCACTTCGTAAACATGGCCTGCCCCAGGCCCCAAATGGCATGCATCACTTTGCGGGCCTGCATCGGGTAACTCTTCTTGATCGACACCAGCATCAGGTTATGAAACACGCCCTCGGCGGGCATGCACATATCGTGAATTTCGGGGATTGTCATGCGCAGTACCGGCATAAAGATGCGCTCAATAGCCTTGCCCATGAAGTAATCTTCCATCGGCGGCGGCCCGACAATCGTGGTGGCGTAAATGGGATTCTTGCGGTGCGTGACGCAAGTGACGTGGAAAACCGGATAATCGTCTTCGAGCGAATAGAAGCCGGTGTGGTCGCCAAAGGGACCTTCGCGGCGCAGCTCATCCAGATTCACGTAGCCTTCCAGCACGTACTCCGATTGCGCCGGAACTTCAAGGTCGACCGTCTGGCACTTCACCATCTCGACAGGCTTGTTGCGCAGAAATCCCGCCACCATCATCTCGTCGATGTCGGGGGGCAAGGGCAGGATGGCCGAGTACATGGTGGCAGGGTCAGCGCCGATGGCCACGGCGACGTCCATCCGGGTCTGCTTGCCTTCGGCTTGCAGACGGCGAAAATGGTCAGCGCCTTGCTTGTGCTTCTGCCAGTGCATCCCGGTGGTGCGCTCATCGTAAACCTGCATGCGGTACATGCCGCAGTTGCGCTTGCCGTTCTTCGGATTCTTCGAGAACACCATCGGCAAGGTGATATAAGGGCCACCGTCTTGCGGCCAAGTGGTCAGCACGGGAATGTCGTGGAGCGAGAAGCCGTCGCGCAGAATCACGTCCTGGCACGGTCCGCTGGAAACATTTTTGGGGAAGAATGCTCCGACCTCGGCAAGCTTGGGGAGCATCTTCAGCTTGCCCATCAGGCCCTCAGGCGCCTTCATTTCCATAAACTCGGTGATGCGGGCGGCGAACTCTTCCATCTTGCCAACGCCAAGCGCGAGTTCCATGCGATGATCGCTGGCGAAGGCATTGACGAGCACCGGGACGCGCGAGCCCTTCGGTTTCTCGAAAAGCAGCGCCGGACCGCCGCTCTTTACTGACCGGTCAGCAAACTCGGTGATTTCGAGTTTCGGGTCAACTTCAAAGGGAATGCGCTTCAGCTCACCGGCTGCTTCGAGGGCGGCGACGAACTCGCGAAGATCTTGATACGCCATGCTATCTTCTATGATGCCGCTTTCGAGGCGCGCGTGCCTTTATGATCGTATAGATGTCTGAACGTATCGCATTCGTCACCGGCGCCAGCCGCGGCATTGGCCGCGCCTGCGCCCTCTCACTCGCCGCAGCCGGCCATCGGGTCGTGATCGCCGCCCGCAACGTCGATCAACTGGAAACGTTCGCCGGCGAACTGCGGTCTAGCGGGGCCACGGTTTTCGTGACGCCGATTGATCTCGGCTCCAGCGAGTCAATCGCCGAAGCATTCGCGCGGACCCAAAAGGACTTTGGCCCGGTCACGATTCTGGTGAATAATGCCGGCATCACCAAGGACGGCCTCGCGCTGCGCATGAAAAAAGACGATTGGGACACCGTGATCCGAACTAACCTCACCGGCGCGTTTTTGTGTTGCCAACAAGCGATGCAAAGCATGTTGAAGACGCGCTGGGGGCGCATCATCAACATTTCGAGCATCGTGGGTGAGACGGGCAATGCGGGCCAGGCTAACTATGTCGCGTCGAAGGCCGGCTTGATCGGGCTCACCAAGACGCTGGCGCAAGAACTGGCCAGCCGCACGATCACCGTCAACGCTGTGGCACCGGGTTTCATCGAAACTGATATGACGAACGTTCTCTCAGAAGAAGTGAAAACCAAGTTACTCAGTGCCATTCCGTTGAAACGTTTGGGCAAGCCCGAGGACATCGCTGCGGCGGTTCGTTTTTTGGCGAGTGAAGAGGCTAGTTACATTACCGGGCACGTATTGGACGTGAACGGCGGCATGTATATGTAGCGAGCACTTAGAGCGCGTGCCGCCGGAATATCTCACTGCAATAGAGCAGAGCGCGGGGAATATGGAAGCATCCTTTGTAGTGATTGCCTTTGAGTGTAAGTTCCGGTTGCCCGTGCTTGTCGAGATAACCGAACCATTCACCGTATTCCGGATCGCGGAAATGTTTCCAGGTCCAGTCGTCAACTTGATCGAACCAGGTAAGCCACTTCGGGTGGCGGGTGCGGTCGTAAGCGTGGGCCAAAGCGAGCAAGGCCTCCGCGTGTACCCACCAGAGCCGTTGTGAACTTTCCAGTTGTAAGGTGGGCTGTCCGTCAATGTCGATGAAGTAGGGGAAGCCCTGGTCCCAATAGGCCATCGTGTTTTCGATGATATCGAGGAGCCATTTTTGCGTAGCCGCATCGGGATTCGCGCGTAACAGGATCCAGGCGATCTCGAACGAACTACCGGGACAGAAGAGACGCCCCTCGGGTGTCGAGCGCGGCGCGACCGTTTCGAGTAACACGCCTTTTTGGCAATGGTCTTTCACTTTAGCGAAGCAATCTTCCAAAACGGCTGGGTAGCGCGGATCGCTGCTGATTTCAGCCATTTCAAGAGCCATCAAAGCCAACGCGTAGATATCGGCGAGCTGACTGGCCGGCGGGCCAAAATGGGGACGGCCTAATAGAGCTGGGTCTTCGATCCAACTTTTTACCCGCCAAAAGAGTGCTGCGGCCTCAGCCTGCATGGCTTGGTCAGCCGTCGCTTTACTCAACTCCAATAGGCCGAGCGTGACAAACAATCCGCTATACGGTTTGCGTTGAAAGCCGGCCGGCGAGCCCTCGCTCGTTAGGGCGAAGTAACAGCGGCCGCCGGCGTCATAGACGTGCCGGCGCAAGAAGTCAGCCGCTGATTGCGCCGCCGATAGCCAGCTCGCGCGGGGCTCTATTTCCCGGAAGAGTTTTGACAGGGTCCAGATCTGACGGCCGTTCATCCAGACATATTTACGATCGTCGTAAACATTGCCTTTGCGATCGAGGCAAGTCCAGAAACCGCCACGTTCATGATCAACCGAGTGTTTCATCCAGAACGGGATGATGTTACCGAGTAATTCTTCCCGGTAGCGCGCGGCGCGGGTCATTATTTAGCGGCCTAACTCTTGAATAACATCCGACTCGTAAACGCCGGTGCCACTGTTGGCTAGAAGCGATTGACGTAACATCGCCTGCGCCAGAGTGGCGGCGCGAATCGCCCGGTATTTCTTGAGCGGCCCGAGAAGCAAGGGCGAAACTACTTGGGCGACGATGCTGCCGATGCGTTCGGCCCGGCGTTGTTCCGGGCGATTGCCTACGAGAAAGGACGGCCGGTAGATGGCCAGTGAGGCGAAGCCCAAGTTTTGCAAGTCCCTTTCCGTTTCACCCTTGGTGCGGTTATAGAATAGGCGGGAGTGGACGCCGGCACCGATCGAACTGATCACGGCGAAGTGAGTAGCACCGTGGGCCTTAGCGGCAGCGGCGAAGGCCAGGACATAGTCATGGTCCACTTGACGAAAGGCGGCTTCGGAACCGGCGGCTTTGATGGTGGTCCCCAGACAGCAGAACGCGGCATCGACAAAACCGGGATTCCCCTCGCGTAAGTGTTCGAAGTTGGCCGGGGCTTCGGCGAGTTTAGGGTCAACTAGCGCGAGAGGGCGGCGAACGAAAGCCACCACGCGGTCGAAGCGGGGCTCGCGCAAGAGTTCATTCAATAGGGCCGTACCGGTTAGCCCGGTGGCCCCGGCAATCCAGGCGCGCATTAACTCTTTGCCTCGCGAAGAATGGGCTTAACGACGCTGCCATGGACGTCGGTGAGCCGGAAATAGCGGCCTTGAAATCGGTAAGTGAGTTTAGTGTGGTCCACACCGAGGCAATGAAGGATGGTGGCTTGTAAGTCGTGCACATGCACGGGATCTTTCACGACATTGTAGCTATAGTCGTCCGTTTCGCCATAAGTAATACCCGGCGCGATGCCACCGCCGGCCATCCAGATAGAGAAGCAGCGCGGGTGATGGTCTCGACCGTACTCTTCTTTTGTCAGAACCCCTTGGCAATAAACCGTGCGGCCGAATTCCCCGCCCCAGACGACCAGCGTATCATCGAGCATGCCGCGCTGCTTCAGGTCGGTGATCAAAGCGGCGGCTGGTTGGTCGGTCTCCTTACAGCGATTGGGCATCGCTTTCACTAAGCCACCGTGGTGATCCCAATCGCGATGATAGAGCTGGATGAAGCGGACGCCGCGCTCGGCTAGCCGCCGGGCCATCAGGCAGTTATAGGCGAACGTGCCCGGCTTAGTTACATCGTCGCCGTAGAGTTTAAGCGTGGCCGCGCTTTCTTGCGTCATGTCGGCTAACTCGGGCACCGAAGATTGCATGCGGAAAGCCATCTCATACTGGGAGATGCGCGTGGCGATTTCAGGGTCACCGGCTTCTTCAAGCTTCATTTGGTTGAGCTGATTTAGCGAGTCTAAGTAAGTGCGCCGGTTTTCTTTGGAGAAACCCACCGGGTCAGTCAAGTAAAGAACCGGGTCACCGACGGAGCGGAATTTTACGCCTTGATAGCGAGTGGGCAGGAAGCCCGATCCCCATAACCGATCGTAAAGGGGCTGGCCGCCGCCACCGCCGCCGGGCGAGATCATGACGACGAAAGCGGGCAGGTCAGCAGTTTCGGCACCGAGACCATAAGCGGCCCACGCGCCCATGCTGGGCCGGCCGGCAATCTGTGAACCTGTCTGAAAGAACGTGACGGCAGGATCATGATTGATGGCTTCGGTGTGTAATGACTTGACGAAACACAAGTCATCGGCAATCGCGGCAGTGTGAGGCAGTAAGTCGCTCACCCAAGCCCCGGACTGGCCACGCTGCTTCAGCATAAAGTGCGAAGGCACCACCGGAAAGTTCGCTTGTTGCGACGACATGCCGGTAAGCCTTTGACCCTGCCGGATACTTTCGGGCAAGTTACTTCCAGCGAGTTCAGTGAGGCGCGGTTTATAGTCGAACGTTTCGAACTGCGAGGGCCCGCCGCTCTGGAAGAGATAGATGACACGTTTGGCCGTCGGCGTACGGGTCGGCATGCCAGGCAAGCCACCGGTTGTTTTCGCGCTGAGTAACTGGTTGAGAGCTGCCAAGCCAGTGGCGCTTTGGGTGAGGAGATCGCGCCGGTTCATTCTTTGGTTACCGCCTCATCTAAGTTGAGTATTAAGCTGGCAACGGCGGTGTATGGGGCTAATTCAGCGGCTTTCCAGCGCGGGTCACGCGACGATTCGCCTTGTTTGAGATATGCTTCGGCTGCGGCAGGATCTTGCTGGTATTGGCGCTCGAACTGCTCCAGCGTACGGATAAGAATTGTCATCTCCCGCGGTTCCGGTTCACGGCCTAAAGTGAGTTGGCAGGCCAGTTTCAGACGGTGCTCGCGAGAAGTACCCGCGTTCATCATGCGCTCGGCCAATTTGCGGGAGGCTTCAAGATAGAGAACGTCATTCATCAGATTGAGCGCTTGGAGAGGCGTGTTGGTACGGCCTTCACGGACCACGCAGAGTTCGCGGCTGGGAGAATCGAAATTCATCATGCCGGGCGGAGCGATGGTGCGCTTCCAGTAAGTGTAAAGGCTCCGGCGATAGAGGCCGTCGCCCTGATCTGGCGTGTAACCTTTGCCGCCCACGAGTTCCTGCCACAATCCGGGGGGTTGATAAGGTTTAACGGATGGGCCGCCAACGCGATCGACTAACAAACCGGAGATGGCCAGCGCCTGATCGCGCACCATTTCGGGAGCAATACGCAGGCGCGGGCCGCGCGCGAGGAGGCGGTTCTCCGGGTCACGCGCGAGTAAGGCGGGTGAGACATGAGAGCTTTGGCGATAAGTGGCGCTGGTGACGATGGTTTTCAGGATCGCTTTTGTGTCCCATCCGCTTTCCATAAATTCGACCGCGAGCCAATCGAGTAACTCCATGTGTAGGGGCCATTCACCTTGGGAGCCGAAGTCCTCGACGGTTTTGACTAAGCCGGTGCCGAAGAGCATTTGCCAGTAGCGATTGACGATGACGCGCGCCGTAAGTGGGTTTTGCCGGGAGACAATCCAGCGCGCGAGGCCGAGCCGGTTCTGAGGCCACTGCGGCTGCCAGCCGGGTAGGCTGGCGGGGATGGCCGGCGCAACGGGATCACCATGCTGATCGTAGGCACCGCGCTTCAAGATATAGGCTTGGCGCGGTGTGGAGCTTTCTTGCATCACCATGACGGTGGGGAGAGTTTCGAGAAGCTTTTTACGGTCGCTTTCGAGCGTGAGGAGGTTATCGCGCTCGCGTTTCAAAGTGGCGGGCAGCCCGAGATCGAGAAAAGCCATCCGCAGTTTTGCTTGCGCCGCTTTGGACGGCAACGAAGTGAGTTGGGCCGGTGTTTCTTTCAGTAGAATGGTGGCGGCCTCTTCAGGCGTTAGGGCACGATTGTAGATGAGAGTTTGCTTAATTTCACCTTTGAAACGGAGGCCTGCGCCAGCCCCGATGCGCCAGGGGTATTTATTCTCAATGGGCCAGACTAAGTTGTCGAATAGTATTTTCACCGGCCGCGCAACGCCATTGACGTACATATGAATGCCAGCGGCACGCATGCCGCCATCGTAAGTGACTAACACATGCTGCCATTCGTGTAACTGAATTGGTTCGACCGTTTCGACGCGCGCGCCCAGGTCACTCCAGCGGAAGACAATATGCAACCGGAGTTTACCATCGACAAGATAAAGGCCGTGCTGTTGACCTTCCCACTCATCCTCCGCGCGCGACAAGATGGCACCTTTCCCGTCTTCTGGCTTGATCCAGGCGGCGAAGGTAAAGGGGTCGCGATTGTCGAATTTAGGCTGGTCGGGCGAATCCGGGGGTAACTTACGCTCGAGATAGGAGTTACCGTCGAAGGGTTGGCACATTCCGGAACAAGCGAAGCCGCCGGTGCCCTCAAGCACCAGGCCACCGGTA
>JANLPT010000346.1:0-2644 GCA_031367405.1 Bryobacteraceae bacterium
AGTTCACTCCCCCGGGCGGCCGTTGCCGCTCATACTGTCTTACCATCAGGTATGGCCGTTGCCGCTCACTTCTGCCAGCCGACGCATCGCGATTTGACGGCATCAACCGGCTGGGCTTATTTCCGGAAGAGCTTCATCGAGAAGTACCGGCTCTAACTGAAATTTACTTTTATAGAATAAAAGCAATCAGGGTCCCTAGCTCATCGGAAGATTCAAACAAATCAGCATGATGCGTAACTACTTTAATAGTTTGTATATCGTCTTCGCTCGCCCCTCGAAAGCACAAATGACAAGGATCGGTTTGGCTCGAACCGATCTGAATCAGCGGTCCGGCGAGTCGGCAAGCGACCGGCCGGTGCGCATAAAGCCGACATTCGCCTGACTCCAGATTGAGCACGGGACAGGGCAGCCCGGCGTGGCGCGCGAAGAACCACTCACGCCACTCTTCCGGGTCAGCGAGGGTGCCGGTGGCGAGGTCACCCGGAAAGTCTTCGGCCATCTGTTGCCTGGCCTCACGCGCCCGTTCCGCGATGGCGGCCTGTACTTCGGACGGCAGTGCGGCAAGACCGGCGCGCAACCGCCGCGCATCCTGTGCCGTGATCGCGAACGGCCGGCGGCAGCATTCGTCGCAACCGGCGTGGCAGGTAAGCCAGTCGCCCGCGCGTTCCCGCGCTTCGGCGAAGGCCGCATCGACCGCCGCCAGCACGCGAATTTCCACGCCCTCCTGGCTTGGCGCGATCATCTAAGCAGCGTGCTTGAAATCTTCAGCATCTTTTCCATTTTCGCGCTCTTTTATGGAGTGGCGGTGTATGGCTGGGTACGCGCGGGTTTGCGCGAACGGCGCCGGGCCCAAATTCTTGATGCTGCCTTGCCCGCACTGCTAGGCCAGAACGTCCACCAGGCCCGTGCGCTGATGGGCGAACCCAGCAAAATCGAGTTCGGCATGAGCGGCCGCCGCCTCTACATCTGGCGACCGCCCACCGCCCTGGCACTGCCGGAGACACCGGAACTGACCGTCGTCACACTGACGGTAGAGGCCAACGACATCGTCTCGCGCACGTCGTGGAAGGCAGACTAGCGAGGGCATGAGTTCGCCATCTGAAATGGCCCACTTTATCATCTGAACTGGCCCACCTGTAGCCTAAGCAACGGTTCAGTTAGCGGGTGAGCCATGCAAGTTGCAGTTCCGCCATGCGCAGCATGGGCTCAGGCCCATTGGCAATCGAATTCGCGACGCACAACTGCCGAGACTGAAGACGCTCGAAGAGTTTGACTTCGGACAAGCTCCGGAGATTCCGGCAACGAAGACTTTGACGGTGCCGGAAAAAAACGGAGCCTATGTGGGGTGGCTCGACGTCCCGCCGGTCCAGCAAGACTCCAAGCCATTGCTGGCCACGACGATCGGACCCACGTACGTCCAGCCTGAGGGTGCCGGCACGGGGCAGCTGCTGTTCCTGCGCGACGGAACGCTCATGGCTCTGCCGTTCAACGCCCATCGGCTCGAACTAACGGGCGTTCCAGAGCCGGTCGCCGGAGCGGTCTTTTCCCTTGTGGGCAAGGGCATGTTTTCGGCATCCCCTGGGGTCTTGCCCTATCGCAACGCCATCGCTGACAGCCAACTCACCTGGTTGGACAGAGGAGGCAGGGTGATCGGCACCGTGGGCGAAGCAGGACGCTTGCAAAGTCTGGCTTTGTCGCCCGATGGCCGACGCGTGGCCGATGCGGATCCGGGAGTTATGATCGGATTGGAGAAATTGAACGGATGGTGGCGAAGTTGGCGGTGGTGAGAGGGCGGGTGCAGGGCGTGGGTTTCAGGAATTTTGTGCAGCGCGCAGCCCGCAAACTGGCGGTTCGGGGATATGCCAAGAATCTGGCCGATGGGCGGGTGGAAGTGTTGGCGGTGGGGACGGAGGAGGCGGTGGAGGAGTTGATGGGGGTGGTGGCGAAGGGTCCGCGATGGGCGGAGGTGCGGAGTGTCGAGGTGCAGGAGCGCCCGATGGTAAACTGTGAAGGTTTCGAGATTCGCTAACTATGACTGATTTGAAAGCCCTCATCCGTGAAGTTCCTGATTTTCCGAAGCCGGGAATTAACTTTTATGACATTACGACTTTGATGAAAGATGGGCCAGGGCTGCGGCGCGTATTCGATGGGTTGCATGAGCGGTACAAAGGGCAAGACATCGGCGCGGTGATCGGCATTGAGGCGCGGGGTTATTTTTTCGCTCCTGCGGTGGCTTATGCTCTCGGCGTCGGGTTCATCCCGGTGCGTAAGCCGGGGAAACTGCCGGCCAAGACCGTGAACGTTGAGTATGCGCTCGAATATGGCACCGATAAGTTGGAGATGCATGCCGATGCGGTGGAGGCGGGGCAGCGGATTCTGATTATCGATGACGTGCTGGCGACCGGTGGCACGGCTGCGGCGGTGGCCCAACTGGTGGAGCGTCAAGGTGGCACCGTGGCGGGGTTAGGGTTTGTGATTGAGCTCGACTTTCTGGCGGGCCGCCAGAAGTTGGGCGGTTATGACATTTTCTCGTTGCTGCATTATTAAGATGCGGTGGATGTCGAAGTCACCATTTGTTTCTGCCCGATTTTGCCCGCCAGCAGCGACGCTAGCCCACAGCGATAGCTGTGGGGTGCATTTTTCA
>JANLPT010000362.1:0-40927 GCA_031367405.1 Bryobacteraceae bacterium
CCCCCCCGCCCCCCCCCCCCCCCCCACGCGGCGCCCGTGCCGCGCCCGGATATATCGGCCTGGGGGGGGTGTGATGACGCTACCGGACCGATTTGGCCACTTCGAACTCGGTCCGGAATTCGGCCAGCAGGCGTTCTGAGCCGCCCTCCAAGCTGAGGCGCGCTAGGGCCGGACCGCAAAGTTCCGCATCGCCAGCTTGGGGCATCTCAGCCGGCGCGACAATGCCCAATCCCAGCCGGTTAACGCACTCATCGGCGACCGAGATCACCATGCTGAGCTCGCCCTGGACCGGTGCATGGTGATCTCGTACCGCGCGTTGCAGAGTGGCGGGCAACTTCCAGATCGCCAGCGCCTCGGCCGACAGCGCCGCATGGTCGATTCCCAGGATGAGCCGTTCGGCCTCCAGCAGGGAACAGCCGGTCCGGGCCATCTGCGCCTCAATGTCGAGATGATCGGCCGGCGAGGCCATGACGACGAGCAGTTTGCCCAAATCATGCAAAAGACCAGCTAAAAATGCGCCTTCCGGGAATTGCAGCGCCACTCGTTGCGCGATCAAGTCGGAGAGAATCGCCGTGGATAGCTCGTGGGCATTGAAGCGCTCCAATGACCAATCGTGGTCGAGTTTCACCCGGCGCCACATGTTCGCCACCGAAAGGGTCAGCACCAGATTGCGGAGCTTATTGACGCCCAACATCGCGATCGCCTTTGAGATGGCCATCACTTCCACCCGCCGCCCGTAGGCTGCCGAATTTACCAAACGCAGGACATTGCCCGAAAGCACCATATCCTGTTCAATCAATGCGCCTAACTGGCCATAGGAAAAGTTCTCATCGCCCAGCGAGGCCAATAGCTTGTTCAGCACCGGCGAGAACGGCGGTAAGTCGCTCAACTTGGCCAGGATTGCCTGTTGAGCCAAAGAGCCTGTGTGCAGCAAGGTAGCGGTGGCTGACGTAAGTAAACTCATGGTATCCCTGCATATCGACCGCTAAAAGCCCGATAATAGAAATTACTGAATGCCGGATTCGTCCCCGCCTCCCTTACCCTCGCCTCTCACCGGCTCACCGATGGTCGATTCTCCTGCCGTCGCCGTACGCGGTCTCTTCAAGACCTACGGGGACAAGCACGCCGTCAACGGCCTCAATCTCACCGTACCGCGGGGCTGTTTCTACGGGTTCCTGGGGCCTAACGGCGCAGGCAAAACGACCACGATCCGCATGTTGATGGGCCTCATCCCGCCCACTTCGGGCGAGATCGAGATCCTTGGCTTCCAGATGTCCCGGCAATCGCTCGAAATTCGCCGGCGTCTGGGTCTGGTGCCGGATGACACGCTGCTCTTCGACCATTTGACCGGCGGCGAATTCATCGAATTCGTCGGCCGTCTCTACGGACTCTCCATCGCCGAAGCCCACGAGCGCAGTCTCGAGTTATTGGCGCTCTTTGAACTCGATGGCCATGCGCGCAAGCTGATTGCCGAGTATTCGAAAGGGATGCGTAAGCGTTGCGCGATGGCGGCTGCGTTGATTCATCGTCCCCAACTCTTTCTGATGGACGAGCCTTTTGAAGGTGTCGATGCCGTAGGGGCCCGCCTCATGAAGGACATTCTGATTGAGCAAGTGCGGCGCGGCGCGACGATCTTTCTTACGAGCCACGTCCTCGACGTGGTGGAACGGCTGTGCGACCGGGTCGCCATCATTCATGAGGGGCATTTGGTGGTGGAAGGCTCGATGGACGAGTTACGCCAAGGCCACGAAACGCTCGAAGAGTTGTTCGTGCGCACGGTGGGCGGTGCCCGCTCCCCTGAGAGCCTTGAATGGCTCGCCTGATGCATACGCCGGCCTTGCGAGCGGTGATGTGGGCGCAATTTCGCATTTTGCGAAACTTCTATCCACGCTCCAATCGGGTAGCCACCGCCTTTGCCACTCTTCTCACCGTCTTCTGGTATGGGCTGTGGACGGCCCTGGCCGTCTTTATCGCCAGCATCCTTCGCCATCCGCCCACCCGGCTCGATCTCCCCAACGTGGTGTCGAATGGGCTCCTGCTGGTCTTCGCCTATTGGCAGCTGGTGCCGCTGATTCTGGTATCGAGCGGCATGTCGCTCGACCTGCGCCGCCTGGCGGTCTATCCGATCTCCACCGGGGAGCTTTTCTGGATGGAAGTGCTGCTGCGCGTCACCACCAGCTTCGAGATGTTAATCGTGCTGCTGGGCGTTGCCGTGGGCCTAATCGTCAACCCGCAGTTGTCCGGATTGGGCACGCTCGCCCTTTTGCCCTTCATCCTGTTCAACCTGCTGATGGGGGTGGCCGTAAAGGACCTGCTCACGCGCTTGCTGGCGCAACGCGGCTGGCGTGAACTGGTGGTGCTGCTGTTCGTTTCGCTGGCCGCATTGCCCCAGTACTTAAGCGCGTTTGGCATGCCCGCTTGGGCGAAGAGCGCCATGCAGATGGCCCCTCCCGTGTGGCTACCATGGTCCGCCGCAGCCGGACTTTTGTTAGGTCAACCTCCGGGCCGGTTGTTCGCAGGGCCGCTCGTTATCCTTCTCTGTTGGCTCGCCGCCTCCTACTTGTTCTCCCGCTGGCAGTTCAGCCGCAGTTTGTGCTTTGACCGCGCGGAGAAGAAGGCTGCGGAAGAAGCCGGCGGCCGCATCGGGCTGATCGAATATTTTTACTGTTTGCCCCGGCGATTTCTGCGCGATCCGCTAGCGGCTTTGCTCGAGAAGGAACTGCGCTTCTTGAGTCGCGCCCCCCGGTTCCGGCTCGTTTTTCTGATGGGCTTTTCCTTCGGTCTGATGATCTGGCTTCCGATTGCCATGGGCCGCCCGAATGCCATGGGACCCATGGGCCAGGGTTCCCGCGCTGGATTTCTCGCCGATAACTTTCTCACCGTGGTTTGCATCTACGCGCTCACCCTGCTGGCGGAGGTGGCCTTTTGGAATCATTTGGGCTTCGATCGCGCTGCCGCCCAGCTTTATTTTCTCGCGCCCATCTCCTACCGCACCGTGGTCGTGGCGAAGAATCTGGCGGGCTTGGCGTTTCTGCTGCTCGAATTGGGTGCCGTCTTTCTGGTGATGATCGGCTTGCGTTTGCCTCTGCATCCTGACCAGTTTTTGGAAGCTTTGGCGGTGACGCTGGTGCTCGGCTTGTTTCTCGCGTCGGTCGGAAATGCCGGTTCCACGCTGTATCCGCGCCCGATTGACCCCAGCCAGTCCTGGCGATCCAGTTCAGCAGGCCGTTTCCATACCCTTCTGCTGCTCTTCTATCCGCTGGCCTCGATGCCGATTCTGTTAGCCTACGCGGTCCGCTACCGGTTCGGTGGCGCGTTCGCCTTCTACGGCGTGTTACTTCTGGGCGCGGGGGTGGGCTTCGCCATTTACCGCGTGGTGCTCGAATTCGCCGCCACTCGCGCCGAACGCGACCGTGAAAAAATTATTGCCACGCTCTCGGCTACAGCCGGGCCGGTGGCGTCCTAAACTGTGGTAGTACATCTCGTGAAAATCTCCGCCGCTATCATCACTCTCAACGAAGAGCGCAACATCGCCCGGGCGATGGAGAGCTTACGATGTTGTGAAGAAATTGTCGTCGTCGACAGTGGCTCCACTGACCGGACTTGCGACATTGCCGCCAATCTCGGAGCCCGCGTGGTGGAGAATCCGTTTGGCGGCTATGCTAGCCAAAAGAACTTCGCCGCTTCGGTTTGCGAAAACGATTGGGTGCTTTCCATCGACGCCGACGAAGCCCTTTCTGAGACCTTGGAGGCCGAGATCTGGCAGCTGAAAAAGACGCAGCCCGCGCACGCCGGCTTCACCATGCCCCGCATGGCGCAGTATCTCGGCCGCTGGATTCTGCACTCGGGCTGGTACCCTGACCGCAAAGTAAGGCTGTTCGATCGCCGCCATGCGCAGTGGCACGGTGCCTACGTCCATGAAAGCGTCCGCGTCGACGGTAGCGTCGGCCGCATCGAAGGCAACCTGCTCCATTTCACCTGCGACTCGCTCTCTGAGCACCTGCGCACCATGGATCGTTACACCACGCTGGCCGCCGAACAACTCATCGAATTCAAGCAACCCATCGGCTACCGGCATCTGGTGGGCGATCCGCTGTGGACGTTCTTCAAGACCTACCTCTTTCAGCGCGGCTTCCTCGATGGGCCGGAGGGGTTGGCTATCGCCTATATGGCGGCGCATTATACTTTCTTGAAGTATGCGAAAGCGCGCTTTATGAGCCCGCATCGATAACCCATGCGAATCTTGCACGTCGACACCGGACGCGAACTGCGCGGAGGCCAGATCCAGGCTCTCCTGCTGGTCCGTGGCTTATTGGCCGCCGGACACGATTGCCGCATCTACGCTCCACCCGAGTCACCGCTGCATGCCCAGGATCTTCCCACGGCCCCCCTCTCGTCCTTGCGGCGGCATGCTCGCGAAGCTGACCTGCTGCACGCCCACGACTCGCGTTCCCATTCCTACTGCCTGTTCCTTGGCCGCCGGATTGTTGTTTCGCGCCGGGTGGCTTTTGAGCGACGCACCAATTTCCTTTCCCGCTGGAAGTACGGGCGCGCGCAACGTTTCCTGGCCGTGTCCGCGCACGTCCGCGACCTTCTCGTGGAAGAAGGCATTCCCGAACATCGCATCGGCGTCGTGTTTGACGGAACGCCGCTGTTGGCTGAATCGACTCACCAGCCCGGCCGGGTGGTGACTTTGGCGTCGACTGACCCGCGCAAAGGCGGCACGCTGATGGAGCAAACGGCCCAGATCCTCGGCCAGCCCATTCATTTCACCGCTGACCTTGCCGCCGATCTGGCCACCGCCAGCCTCTTCCTCTACGCCAGTGACATGGAGGGTTTGGGCTCCGCCGCTCTGCTGGCGCAATCGGCGGGCGTGCCAGTGATCGCCAGCCGGGTGGGCGGATTGCCCGAGGCGATTGAAGATGGTGTGACGGGTATGCTGGTCGATCAATCACCGGCCGCCTTCGCGCACGCCATCGCCGGCCTGCTGTCCGACCCCGCAAGACTCGCCCGGTATGGCCGCGCCGGCCGCGCGCGCATCGAAGGCCACTTCAGCGTCGACCGCCTGATCGCGCGTACACTCGAAGAGTACGAGATCGCCCTTGCATGATCCAACCCGAAGTATTTCTTGCCGCCTTATTTGGCCTTCTTATCGGTAGCTTCTTGAACGTCTGTATCTTCCGTTGGCCGCGCGATCTTTCGGTGGTGAAGCCCCGCTCGCTATGCCCGGAGTGCGAGACGCCGGTCGCCTGGTACGACAACGTTCCGCTCCTCAGCTTCGTCTTACTGAAGGGCCATTGCCGGGCTTGCCAAGCGCCGATTTCGCCAACTTATCCGCTCGTGGAGTTCATCACCGCTTGTGCGTTTGCCTCGGCCGTCGGGCAATGGGGCCTCACCCTCATGGCCCTGAAACTTTGCGTCTATAGCGCCATCCTGATTGGCTGCATCTTTGCTGACTTTGCCGACCGTATCCTACCCGACGAATTCACTTTGGGTGGCGCGGTGGTTGGACTGGCCTTCGCGGTCTTCGTTTTCCTTCCCCAGGGTTTGCCCAGTCTCTTTATCCCCACGGGCTGGCCCGAGCCCGTCCGTTCCCTCGTTGAGGCGCTGTTCGGAGGTGCCTTTCCTTCGCTCTCCATTTTCCTGTTGGGTGAGCTCTACTACAAGCTCCGCAAGAAGGATGGCCTGGGGTTGGGCGACGTGAAGATGATTGCCATGATGGGAGCGTTTTATGGTCTTTCGCCCACCCTCTTAGCGCTCCTGGCCGGCTCGCTCGGCGGCTCACTCATCAGTCTGGCCTTTCTTTACTTGTCCAAAAAGGACTCCAGCACCTATGAACTTCCCTTTGGCTCGTTCCTGGGTCTGGCCTCGCTGGTGGTCATCCATCTTGAACGTTTCACGCTCACGGGCTAAATACTTGTACACTGTGAAAGTTACTGAAAGCTACTGAAGTTACGATGCAAGAGTTGTTTAGAGTCCTCAATCCGGGGACTGAAGATTGGATGCTCGCTCGTCAGATCGATCCATCCCGGCTACCCGCTCACGTGGCCATCATCATGGATGGCAATGGCCGTTGGGCCAAGCGGAGGTTTCTGCCCCGGGTGGCCGGTCATAAAGCCGGCATTGATTCCGTGCGTTCTGTCATGGAGACGGCGGCCCGTTTGCGCCTCGAAGCCCTGACGTTGTACGCGTTCTCCACCGAAAATTGGAAGCGGCCCAAGAGTGAAATCGATACGCTCTTCCGCCTGTTGCGTTTTTTCCTGCGGCAGGAACTTACGACCCTCATGGAGCAGAACATCCAGTTAAATGCCATCGGGCGCATCGAAGATCTGCCCGAAGCCGCGCGCGACGAACTGCATCGGGTGATTGGCCTCACCGCCCGGAATACGGGCCTCAAGGTGAATCTCGCGTTGAACTACAGTGGCCGCTCCGACATTACCGGCGCCGTGAACCGGTTGATCGAAGAGGCCCGGGCGCAAGGCCGGTTGGGTTCGCTCGAGATTTCTGAAGAGATGCTGGATGGCGCGGTCTCCACCGCCGGCTTGCCGGACCCCGACCTGCTCATTCGCACGTCCGGCGAGATGCGGATCAGCAATTTTCTGCTATGGCAGATCGCCTACGCCGAGATCTATGTGACGGAAACTTATTGGCCGGACTTCCGTTGCGCGGACTTGCTGCGGGCCGTCCTCGACTATCAGAAGCGTGACCGCCGGTTCGGCGGGCTCTCGGCCCTCGAAAATGCGCATATCGCCGAATCTACCGCCGAATCCAGTGTGGAAGAAGCAGTTTCCGCACTCTAAGCAATGACCCGTTTGCTGACGGCTTTGGTTCTCATTCCGGCCGTCCTGGGGATCATGTTCGCCGCCCCGCCTTGGGCCGCCTTCACGGCCTTGCTCGTGATCGCCAGCCTCTGTTATCACGAATACCTCGCGCTGGTGACGGCCATGGGGCTCTCCACCTTCGCCCCCATCGGATACGCCTGCGGCTTTGTCATCCTGGCACTCCCCGTGCCCGGGATGCTGGCCGCCGCTTTGCTCGTGATGCTCGGCATGGCCTTAGCGTTGCGCTCTCAGGACTTGGCGCACGCCCTGCATTCCGCCGGTGCCTTCGTCCTCGGCATCGTCTACATCTTCGGCGGCTGGCGCACCGCCATTGACCTGGGCCGCATCAGCCCCCATTGGCTCCTGATGGCCTGTGCGCTGAACTGGGTCGGCGACACCGCCGCCATGCTGGCCGGCCGCGCCATTGGGCGTCACAAGCTCGCCCCGGTCATTTCTCCCGGCAAGACCTGGGAAGGCTCAGTCGCGTCACTGGTGACGAGTATGGTCTTTGGAGTCTTCTACATCCTCTGGGCGCTCCCCACTTTTCCCTGGTGGAAGACGCTCCTCACTGCGGCCGCCGCTAACGTCGCAGGCCAGGTGGGCGACTTGGCCGAATCCGCCTTGAAACGGGGCGCGAACGTGAAAGATTCCGGCACCATGCTGCCCGGCCACGGCGGCTGGCTCGACCGCGTGGACTCGACGCTCTTCGCCATGCCAGTGGTCCGGCTGATGCTCATGCCTTGGATGTAGGTCGCCGTCTTGTCATGTGCGCATCTCAGGGCAAAGCCCAGTCCAAAGGCCCAGTCCAAAGGCAGGCCAAAGCCGAGTCCCCCCACCCGGTCAAATTTGGCAAGAACCCTTTTGTTTTCAACCCTGGGGTCGCACCACCACCGACCCCAGGTACCCAAATATGGGGGGAGAGTGGGGGTAGAGAAATTATCACGTTGCGGGTAAGCGGGTCGGCGAGGACGCCTCACACCGGTTCCCAGCGCCCGCTCTCCGCCGCTTTGAAGATCGCCGACAACACGGCCACCTGCTTTAACGAATCCTCCAGCGGCACCGCGACCGCTGCTTCACCCCGCACCGCCCTCGCAAAAGCATCGGCTTGCCACGTGTACTGGTCACCCGTCTCGAACGTCTCCGTCGAAATGCCGGAGCCGGACAACTCGCCTCCATCGTCAATCAAGATGCGGCTCGGCCGGTCGGGTGGCGCGTTGAAAGGAATCTCCATTTCAATGCGACCCTTCGTTCCCATGAACTGCATCCGCTGGTAAGGCACCAACTGGGTGGAGCACGTAAAGATGGCATGGCCTTGCGGGAATTCAAGGATGAAGCTCGACAATCGGTCGGTGCCAAATTGCGGATCGCGCCCGATCGCCGCCGCGACGCGCCCCGGCTCTGTGCCAAACACCATTCGCGAAGTGGTCACCGGATAGCAACCAATATCCCAGATGGCACCGCCGCCCACCTCCGGCCGATTGCGTATGTTCAAGGGATCGACATTCGTGTAGCTGAAGAATCCGGTGGCGGCGCGCAACTCGCCAATACGTCCCGCCGCGGCCAAATCACGCGCCCGCAGCCATTGCGGATGGGTCCGCACCATGAAGGCTTCGCCCACCACCACTCCCGCCGCGTCGCGTGCGGCGATCAGCAATTGCAGATCTTCCCTCGCGAGCGCCAACGGCTTTTCGCACAGCACATGCTTGCCGGCCTTCGCCGCTGCCACTGACCATGGCACGTGCAGATGATTCGGCAGCGGGTTATAGATCACGTCAATCGACGGATCGGCGAGCAGTTCTTCGTAAGAACCATACGCGGTCGAGATTCCCAATTTGCTGGCCGCAGCCTTCGCCTTGTCAATGTCGCGCGACGCAATCGCCGCCACGTCGCACAACGCGGAAGCCTGAATGCCGGGTACGCATTTGTTGATCGCAAATTTCGAGACGCCCAGCACGCCCCACCTGATTCTTGGTTTCGTCATCACTCTACGTTAACCTGATCGCTGTGAACCGTCGTCAATTCCTTCTCACCTCCGCCGCCGCCCTCCGCGCCCAATCCAATCCCCGGCCCACTCCCCGGGCGAATATTCTCTTCGTCATCGCCGACGATTGGTCACACGGCCACGCCGGCGCTTATGGTGCCACCTGGGTGAAGACGCCCCATTTCGATCGCGTCGCCCGCGAAGGCGTGCTCTTCCACAACGCCTTCACTTCCAATCCCAAATGCAGCCCGTGCCGCGCCACCATTCTCACGGGCCGCAACTCCTGGCAGTTGAAGGAAGCCATCAATCACTACAGCATTTTCCCCTCTGAGTTTGCCGTCTATCCGGACGTGCTGGAAAAAGCGGGCTACTTCGTGGGCATGACTGGTAAGGGCTGGGGTCCGGGCGACTTCCAGTCCACCGGCTGGAAGCACAATCCCGCCGGCCGGGAGTATCAGAAGCGCACCAACCAGCCACCCACCACCGGTATCTCGAATCGCGACTATGCCGGCAACTTCGCGGACTTCCTCGCGCAACGCCCGAAAGCCCGGCCTTTCTGCTTCTGGCTCGGCGGACAAGAGCCCCATCGCGCTTACGAGGATGGCTCTGGCTTACGGGCGGGGAAGCAATTGGCCGATGTCAAAGTGCCGTCATACTTCCCGGACAACCAGACGGTGCGCAGCGACATGCTCGACTACGCGCTGGAGGTGGAGTGGTTCGACACCCATCTGGGCCGCGCGCTCGCCAAGCTGGAAGAGATCGGCGAGTTAGAGAATACGCTCGTCGTCGTCACCTCTGACCATGGCATGCCCTTTCCCCGCATCAAAGGGCAGATGTACGAGCAGGGCTTTCACATCCCGCTGGCCATCCGTTGGGGCCGCCTGACGACGGGAGGCCGTCACGTGAACGACTTCATCAATACCCGCGACTTCGCGCCGACCTTTCTAGAGGCCGCCGGCGTCAAGGCTCCGCCCTCCGTCACCGGCAAGAGTTTTGCCGATGTCTTGAAAAGCCCCCAGTCCGGCATCGTGGATGCCACCCGCGACGTGATGTTGATTGCCAAGGAACGCCACGATCTGGGCCGTCCCAACGATGCGGGCTACCCGGTGCGCGCCATCCGCACCCCGGACTTTTTGTATGTGCGCAATTTCGAGCCATCGCGTTGGCCGGCCGGCAATCCTGAGACGGGTTATCGCGATGTCGATGACAGCCCCACCAAGACGCTAATGCTCTCCAGCTTCGATAAAAACTATCAACTCTCCTTCGGCTTTCGCACGGCGGAGGAGTTATACAAAGTAAGTGAAGATCCGGAGTGTATGAAGAACCTGGCGGCTAGCCTCGATTACGCGCAAGTGAAGCGCACGCTTCGCGAAAGAATGGAGACGATGTTGAAGGAACAAGGCGATCCGCGTTATAACGGCAACGCCGCTTTTTTCGACGCCATCGACTATCATGGACCGAAGAAACACTCTTTCGATAATTGGCTGAAGAATCAGATGCCCTAGTGCTCACCAGCCGGTCGGTTCAAACGAACCCCGACCGTCAGGGAGGGGATACTTGGTTACGCCCAGTACTAATGCTCACCAACCTGTCGGCTGGCCCGCGTTCTGCTCATCCAACCACTTCTTCAGCGGCGCAAAATAATCCACCACCGCCGATGCATCGATCTCACTCTTACCCGTCAATAGCTTAAGCGTCTCCGGCCAAGGGCGGCTCGCACCCTGCGCCAGCATCGCTTCGAACGCCTTACCGGCTTCCTTATTTCCGTAAACCGAGCAACGGTATAAAGGCTGTTGACAGCCCGCCTTTTGGGCCAGCGCCCGATGAAACTGAAACTGTAAAAGGTGTGCCAGAAAATAGCGCGTATACGGTACCGAGGCCGGTACATGATACTTCGCGCCCGGATCGAAGTCTTCCTCGGTGCGGGCCATCGGTGCCGCCACGCCTTGATACTTCTGGCGTAGCTCCCACCACGCCGCATTCATCTGCTCCGGCTTCACTTCACCGGAAAACACTTTCCACCGCCATTGATCGATCATTAATCCAAACGGCAGAAAAGCGACTTTCTCCAGGGCCCGCTTCATCAACACTCCCATATCGGCCGACTCCGGAGGCACCTTCCCAATGAGCCCAATCTTGACCAGATACTCCGGGGTAATTGACAGCTGGATCGTATCGCCAATCGCTTCGTGAAAGCCGTCATTGGCGGAATCGCGAAATAGAAATGGCAGTTGGTTATACGCGCGCTGGTAGTAGTTATGGCCCAGCTCGTGATGAATGGTGAAAAAGTCTTCGCCGGTCGGCTCAATACACATCTTGATTCGTAAGTCATCGGCATTGTCGACGTCCCAGGCCGAAGCATGGCACACCACTTCACGGTCGCGCGGCTTGGTGAGCATGCTGCGTTCCCAAAATGTTTTTGGTAAAGGTGAGAAGCCCAATGACAGATACATTGATTCGCCCATGCGGGTCATCTGTTCCGCCGTTGTTTTGCGCGCGGCCAGAATCTTCGATAAGTCATAGCCGGGGCCGGCATTGGCGGGGGCGAGTAAGGGATAAAGGTTATCCCAGCTCTGGGCCCACATATTCCCGAGTAAGTGCGCGGGGATGGGTCCGCTAGCGGTTACCACTTGGTCGCCGTACTTCGCGCGCAGCCGGTTGCGCGTATAGGCATGGAGCGAAACATAGAGCGGTTTCACCTGCTCCCAAAGCCGGTCGACTTCTTTCGCAAAAGCATCGGGCTCCATGTCGTATTTGGCTCGCCACATCGCGCCGGAATCTTTGAAACCTAATTCCCGCGCGCCCTGATTCGCCAGCGCGACATACTTCAGATAGTCGGCGCGGATGGGGCGGGCCGTCTCGTGCCAGCCTTGCCAAACTTCCAGCAATTTCTTGGGATCCTGGCTCTCGCCGATCGTCTTACTCACTTGCCCGATGTCCTGGCAGGTCGCCGGGGTGGGACAATACTTCGCGCGGCCGTAGTGCGCTTCCATCCCGGAGGTAAGCTTGGAAAGTTCGGCGGATAGCTTAGGGTCACTGGGGGCGGCGACTACGAGGCCATTTTTTAAGAGCTTCAGCTTCCGCGCCACCTCCGGCGTCACGGCGACGCCGTCATACTGTGCCGCCAACTTGGCGTACTTCACACCGGCCTGAATCGCCTTCTCGGTCAAGGCGGCAGAGATCGCCTCGGAGTCCTGGGTGATGTAAGTGGCGGCGATCCATTGCGCTTGGCCCGCCTGATTCGACAGCGCCATCAGCTCGCGGTCGGCCTCGGCGACCAGCTTGCCCGCTGCGGCCGCCCGGTCAGCCGGCGGGCCACACGACACCGATCCAAGGACGACGCCCAGGCATGAGAGAACCAAAACAAGGTTGTGCTTCACGACTTTGATTCTATCGGGAAACTTCGCGGATCGCAGGAATAGGAGGGCTGAAAAGAGCAGATTCGATTGTGGTGGCCAGGGAGGGAATTGAACCCCCGACACGCGGATTTTCAGTCCGCTGCTCTACCAGCTGAGCTACCTGGCCAACACCAGTAGTTTAGCAAATTATTCGGCTTTGTCAGCAGCATAGCAATCCGGGGAAATCTGACACTCTCCGCAGCGCGGTTTTCGGGCCGGGCAAAGGCTACGGCCGTGATGGATCATCTGGTGGGAGAAGGCGATCCAACGCTCGCGCGGAATGATCTTTACCAGGTCACGCTCGATCTTCACCGGGTCACTTTCCCTGGTTAAATCCAGACGATTGGCGAGGCGCACCATGTGCGTATCGACGACCACCCCCGACGCAATCCCGAAGCCGCTGCCCAGCACGACATTGGCCGTCTTGCGCGCGGCACCGGGCACCGTCAACAGCTCCTCCATCGTTTGCGGAACGTGGCCGTCAAAGTCCTGGAGGATGGTGCGCGCGGCGCCCTGGATGTTCTTAGCCTTATTGTTGTAGAAGCCCGTGGACCGCACATCTTGCCCCAACTCATCGAGGTTGGCATGCGCCAGATCGCGCATGGTGGGGTACTTGGCGAACAGGACCGGAGTGACCATGTTCACGCGCACGTCGGTGCATTGTGCCGAGAGAATCGTCGCCACCAGCAGTTCCCACGGATTGCTATGGGTCAGGGCGCATTCGACATTCGGATAGAGCTGTTGCAGATGGGCGAGAATCCGGTGGAGGCGAGCTTGGCGGGCGGCGGCAGTTTTGGGTCGTTGGGTCACGGCTAGACTAGAGAGCATAGCACCCCGTTCCACCCTTTTTCTGATCCTCGCGGCGGCACTGGCTTTCGTTCCGGTGATCGCCGGCAGCATGCACCTGGACGATTATTCGATCCTCGTCGATCCGGCCTACACTAACAGTTCCGGCGCGCTCGACCTGCTTCACCTGGACCGCGTGCGCCCCCTAACGAACCTGACGCTGTGGGCCAACTATCAACTCCACGGCGACGCCCCATTTGGTTTCCATCTCGTCAACCTGCTGCTGCACCTCCTCGCCGTCTGGTTCGCCCGCGACGCGCTCAGCCGCTTGCTGCCCCCTAACGCTGCCTTGCTGGCGGTGACGGTGTTTGCGCTTCATCCGCTGCAGACGGAGCCCGTCGCTTACATTTATGCGCGCAGCACGCTGCTTTGCGGTCTGTTCAGCTGGGCAGCGATCGCCAGTTGGACCCGTGGTCTTCGCTGGCTGGCGGTGCTGTCCACGGCGCTCGCATTGCTTTCGAAGGAAGAGGCGGTGGCGCTGCCGGTATTCTTTGCGATGCTGCATTGGCGTGTGTCGCGCAACCACCGTGAATGGTGCCAGATCGCGGTGATGTTCTGCCTGGCCCTCGCCACCGGGCTCCGCGGACTCCTGGCGACTTCGCAAATCAAGGGCTCGGGTGCCGGTCTCGATGTGGCTATTTCGCCGTTGGACTACGGGCTCTCACAGGGCTATGTCATCCTGCGCTATTTGCGCCTGCTGATTTTCCCCATCGGACTCAACTTTGACCCCGATCTGGTCGTCCGCCCCTGGCTTGCTGCGGTCTGCTGGTGCGCCATCCTCGGCGTCGGCTGGAATCTCCTCAAGACCAAACCGAAGGCTGGCTTCTGGTACGCCGCCGCTTTGGTTTTTCTGGCCCCCACTTCCAGCTTTCTCCCCATCGCCGACCTTGCCGCCGATCGCCGCATGTACCTGGCTGGTGCCTGCTTTGCTGCGTGCGCCGCCTTGCTGCTTCCCAGGCTCACCGCGACCCATGTGCTGGCGCTCGGCGTGGTGCTGGGCGGCCTCAGCTTTGGGCGCGCCCTGGTCTTTGGCACGGAAGAGTCGTTGTGGAGGGAGACGGTTTTGCGGTCTCCCGGGAAGGTCCGGCCGCGAATCCAACTGGCGCGCGCCGTCCCACCGGCGGAAGCGATCGAGGTGCTCGCCGGGCTTCCAAACGATGCGCGGGTCGCCGCAGAGCGTGGCCGGGCGTACCTCGAGTTACAAAGGCCGGCTGAGGCTTTGCGCGAATTCGGCTCCGCCTTAGCCGCCGCACCTGGCGATCCTCGCGCTCTGACGAATCGCGGCACTGCCTTGGCCGCGCTCCAGCAAATTTCCGCCGCGCAGCAGGACTTCTCCCGCGCCTTGGCCAGCGACCCGTGCTTCTACCCAGCCCTGGCGAACCTGCGCCAATTGGGCTTTCCGCTGCCGCCGGTAACCCGCTGCCGTTTCACTTCTCAACAGCGAAACGCACTTGGACTCAACTGATGCCGCTATAGTTAAGGAAGAACGAATGGCTGCATTGCCCCAACCCGCGCGTGTGGAAACCATTGATCTGGGGCACGTCCGGGGCGGCGAAATCGAAGAGCTTTTGCGCGAAGAGATGGATGTCTGGCGGCAGCGCCTCTATTGGGACTTCAGTTCCTCCGCTGACCTGGTGGAACGCTTCGTTGACATGCGCGCCCTGCAAGGTTGCGCCCTGCGCGTGGGCGGCCAACTCGCCGGCTACTCCTATTATGTTTGCGAGGAACACAAGGGCCTGGTGGGTGACTTGTATGTGCGGCACGCCTATGCGACGCCCGATCACGAACGAGCCTTGCTGCACGCGACGGTGACCACGCTGGCCCGTCAGCCTGGGGTCCGGCGTATTGAATCGCAGTTGCTGATGTACCGCGACTCGCGCCCCGCCGGCCCGCATTTTCCCCTGGCGTCGCAGGTGCAGGAATTTCCCCGGCTGTTCATGCTGCTCGACCTCACCGCCATCGATTTGTTCGCCCCGGGCCGCGCCAGTAACCGCTTTCTGCTGGATCGTTGGGACGAACGCCGTTCTGACGAAGCGTCGCAACTCATCAGCGACTCGTACCGGCACCACATCGATTCGCACATCAATGACCAATATCGCAGCCCCAGCGGTGCCCGGCGCTTTCTGATGAACATCGTGCAGTACCCTGGCTGCGGCACGTTTCAGGAATCGGCGTCCTGTATCGCGCTCGACGCCTCGTCACGGCAATTCAGCGGTTTGTGCCTCACCAGCATCGTCTGCCCCGGCATTGGGCACATCACGCAGCTTTGCACGGCCGACGCAGTGCGAGGCGAAGGGCTGGGCTACGAGATGCTGCGCTATTCATTGCAGGGGCTGCGGCGTGTCGGCTGCCAGTCCGTCACGCTGACGGTGACGGCGGCGAATGTCGAAGCGGTCCGGCTCTACGAGCGCTTCGGCTTCCAGGTGCTGAAGCGTTTCTCTGCCCATGTGTGGGAGGGTTTCCGGGCTTGATCGAAGTGGGCCGGTCGAGTGATGCCCAGCTGATGCGCGAGCTCTTTCGCGAGTACCAAGCCGGTGTGAACGCGCCGGTTTGCTTTGCCTCATTCGACGTTGAACTGGCGGCGTTGCCGGCACCTTATGCGGCCATCCTGATCGCTCACGTGGATGGGTCGGCTGCCGGTTGCGTGGCTCTGAAGCCGCTAACGGACGAGGTTGGGGAAGCAAAGCGCCTCTACGTCCGGCCGGCGTTCCGGCAGTTGGGGTTGGGCGAGCAGCTGATGCGTTGTGCCGCCGATGAGGCGCGTCGGCTCGGCTACACGAAAGTCCGCCTCGATACGCTGCCATTCATGGCAAGGGCGATCGGCCTTTACCAGCGCCTGGGATATGTCCCCATTGATCGCTACAACACCAATCCGGAGCCGCAGGCACATTTCTTCGAACTCCATATCTAATTGAAAAAGAAAGACTTATTTGACCTATCCCTCGGTGCGCCGCCTGAAAAACAGTGTCCGACTAGATTATAACTCCATTAGAATCATGGGCTCCGGGTGAAGTAGCGTGAATTGGAGTGTCCAGAATATCTTATAAGTATTTGATAATAAATGACTTATTGTGTGTTTGCGTCGCATCGCGCGACAAGGGCCTCGCCACACGGTAGACTGAAGGTCGCATGAGTTGGTGGAAACGAGACAAGCCGTCAGTCACAACATCTTCGGCTGACGACCGTACCGTCCTCACGGAGGGCCTGTGGGTGAAGTGCGAAGGCTGCCGGCAAGTGATCTTCCGCCAGGAACTCGAGAAGAACCTTCACCTGTGTCCCAAATGCGGCTACCATTTCCGCATTGACGCCCGCGCCCGCCTTGAGTTGCTGTTCGACGGCGACTACGAAGAGTTCGACGAAACCCTTACCTCGACTGACCCGATTGCCTTCGTCGATTCCAAGCCATACACGGCGCGCTTAGCCGCCATGCAAAATGCCACCGACCTCCGCGACGCCATCATCTCGGCCCGCGGCGAGATGAATGGCCGCACCGTCAACATTTGCGCTCTCGAGCTAAAGTTTATCGGCGGCAGCATGGGAGCGGTGATGGGCGAAAAGATCGCCCGCGCCATTGACCGGTCATTGGCCGGACAGCACCCGCTCATCGTCGTCTCAGCCTCTGGAGGCGCGCGCATGCAAGAAGGTGCCACGTCGCTGATGCAGATGGCCAAAATTTCCTGCGGGCTCATGCGCCTCGATGAAGCCGGCGTCCCCTACATCAGCATTCTCACTGACCCCACCACGGGCGGCGTCACCGCCAGTTTCGCCATGCTTGGTGACCTCAACATTGCCGAACCCGGCGCCCTCATCGGCTTCGCCGGCCCCCGCGTCATTGAACAGACGATCCGGCAAAAGCTTCCCGAGGGCTTCCAGCGCAGCGAATTTCTGCTGCAGCACGGGTTCCTCGATGCGGTAGTGAAGCGGACCGAAATGAAAGCCATGGTCAGTCAGGCTTTCGAATTCATGTGCCGTTAGCGGCCGGGCCAAGCACGCGGACCGATCAGACCTCGCCCTTGCGAATCTGCTCGGCCAGATAGTCCGTGGCCCGCCACGACAAAGCCAGAATGGTCAAGGTGGGGTTCTTTTCGCTGGCCGTGGTGAACGCCGCGCCGTCGACGACGAAGACGTTCTTCACGTCATGCATCTGGCAGAAGCCATTCAGGGCGCTGCGTTTGGGGTCCCGGCCCATACGGACCGTGCCGTGTTCATGGATCGCGCTGCCCGCCACGTCCACCGTGCCGCGTTCGAAGGGCAGGATCTCCGCCTTCGCCGCGCGCATCACTTGCTCGGCCGTGTCGTACATGTCGACCAGCATCTTCTTTTCGTTGTCGCGGATCTGGTATTCGATCTTGGCGATCGGCAGGCCGTAGCGATCCACTTTTCCACCGTCCACGCGGACGCGATTGTCCTTGTACGGCAGCACCTCGCCGTAAGGATGCATAGCCAGCAGGGCGGGGAAGTGCTTCTTGATGTTCTGCTTCAAGCCGGCACCATAGCCGGGCAACTGCTTGGCCCAACTGGCGAGCCCCGGTTGCGCGCCGATGTTCCAAAACTGCGAGCCGAAGCCCCGTAGATAGTCGCGCTTCGGCCCGCGATGGTTGAAGCGTGGCATGTAAATATGCTCGCCGCCAATGCCGTCGTCGTTCAAGACCGGGGTGCCCATCAGTTCGGGTGCAAAGCCGTACATGTGGAAGCGGACCTGTTCGCAAAGAAACCGGCCGATGACATCCGACGAATTGCCGATGCCGTTAGGGAATTTCTCGCTCTTCGAATTCAGCAAAATCCGCGTCGAGTCCACGCAAGCGGCGCCGATAATCACGCGCTTGGCCAGCACGGTGTGCTCTTCCTTCGTACGGCGGTCGAAGTACTGCACGCCGTTGGCGAGCCCATCGTCACCCACCAGCACCCGCCCGACTACGGCGTTATCGATCAACTGGAGATTGCCGGTTTTGAAAGCGGGCTCGATCAGATAATCGCTCGAATTGAAGAACGCGCCCACGTCGCAGCCGCGTCCGCAAGCGCCGCAATAGTGGCACGGGCCATGGCCGTTGTGTTCTTTGGTCAACACGGCTTTGCGTTGCGAGATCACGCTAATGCCGACCGATTTCGCGGCACGTTGCAGCAGCCGTTCGCCGCAGCGGGGGGCGGGCGGTGGCAGGTGAAATTTCGAGCCGGGCAGGGAATCCTGGTCATCCTCGCCGCCGCAGACGCCAATCAATTGCTCCACTTGGTCGTAATAAGGCGCGACGTCTTTGTAGCGAATCGGCCAGTCGATTTCCCAGCCATCGTGCGCGGCGGCGGCGAAGTCGAGGTCGCCGTAGCGCAGCGCGACACGGCCCCAGACGTTGGTGCGGCCGCCCCGGCCCCACACGCGAACCAGGTAGAAGTAGGGGTCGGAGTGGTAGGGCTGTTCGTTGTTGTCGACGAAGAACTGCGGCGGCTTCTGGCCCGCATCGAGTTTCTTCTGGCTCTCCCACGGCTTGACATGGCTCCAGAATCCTCCGCGGTTGAATTTTTCGCCCGCGTCGAGCATCAGCACCTTGATGCCTTTGCGCGTCAGGTTCCAGGCCGCCATGCCTCCGGCTGCGCCACTGCCCACGATGATGACGTCGTGTACTTCGGGGCTCTTGCGTACCTGCGCCATCTTAGCGGTGCTCCTTGTGCGTGCAACCCTTGAATTCGGCTACATAAGTATTGGCGTTCCAGCCAAGCTCGGTCTGCAGACCCTCGCGCGTCGTGTAGTATTGCTCGATCGTCCCGTCCTTCAGGCGTTTGAAGTGCGTGGCACCCGGCGTGCCCGTTTCGGCGCTGATGCTCTGCAGGACGTGCTCGCGGCCGCCTTTCTGCTTGCCAAGCCAGGTGAGAGTTTCGCGCCACGCCTGGCCGGCGGCGGGTGTGCGATGGCAAAGTCCGTCGATCAAGTAATGGACGTTGGCGTCGCGAGCACCGGGCGTATCCGTGCGCGGCAGAATCAGTTCCACCCATTCGCCCAGGGCTCGCAGTTCGGCGGGCGAAAAGAACTTGGCCACGGGTTTGGCCGATTCCGCCTTGGCGGGTTCACCGTGTTCATGCTGCTGGGCTAAAGCTGGTAGTACGGTGAGGCTGGCCAAGCCTTTCAGAGCGTCACGTCGATCAGGCATTATGCCTAACAGTCTATAGCGCCCCAGGACCGTCGCGAAGGAACCCCCTACAATGGGGCTTGTATGTATTGGCTGGGGATTGACGTTGGAACCGGGGGCAGCCGCGCGCTGCTGATTGACGAATCGGGCGCTGTGAAACACGCTCATACGGTGGCGCATCGCGAGATGGCCATGCAGCGGCCGCTATGGGCGGAGCAGGATCCGGATGACTGGTGGGCGGCGAGTGCGCAGGCCATCCAAGGCGTCCTTCAAGGCGCTCAGGTGAAGGGCGGGCAGATCCAAGGCATCGGCCTTGCGGGACAGATGCACGGTTCGGTGCTGCTCGATGCCGAGGGCCGTGTCATTCGTCCCGCGCTCATCTGGTGCGACCAGCGCAGCCAGCATCAAGTGGATGCGATCAATGCCCAAGTGGGCCGCGAGAAAGTGTTGACTTACACGGCCAATCCGGTGCTGACGGGCTTCACGTTGCCTAAGTTACTCTGGGTGCGCGACCACGAACCGGCCCATTACGAGCGGGTCCGCCACTTACTGCTGCCCAAGGATTATCTGCGTTATAAGTTAACCGGCGAGTTTGCCACTGACGTATCGGACGCGTCAGGCACGGCGCTCTTCGATGTGGTGAAGCGTAAGTGGTCGAAAGAAATGGCTTCGGCATTGGGTCTGGACGCGAGTATCTTACCGCGGGTTTATGAGTCGGCTGAGGTTACAGGAGTAATCTCCAACGAAGCCGCGCAAGCGACTGGATTGAAGGCCGGAACGCCCGTCGTGGGCGGAGCCGGCGATCAGGCGGCTAGTGCCGTCGGCAATGGCATCGTCAGCCCGGGCATGGTCTCCTGCACCATCGGCACTTCGGGCGTCGTGTTTGCGCATCTCGACGCGCCGAACTTCGATCCGCTGGGCCGGGTGCATACTTTCTGCCACGCCGTGCCCGGTAAGTGGCATGTGATGGGAGTAACTCAAGGCGCAGGGCTCAGCTTGCAATGGTTCCGCAATCAATTGGCACCCGGCGTTTCCTATGACGAACTGATGACGGAAGCCGCCACTGCGCCGGCCGCTAGCCAAGGATTGTTCTGGTCCCCTTATCTGATGGGCGAAAGGACGCCGCACCTGGATGCGCTGGCCCGCGGCGGCTGGATCGGGCTGACGGCCAGCCATCGGCGTGCGCACCTCATCCGGTCGTTGGTGGAAGGAGTAAGTTACTCGCTCAAGGATTGCTTAGGGCTGCTGCATGACTTAGGTGTCGACGCGCACCGCGTCCGCCTCTCGGGCGGTGGGGCGAAGAGCCCGTTCTGGCGCCAGTTACTCGCCAATGTCTTTGCGACGCCGGTAAGTACGCTTGAAAGCCAGGAGGGGTCAGCTTATGGTGCGGCACTGCTAGCGGCGGTCGGCACGGGAGCCTACGCGAGCGTCACTGAGGCCTGCGCGGCCACCATTCATGAAGTGGAATCGCTGCTGCCGCAGTCCAATGAGCTGGCAATTTATCAGCGAGGGTACGAAGTCTACCGGCAGCTTTACCCGGCGATGAAACCCCTGTATCGTCAGATGAGTCAGGTATAACCAAATATAAATGGAGAGCGACGATGGGCGATTTTACGATGCGTTGGCCGCGCTCTATAACCAGGACTGGGGCACCGTTTACCTCGCGACGGCCCGCGAGCAATTTGCCAAATACCTAAAACCGCATCTCCCGCCCGGCTCCAGCATCCTCGACCTTTGTTGTGGCACCGGCCAGATGGCCGCCGCCCTGATCGCCGATGGCTATCAAGTCACCGGCGTTGACCTTTCGCGCGGCATGATCGGCTACGCGCGCACGCAGGCACCAGAAGCGCGTTTCGTTCTGGGCGAAATGGCGGAATTCGCGTTAGCCGAGCGCTTCGATGCCGTCATTTGCAGCTTCAACAGCCTTAACCATGCCCACGGCGCACGGCATCTTGCCCGTACCCTTCAGAATGTGCATCATCATTTACTACCCGGGGGCTGGTTTTTCGGGGACCTGGTGTTGGCCGAAGGATACGCCAACAGTTGGAATCGCACCGCGACAGTCGATGTGGATGGCGGCGAGTGCCAGCTCCATTTCCGCTACGAACCCCGGCGGCAGCGGGCTTACTGCGATGCCACTCTGCGCATCGACGGAAAGGCTCAGATGGAGGTGCGGATGCGCCAGCATGTCTTTGCGCCAAAGGAAATCTATGCGGCCTGTGCGCTGGCCGGCTTACACGTGGAAGGCTTACATGCGATTCCCGGCGATCCGCCTTCCGGCCGAGTCTTGCTGCTGGCCCGGCGAAAATTGGCGTCGTAGTTCCGACAAGCTTGGCTAATATTTCTTCATCTGGCTACGGACCTCTGATATCATGACTTTCAGATGAATTCCCCTGCTCGGAGTCTTGCTATGTTTCGCTCAATTTTCTCAATCTTGGTGCTGGCGATCGGTGTTCCGCTCTTCGCCCAAAACTACGCCACCATTACCGGATCGGTGAACGACGTTTCGAATGCGTCGGTTGCCGCTGCCAAAATCACAGTCCAGAACCTCGAAACGCTGATTGTCAAAGAGGCGCTGGCGGGAGACGATGGGTCCTTTACGGTTCCCTTTCTTCAGCCGGGCCGCTACAAGATAACTGCCCAAAAGGTTGGCTTCCGCCAAAGCGTGCAGGACAATCTGACGTTGGAGGTAAACCAGTCTGCCCGTGTCGACTTCAAGCTCGAAGTCGGCCAAGTGTCGGAGACGGTGGAGGTGAAGGGCGGCAGTCCTTTACTCGAAATCGACAACGCGGCAATCGGGCAAGTAATCGAGCAGAAGGCGGTCGCCGACCTCCCCTTGAATGGACGCAACTTTGTCCAACTGGCCACCCTTGGACCGGGCGTCACCGGCGTAGGTTTCGGCAGCAAAGGCACCATTATGAGCGGCACTCGCCCGGACGACCTGCGCCCCGGCAGCGAGATTTTCGCGAACGGTAACCGTGAAGGATCGAACAACTTCATGCTGGACGGCATCGACAACAATGAACGCCTGACGCTTTCGATCGTGTTGCGGCCTTCCGTAGAAGCGGTACGCGAATTTAAGATTCAGACCAGTATGTTCGCCGCCGACCAGGGCCGCAATTCCGGTGCCACGGTGAACATCATCACGAAGTCCGGCACGAACGATTGGCACGGCAGCGCGTACGACTTTCTGCGTAATGACTCGACGGACGCCCGCAATTTCTTTTTGGCCAAGAAGCCTACGTTGCGGCAGAACCAATTCGGTGCCAGCTTCGGCGGCCGCGTGATTCGGGACAAGCTGTTTTTCTTCAGTAACTACGAGGGCTACCGCCGTCGTCAGGAACGGGCGTTTGTCAATACGGTACCGACTGCGGCGATGCGGGCCGGCGACTTCTCCACGATCCGCGATATCTTCGACCCATCCACTTTGCGGGCCGCGCCAGGCACGGCATCCGGCTTCCTGCGCGATCCTTTTCCGAATCGCCAGATTCCCTCTAACCGCTTTGACCCCGTGATGGGCCGTCTGGTGCAGGCTTACCCGCAGCCGACGCTGCCGGGCATCGTGAACAACCATACGTCGTCGCCCAAAGAGAAGCAGGATTGGGACCAAGGAGACGGCCGGTTAGACTATACGCTCAACGAGAAAAATAGTATCTTTGGCCGTTTCTCGCGTCAGGACACGGTGTCCACTCGCCCCAGTACTTTCCTGGGTGCGAAAATTCCTGGTCTGGACGGAACCTATGGCCTGGGCAATGAGGACACCTTTGCCGGTGCCTCGGCGCTGAAGGCTTTCCACATTGTGTCGAACTGGGTGCATACCTGGTCGCCCACCCTGATCATGGAAACAAAAATGGGCTGGAATCGTTTCGACCTGACGTTCCTGCAAGAAGGTGCGGCGGCGGGCGCGAAGCTCGGCGAAAAATTGGGGGTGAAGGGTTCGAACCAGGGTCCTAACTCCGACGGCATCCCGATCTTCAGCCCCGCCGGCTATTCGGGTATTGGGCAGACGCGTTCATTGCCCATTATCCGCTTTGAGGATACTTACAATCCGTCGGTGGCTTTTACTAAGTTAAATGGCCGCCATACCACTAAGTTCGGCACGGACTTCCGCAATCGCCGTTTGACGCAATATCAAACCAATCGCGGCAATGGCCGCTTTAACTTTGGCCGCACCTTTAGCGACAATCCAAATGCTGCCGCTTCGACGGGCGACGCCATGGCCGCCACCCTGCTGGGTGTGGCCAATACGATTGAACAGGATTTTACCCTTTTCAAACCGCGCATCATTCAATGGGAATGGAACTTCTTTGTCCAGGAAGACTGGCGCGTCAATGAGCGGCTGACCTTCAACTTCGGTTTGCGTTATGAGTTCGACACTCCCACGCGCGAATTGGATAATAAATGGACTAACTTCAATGTCGTCACGGGTAAGTTACTCATCGCGGGCTTCAATACCGACGAATACACCGGTGTTACTTCGGACAAGAATAACTTTGCCCCGCGGGTAGGCTTCGCTTACCGGTTGCGGAAGGGCACGGTGCTACGCGGTGGCGCGGGCATCTTCTACAATCCCGCCGGGAGCGAATCGGTGCTGATGCGACGGCACCGTCAACTGCCTTTTGGCCCGATCGTGACCGTGGACATCAATCAGTTTGTGGCGAATCCGCGCCGCGTTTCCGATGGCTTAAATCCGATTCCGAATCTCGATCCGGCCACGGTAGCGAACAATCCGGTGGGGGCCATGCTCGCCATTGACCCTAAGTTCCGCTCCGGCTATGCCGAGCAATTCAATTTGCAGGTGCAGCAGAGTTTGCCCAAAGACATGGTGTTCAAGATCGGCTATGTGGGTAACCTGGGCCGCCGTTTGGACAACGTGTTCGATCCGAACCAGCTGATTCCCGGTCCGGCAGCGCCCATCCTGCGCCGTCCCCTGGGCATTATCGCCCCTGGCGTCCAAGGCGTTAGTTATAACGTCTCTGACGGATTATCGGCCTATCACTCGCTGCAATCGTCACTGGAGCGCCGGTTCGCCAATGGGCTGGGCTTTCTGACGGCTTACACCTGGGCGCATTCCGTGGACTTCGTCGCCAATCAGTTTGGCGGCGCTGACAATGGTCCTTTACCGCAGGATGCGCGCTACCGGCGAGTCGACCGCGGTAACTCAGGTTTCGACATCCGGCATCGCTTCGTCCACAGCATGAATTACGAATTGCCTTTCGGTAAAGGCCGCAAGTTCAGTGCGGGGCACAACGCCGTGAACCAAATGTTCGGTGGCTGGGACATGAATATGATCTTCGTCAAGCAGAGCGGCTTGCCGTTCACCCCGGTGCTGAATGCTTCCGTCTCCAACGCAGGCGCGAGCCGTCCGGACCGTTTCAAATCGGGCGCGATCGACAATCCGTCGATCGCCAAATGGTTCGATACCACCCTCGGCGCGTCCGGTACGGCGGCTTGGGGCACCCCCACCATTTACACCTTTGGCAACGGTGGCCGGAACGTCCTGTATGGGCCGGGCCGGACCAATGTCGACTTCTCCATCTTCAAGAACATCTCGTTCAAGGAGCATTACAAATTGCAGTTCCGGACGGAGATGTTCAACATCTTCAACCACGCGCAATTTGACCTGCCCAATACGGCCGTCGGAGGGCCCAGCGCGGGCATTATCTCGGGTATTGTCGGGACACCCCGGCAGATCCAGTTCGCGCTACGGCTGTCGTTCTAAGTGCGTGGCTAGCGCGGCTGAGCTCGCTCTCCGCCGCGCGCACACTCCTCCGATATGCGATATCTTGGAAGTAGTGGCCCCTAAGAAAGAAATCGCCGAAAACGAACCCAACGTCCCGCTGCGCAAGTGCGCGGTTTGCGAAGCAGAGTGCATACCCATGAGCTACGTCCACCCCGGCACGGACGAGAACCTCTGCTGGGTCTGCCGTCGCTTGAAGATCAGCGCCTGGCGCGACTCTGACGTTCAGCCGCAATCGGCGCAGGAATAGCCATTACTTGGGGGGCAAGCGCGCTTCCACCAGAAGCAGATTGACGACGCTCTTGACGCCTTTCACCTTCTTGGTCAGCCGCTCGGCCCGCTGCTTGTAGCCTTCTTTATCTACTCGACCCTTGATGGTCACCACGCCATCTTTCACCTGTACGTCAAACGCGCCCCCGCGCACATCGGGGTCGCTGGCGAGCTTCAGGCGTACCTGATCGAAGATAGTGTCGTCATTGACGGGTGCTTTTTGAGCCAAAGCGCCGGTCACCAGAATGACGGGAGCCAGAAGAGCCAAGAACATGCGGCGTTTCATTTGATCCTATTCTAGCGGTCTGCGAGCGCGCATAATCAAATGAAATGATTCTCCTTCTGCTTTACCTCGCCGCGGACCTCACGGGCCTCGAAGCGGTGATGGGCCCGATGCCACCGCGCATCAAGACGCCGCCGGTCGTGGAGATCATTGCCGAAACCCAACTCGACGGCGGACTCATCCGGCGCCAAATCGTTTTCATCGCCCGCGACCAGGACCGCGTGCCCGCCTACCTCTTTCTGCCTCCCGGCAAAGGCAAACACCCCGCCATGCTTTGCCTGCATCAGACCACGCGCATCGGCAAAAGCGAGCCCGCCGGACTGGGCGGCAATCCCGACCTCTTCTACGCCCTCGAACTCGCCCGCCGCGGCTACGTCACCCTCGCGCCTGACTATCCTAACTTCGGCGACTACCAGTTCGACCCCTACACCCATGGCTACGCGAGCGCCACCATGAAAGCGATCACCAATCACCAACGCGCCCTCGACGTGCTGGCCGCGATGCCGCAGGTGGACAAAAAACGCCTGGGCACCATCGGCCATTCGCTCGGCGGCCATAACTCATTGTTCCTCGCCGCCTTCGACAGTCGGGTGAAAGTAGCCGTCACCAGTTGCGGCTTCACCGCCGCCGCCCGCTATTATGGCGGCGACCTCACCGGATGGAGCCATCAGGGCTACATGCCGCGCGTGGCAACCGTCTATGGCAAGGACCCGGCCAAGCTGCCTTTCGATTTTTCTGACATCCTGGCCGCCATCGCCCCCCGCGCCATCTTCGTCAATGCTCCCCTGCACGACGCCAACTTCGACGTGACCGGCGTGAAGGAAACCATCGCCAAAGTCGAGCGTAAGTTTAAGTCTGGCCAACTCGAAGCCGTCTACCCGGATCGCGCGCACGAGTTCCCCGCCGGCATTCGTGAACAGGCTTACCGCTTCATCGACCGCCAGTTGCTACACTAAGGATAGCCGCACACCATAAAGGGGGCGAAACGGCTTCGACGGGATTGCGTTGTTTTGAAGAGGCGTGTCGAGCTCCGAGCTCTCGTTAAACGATCGGAAATTATAACTGCCAACACGCAGTTTGCATACGCTGCTTAATTAATTAAGTAGCCGCTGCTCATCGGGGTGCTCCTGACCCGATGTACCGGCGTCATCCTCAGGAGATCGGCCAAAGGCTTCTGTTCGTAGCCAGCGGTTTAAATCAATCGGACTGGACGATCGTCATCTTGCCGGTTCTGAGGCGGTCGTTAAGATTTAGAATTCGGATACACACGTAGGCTTTTCAGGGCAGACTTTTTCGGACGCGGGTTCAACTCCCGCCGCCTCCACCACCCTCAGTGGACATTTCGAGATCAATCGAGAGCATTGATCTCCCATTGCTGATTAGGTTCCTTCACACCTGGTGGACACCCCCGAAAGGCCATTGCTATAGTGGGGATTCCGCCCATGTCCCAAGAATCCGCAGTGCCTGAGCCCTTGAAACAAACCGCGTTGAATGCGATTCATCGTGCGCAGGGCGCGAAGATGGTGGATTTTGGCGGGTGGGACATGCCGGTGCAGTACTCGGGGCTCGTCGATGAGCATCATGCCGTCCGGCGCGCCGTCGGGCTTTTCGACGTCAGTCATATGGGCGAGATCGACGTCTGCGGGCCCCAGGCGCTCGAACTGGTGGACCACTTCTCCTCGAACCACGCCGCCAAGTTGGCGAACGGGCAGATTCACTATGCCGGGCTGCTGTATGAGACCGGTGGCTTCGTCGATGACATTCTGATCCACAAGGTGGCCGACGATCACTTTTTCATCTGCGTCAATGCCGGAAATCAGGAGAAGGACTTCGCCCACATTCAGGCGCTGAACTCGTTCGATGCGACGGTGGAGCTGACGTCGGAAAAATATACGCAGCTGGCGATTCAGGGTCCGCGAGCTTTAGAGACGCTGCAAAAATTGACGAAGACTCCGCTCGGCGAGATCAAATACTATTGGTTTACCGATGGCGAAGTGGCGGGGACGCCGGCGCGGATCGCTCGCACGGGCTACACGGGCGAAGATGGCTTTGAGATTTACTTTGCGCCAGCCGAGTCGGCGCGTATTTGGCGGGCGCTGTTGGTGGCCGGCGAGGAGTTCGGCGTCAAACCGGCCGGTTTGGGCGCGCGCAACACGTTGCGCCTCGAAGCGAAGATGGCGCTCTATGGCCACGAGATCGACGCCAGCATTTCGCCGCTGGAGGCCGATCTTGCTTGGATCGTCAAGTTCGATAAACCTGCTTTCGTGGGCCGGGCGGCCTTGGCGAGCCAGAAGGAGCGCGGCTTATCGCGCAAGTTGGTGGGCTTTGAGATGACCGGGCGGGCCATCGGCCGCGACGGCTACGACGTGCAGTTCGACGGCGAAAAGGCTGGTTGGGTCACCTCCGGCAGTCCGTCGCCCACCTTATCCACGCCCGGCGTTCCCAAGAACATCGGGCTCTGCTATCTGCCTGCTGATCGTGGCGCGATCGGCACGGAATTCGAGATCGTGGTGAGGAACCAGACCGCCGCCGCCGTCGTGGTGGCCACGCCGTTCTATCAGAGAGGCAAAATTTAAGTTTCATGTATCCGGAAAATTATTCATATACCAAAGAGCACGAGTGGGTGAGTGTCGCGGACGGCATTGGCACGATTGGCATTACCGATCATGCGCAGAAAGAGCTCGGTGACATTGTTTATGTCGACTTACCGAAGCTGGGTTTGGCGCTGACGGCGCACGCCACGTTTGGGTCAGTAGAGAGCGTGAAAGCGGTCTCCGATATTTACTCGCCCATTTCCGGCGAAGTGCTGGAAGTCAATACGCTTCTGGCCACTCAGCCGGAGAAGCTGAATGAAGATCCGCATGGCGCAGCCTGGCTGGTGAAAGTAAAATTAACTTCGCCGGACGAAGTAAAGAGTCTGATGACCTTGGCGGATTATCTAAAATACATTGGTGAGTAACCGTTGAGCGGCCATCCCTCTCGCTGACGGGCTGAGCTAACTCCAGTTACATGAAGATAGTAAGGAGCATTTTTGCGATATCTGCCGAAGTCCGATTCTGAACGCCAGGAGATGTTGGCGGTAATTGGAATGAAGTCGTTGGACGAACTTCATGCGCACCTGCCCGCCGAGGCAGTGATGAAACGTCCGCTGGACATTGCCGCCGGCATTTCTGAATACGAGATTGTCGATTACTTCAAGGCTCGCGCCGGCGAATGTGCCAGTGGCTACGCGTCATTTCTGGGTGCGGGCGTCTACGCGCATTACCGGCCCGTGATGTGCGACGTGATTGCGTCGCGCGGCGAGTTTCTCACTTCTTACACGCCCTACCAAGCCGAGATGGCGCAGGGCACGTTGATGACGATCTTCGAGTTCCAGACGATGATCTGCCAATTGACGGGCATGGATGTGGCCAATGCGTCAATGTATGACGGCTCGACGGCGGTGCCGGAAGCGGCGATGATGGCTTGCCGCATCACGGCCCGTGACAAGATCGTGGTGGCGCGTAACGTCCATCCGGAATACCGGCAGGTGCTGGACACTTACTTGAAGCGGCAAGGGCTGCCCGTGGAAACTGCGGCTTACGATGTGAAACGGGGTACGGTGGATCTGGACGATCTCGCTAAACACGTAGACGCGCATACCGCCGCAGTGATCGTGCAATCGCCTAACTTCTTTGGCGGCATCGAGCATGCGGCGGCGATTGCCGAAATCGCGCACCGGGCGGGCGCGCTCTTGATTTGGGTATTTACTGAGGCGGTTTCGCTGGGGTTACTGGAACCCGCCACCGAAGCCGACATTGTCTGCGGTGAGTTACAGAGCTTTGCGATTTCGCCGAGTTACGGCGGACCCTATGCGGGAGTTATCGCTACCAAGGATAAGTTCATCCGGCAAATCCCTGGGCGCTTAGTGGGCGAAACGCGGGATGCCGACGGGCGGCGCGCTTTCTGTTTGACGCTTTCGACGCGCGAGCAACACATTCGCCGCGAAAAAGCGACTTCGAATATCTGCACCAATCAGGCGCTGATTGCGCTGATGGCCACCGTCTTCATGAGCGTCTATGGTAAGGCGGGGCTACGTGAGTTGGCTCATCAGAATTTATCGAAGGCGCACTACCTGGGTAGTAAGTTGCCATTGCGCTTCGATGGACCCTATTTCAATGAGTTTGTCGCGCGGGCCAAAGGGACACCGGCGAACCAGAATGCCTTGTTACGCGAACGCAAGATCATCGGCGGTATTCCACTGGGCGATTTCTATCCTGAACTCGCGGACTGCTCCTTATGGTGTGCCACCGAAATGAATAAGAAGCAGGAGATGGATCAGGTAGCGGAGGTGTGCGCATGACCGGTAAGACGGTTCAACAACTCAACCAGAATGAACGATTGCTTTTTGAATCGAGTTCACCTGGCAAGATCGGTTATCAGCTGCCGCCCCTCGACGTGCCCGCCGTTGACCCTCAACAAGCGCTGGGCGCGGGTAATACGCGCGCCGGAATTGACGACTTTCCTGAGGTGAGCGAGCTCGAGGTGATTCGCCACTTCACACGGCTCTCCACTTGGAACTACGGCATTGACCTGGGGCTGTTTCCTTTAGGCTCCTGCACCATGAAATATAACCCGCGGGTGAACGAATTGGTGGCGCGAACCGAGGGGCTCGCCTGGGCCCATCCTTACCAACCGGAAGACTTGGCGCAAGGGGCGATGGAGATCACGGCGCAGCTCGAGCGAGCCATCGGCGAGATTACCGGCATGGAATCCGTTACCTTGCAGCCTGCGGCGGGCGCGCATGGCGAGATGACTGGTATTCTGATGATTCGCTCGTACCTTGAAAAGCAAGGCAATCCGCGCAAAATCGTCCTGGTGCCGGACTCGGCTCATGGCACCAATCCGGCCACCGCCGCCATGGTCGGCTATGAAGTGCGCACGCTGAAGTCGAATGATCAAGGCATGGTGGATCCCGCTACGCTCGACGCGGCGATGAGCGAAGACGTGGCCGCTTTCATGGTCACCAATCCCAATACGGTGGGGGTTTTCGAAGAGAACATTATGCAGGTCGCGGCCATTGTCCACGCCAAGGGCGGGCAGGTTTACATGGATGGCGCGAACATGAATGCGCTCGTCGGATTGGCTCGTCCGGGCGACTTCGGCATGGACGTCATGCACCTGAATCTGCACAAGACGATGTCCACGCCCCACGGCGGTGGCGGCCCCGGCGCTGGTGCCGTAGCCTCCCGTTCGCACCTTGAACCGTTCATGCCCACCCCGCGCCTGAAGCACCAGAACGGCGCTTGGACGTGGGATTACGCGCGCCCCGGCAGCATTGGCAAAGTCCGGGCGTTTTATGGCAATTTCGGGGTGTTGGTGCGAGCGCTGGCTTACATCATGGCGCACGGCGGCCCCGGTCTGCGAGTGGCCACGATGGATGCCTTGCTGAATGCCAATTATCTGCGCAAGCGCCTGGAGCCGCACTTTGACTTGCCGTACCAATCGCCTTCCATGCATGAGGTGGTCTTTAGCCATTCGCGGCAAGAGAAGAGAGGCGTAAAGACCATGGACATCGCTAAGCGGCTGATCGATTATGGCTTCCATCCTTACACGACGGCCTTCCCGATGATTGTGCCCGGGGCGATGATGATTGAGCCTACCGAGACCGAGCCCAAGCAGGAGCTCGACTTGTTCGTCGACGCGATGATCGCCATTTCAAAGGAGATTGAAGCGGATCCGGCTTTCGTGCTGAAGGCCCCTTACAACACGCGCGTGAGCCGGGTGGATGAGACGATGGCCGCGCGCAAACCAATCCTGCGTTGGCGGCCCGGTCTTGTGACGAACCCTGACCGTTAGGGAGGGGATGCCGCCGCGCGACATGCCCAGGCTCCAGCAATTTCTACTGATTCTCGCGGTCGCCATCGCGACCCGCGTGATCTTTCTCGCCCATCCCATACAAGGCGATGATTATTACTATTTGGCCAGCGCGATGTATGGCCAGACCGATCCGCTGCATCCGGGGCACGCGCATTATGTCTTCCAAGGCAAAGATGTCGACATGCGCGGCCATCCCCATCCGCCGCTCAACGCATGGGTGCTGACGGCGATTCTGGCTGCGGCCGGCGGCTTGAGCCCCGGCGACGAAACAATTGAAGTGACGCTGCACGCTTGCTATTTAGGGTTTTCGCTGATGGTGGCGATCAGCATGTGGGCGCTGGCACTTCGTTACTCGCCCCATGCTGCTTGGACGACGCTGTTGGTGCTGATGTCGCCGGCCTTCATCGTGAGCGGCAATTCGGTGGAGTCCGACTTACCGTTTTTCGCCTTCTTCCTGGGCGGCATCACCGCCTTCGTCTATCGTCGGCTTTGGTTAGCGGTTCCGTTGCTGGCCTGCGCCGGGCTCGCGGCGTATCAGTCTGTGGCGATCGTGCCGATTCTGTGGCTGTACCTGTGGATGCGTCACCGGGAATGGCGCGCCGGCTGGATCGTCGCGTGTACGCCGGTGATTGCTCTGGTCATCTGGCAGATTTACGAGCGCATCTCGGGAGGCGCGTTCCCGGTGGCCGTGGCGGCGGGGTACTTCAGCGAGTACGGCCTGCAGCGGCTGACGGCCAAGGTGCGCAATGCGATCGCGCTCTCGGGCCATTTACTGTTGGTCGTCGGGCCGTTTCTAACTGGTGCGGCCGTCGGCACTCTGCTGATGAAACGCCGCTTCAGCGACCAGACCAATCTGTTCCTCCTCGGCTGGATGTCGATCTTTTTCGCCTGTGCCTTGGCGTTGTTCTTTGCCGGTTCGGCGCGTTACTTATTGCCGATGTTGCCGGCCATGGCGATCCTCACTTCGCGCATCCTGGAAGGGCGCGGACGGCTGCTGGCGGCGGGCGTGGCCTGCCAGGCGTTGGTCGGCTTTGGGCTGGCCTGCGCCAACGACCAGCACTGGCAGGGCTATCGGGATTTCGTTGCCCGTCATCAAGGCGAATTCGGCCAACGGCGGGTCTGGGTGAATGGCGAGTGGGGCTTGCGATATTATGCTGAAGCGCTGGGCGGCTTACCGATGCGCCTTGGGCAAGCGGTGCAGCCGGGGGATCTGATCCTGTCCAGCAAGCTCGCTTTCCCGATTCCCTACAGCACTGGTGGCGGCACGCTGGTGCCGTTCGCGCAAGAAACGATCACTCCCCGGTTGCCCTTCCGCCTGATTGGACTCGATGCGCGCTCAGCGTGGTCTACGGCGTCGATGGGTCTGTTGCCATTCGACATTTCGAACTCGCCCGTCGACATTGTGCGGGCCGACTTAGTGGTTGAGAAACAACCGACCCTGTCCTTTCTGCCGATGGGTGCGCCTGAAGCCGAGAGCCACATTGTCAGCGGCATCTATCAACTCGAAAGCGGCCGTTTCCGTTGGATGGGTGAGCAGGGCTCAGTCTTTCTGAAGGGCAATGGCGAGTTGGTGCCACTCGAAGTGAAACTCTATATTCCGGATGCAGCACCGGCGCGGCTGGTGATCGTCGAAGTGGATGGCCAGGAAGTGTCGCGCCGGACGTTTGCGGGGCCGGGCCTTTATGATCTGAAGACGCCGCCGGTGCAATGGCCCCGCGGGCGGGCGCTGGTGACCGTGAGAGTGGACCGGACATTCGTCTCGGGGGGCGACACGCGGCGGCTCGGGATCATTTTGCAGGAGCTCGGATTCCGGGCACGTCCTTAGCGTTCACCAGCCGGACGGCGTTTGCCTCACTGTCGCTGACATAGACCTTGCCCTTCCGGTCGACGAAGACGCCGTGGGGCCTGGCCGTCGCGCACTGTAAGGCGTTGCCATCTCCACCGTCGCCTCGTTGACCGGTGCCCAGCACCGTTTGCAGCATGCCGCTCTTGAGGTCAACGCGACGCACGGTGTGGGACTCGGTGTCGGTGAAATACAAGCCACCGTCGGGGGACCAAGCCACGCCCTTGGGTCCATTGAGTGCGGCACTGATCGCGGGCTGCGCGGTGGCGTCGTAACCCTTGGCACCGCTGCCGGCGATGTGCGTCATTTTCTGTGTGGCCGCCTCAATGCGATAGAGCTGATTGCCTTCGCGCAGAGCGAGGTAGAGGTTGCCTGACGGGTCAAAATCCAGGGCGCGGGGTCCGTTCAATGACGTTTTTTCAGAGAAGGGCGCATTGTTGGGGGTGGGTAGCTTTTCGCCATTGCCCGCGACGGTTTCGATTTGCCCGGACTTCAGGTCGATGCGCCGGACGCGGTTGTTGCCGATGTCGCACAGCACCAGTCGACCTTGGGGGTCGAAGGCAATTGAATGGGGCTGGCGCAATTGCGCTTTGGTGGCGGGTCCGCCATCGCCGCTGAAGCCAGGCTGCCCGGTGCCGGCGACGGTGCTGATGACGCCGGTCTTTTTGTCGACGCGCCGCACGAGATGGTTCTTCATTTCGACAAAGAACATGTTACCGGCCTTGTCGAAGCGGACCTCGTAGGGCTCGAAGAGTAGCGCTTTGGTGGCGGGTCCGCCGTCGCCGGCGTAACCGCTTTTGCCTGGCGTGCCGGCGACAATGGTAAGCTTTTTCGTCTTGAGGTCCAGCCGGCTGACGACGTGCCGTTCGATCTCGCAGATGTAGAGCGCCTTGTCGGGCCCGGTGACGAGTCCGTAGGGGTTACGAACTTCGCGCGTCAGCGTGGTGACCGTTTGGCCGGCCATTTGCCCCGCCAATTGGCTGAGTGCTAAACAACAAATCACGAACCGCTTGTTCCACTGCATCGACTTCGATCTCCTCTAAATTGCTGGATCGCAATACTCTGACCGACGGGCCGCGCGGGGCCCAGACTTCCGGACGCGTGGGACCAAACAAAGCCACGGTGGGCGTACCGACGGCTGCTGCCAGATGCGAAATACCCGAGTCATTGCCAATATACACGCGGGCGGAGGCGAGCCAGTCCGCTAACTGGCCGAGGCCGTCGAAGCGGACGGCTGCGGGCAACTTTTCGCCGGGCCCGGCGGTAAATTGCAGGGGCATTTCGAGCTTCAGCGCGCGGAACCTTTCGAGCGGCCAATTCTTGCGCGCCCCGCCCGAGAATGGATGCACGGCGGCAAAGTTGCGGCGCTCGACGTTCAGCTGGATGGCCGGCATCGCGCGGCCATCGCCCCCTACCTGCCGCAAGAGGAAGTCGGCGGCATGGGTGTCGCCATCGGGAGGGGGCAGGGCGGGGAAGAAGCGGAAGGGCAGCCCCAGGTTGTAGACGGCCGCTTGAAATTGCTCGCGATTGGTGCCATACCAACTGACGATGTCATCGAACTGGCGCAGCCTCTCGACGAGCCGGGCGTCCGGCCGGAGGCAAGCGATGCCCAATTGGTCGAGCCCGGTGGCGGCGATCCCGTGGACTGCGTCCGCAAACCGAATCAGCGGCTGGACGATGGTAGGCACCCAGACCTCGGTGTAAGTGGCGCGCAAGTGCTGCATGGCGGGCAGGGCGACCAGGCAGTCGCCAATGGCCCCGGGCCGGATCAGCAAGCGCCTCGTCCTTTTGGGGGTAGTGCTACCCGCATCGAAAAGTCCCAAGACCGGACAGGTGACGAATGTCTCATCACCCCCACGCCGCCCCGAATCACCCGCAACCGTATCATTCCATAAAAATGGGGTCGCAGCACCACCGACCCCAGGGGCCTGCGAAGGAGGGTAGTGGGGGGGTAGGGGAATTCGCGTTGGGGGGTTAGCCACCGAGCACGCTGCCGAACTCGCGCAGCGCCACGATTGTCAATCCGAGCCCGATCATGGTCATGAATGCCGCTGAGGCGATGGCCATGTAGTGGAAGCCATGCGACTGCCCCGTGCCCTCTGGCAGCCAACGCTTGGCATAGACCACCAGCACGCCAATCGACGTCAGTACGACGGCCATGCCGAGGCTGAACGAGACCAGCAGCCCCAGCCCGAGCGTCAGCCGGTTGAGCGCCATCGCGCCCAGCAGCAGCACCAAAGAAGCGGGGCAGGGCACTAAGCCACCGCTGACCCCCAGCGCCAGCAAATTGCCGAAGGTGACACGGCCCGGGGGCGCGGGTTCATGGGTATGCGAGTGCTCATGGCCATGATGGTGCCCTCCATGGCTTTCATTGTGCTGACGAAAGGCCTCGACGCGTTTCCACAACAGCCAGCCACCGAAGCCCACAATCGTCATCGCCGACGCCACACTGAGGTAAGGAAAGATCTTCTCCACCGGAATGGAGCGCGAGGCGGCCAGCACCACCAGGCCCAGCACAAAGACGGTAAACGTATGGGTGAAGGTCGTGATCGCGCCCAAGTAGACCGCGTGCTGCCAAGTGCCGCGCGACCCCACCAGATAGGCCGCCACCAGCGTCTTGCCGTGCCCGGGCTCTAAAGCGTGGAACGCGCCCATGGCGAAGGCAATGCCGAGCGCCGTCAGCAGCAAGCTGAAACTTAGCTCGCCTTGCCGCATCAGCTTCGACAGCAGATTGGCCCGGCCCAGTTCGCTAAAATCCTCCGCCTTGCGCGGGTCAAGTTTCGACGAGGGTGGCTGGGCTAAAGGAATGATCTTGGCCGGCCCCTCACCTCCAGGGCCAAAGGCAAAACGCGCCCGCAAATCATGCGGCGTTTTGAGCAGTGAGTCGAGCGGATAGTTGGTGAGCGCGCGGCTGATGTCTTTCCCGGGCGTCTGGCTACTTTCCCGCAACTGCACCCCCTCCGCCCGGACGGTGATCTCTTTCCAGCCGGCGCGACCGGGGAAGTTCGGATCCTCATATTCCAGTTCATCCAGATTGCCGGGGAGCTTTAACGTCGCCACGATCAGCATGGTACTCATGCCGCCGGCCCCGATCCCGGGAAACGGAGAGGTGGACTCATGGAATGGCTGGATCGGCTGGCCGTGCGAACGAAAGCGGAGCGCCTGCACCCACTCGCGCATCACCAGGTCAGTACTCTCGCCCGCCTTCCAGCGCTCTTCCAGCTTCATGCTGGGGATCTCGGCAAAGTCGATCGCATAGGTGACCGTGACGCCGTCGGGGCGCAGCACGAAGCCCGCGTATTGGCCGATCGAGAAATTCCCAAAGGGATGCGCGAAAGCCGTAAGTCCGTAAAAGATGACGATGGCCAGCCGGCTCTTCATTACAATGAATTGTACGTCCGAATCCATGAAGACTGTCATCACCGCCAGCGAAGTCCCGTTGAGTGGCCCCCTTGTGGTCCCGATTGGCAGCATCGTCACGATGGAAGCCCGCGACTTAGCGGGACGCCGGGGCGTGCTGATCCGCGAGGTGCCAGCCGACCAGGTGCCCGTCGTGCGGGACCCGCAACGAACCGTCGTGCTGGGTGCCGACCATGGCGGCTACCAACTCAAAGAGGCCTTGAAGCCGTTGCTGCAATCCTTAGGTCTGCTGATCGACGACCGCGGCGTCCATCACGGTGAGCCGGCCGATTACCCCGATATCGCGGTCGCGGTGGCCGAAGTGGTGGCGAGCGGCGCGGCCCTGCGCGGCATCATCGTCGATGGCGCGGGGATCGGCTCGGCGATGGCCGCCAACAAAGTGCCCGGCATTCGGGCCGCCCTTTGTTACGACCGCGCGACGGCCCGCAACAGCCGCGAGCACAACCATGCCAACATTCTCACACTCGGCGGCCGGCTGCTGACGGCCACCCAAGCCGAGGATGTGGTCCGCACCTGGATCGATACGCCCTACGGTGGGGGCCGCCATCAGGCCCGTATCGACAAGATCTCCCAAATCGAACGGCGGTTTAGCAAATGACGGCCACTGAACTCGACCAGATCGTAGCCGAAATTGGCGATGCCATTCTTGCCCGGGTGCAAGGCCACGGTGGTAAGGCGGAGGGGCTGAATATTCCCGATCTGGTATGCCCCGGGTGTACGCAGCGTTGCGTGCAAACTTGCCAGACCAAAACCAAGACGATCGTTGCCTGTGGCGCTGATCGAGTGTCGGCGAGCGCCAAAGTGACCCAAGTCGACAGCGCACTCGCGCGCATGATTGACCACACGCTGTTGAAGCCCGATGCCACCAAACCCGAGATCCTGAAGGTCTGCGCCGAGGCTCGCAAGTACGGCTTCGCGAGTGTCTGTATCAATCCCTATTGGGTCTCGACCGTGGCGGCGGAACTGGCTGGTTCGCCGGTGAAGGTCTGTACCGTCATCGGCTTCCCGCTGGGTGCCAACACCACCGAAGTGAAGGTGCATGAGACCGAAGTGGCTCTGCGGGCCGGCGCGCAGGAGATTGACATGGTGATGAACGTCGGCGCGTTGCGTTCAGGGGATGCCGAAACGGTGAAGCTGGATATTGCGGCCGTCGTAGCCGTCGCCCACCGCGCGGGTGCCATCGTCAAGGTGATTTTGGAAACCGCGTATCTTGACGACAATCAGAAGGCCACGGCGTGCGCCTTGGCCAAGCTCGCGCACGCCGATTTCGTCAAGACCTCGACGGGCTTTGGCCCCTCCGGTGCCACCGCGCACGACATCGCCCTGATGCGCTCCATCGTCGGCCCGGACATGGGCGTGAAGGCGTCAGGCGGTGTCCGCACGCTGGACGATGTGCGCCAAATGGCCGCCGCCGGTGCCACCCGGATCGGTGCCAGTGCCAGCGTCAAGATCGTTAGTTCCGCAGAAGGAGCCGCAGCCAGTGGCGGAAACGGTTACTAAACCGCCGCGCCCGGAGCGCGTGCGCTTTGAAGAACGCGCCGACCTGCTCGACTTCCTGCTGGAGATCTCTTCGGCCACCTCGCAAACGCTCGACCTCGACCGTTTGCTGGCCGAAGTCGCCGCCATCATCAAGCAGGCCGTGCCGCATGACCTGTTCGCGATCTTTCTTTATAGCGATCGCCAGAAAAGCCTCAGCTTGCGCCACGGCATCGGCCATCGCGAAGAACTGGTGAAGAACCTGCGTCTGGGGTTGGGCGAAGGCATCGTCGGCACGGTGGCCGCCACCCGCCAGCCCCTGCTGGTGCCCGACGTCCGCCAGGATCCGCGCTATCTGCGCAGTCTCGACGCCGTTCGTAGCGAGATGGCCGTCCCGATGATCGCGCGCGGCAAGCTGGTCGGCGTCATCGATCTGCAAGCCACCCGCAACAGCTTCCACTCCGACAAGGACCTCGCCTTGCTCAGCGTGATTGCTTCGCGCGTCGCCATCGCCATTGACAATGCCCGTCTGCATCGCCGCTTGCAGCGCAACAATCAGACGCTGCGCACGCTCGCCGACATGGCCCGCGAACTCTCCTCCCTGCTCGACCTCGATCAACTCCTCGAGCGTCTGGCCGAGAGCATTAAGAAACTCATTAATTACGATGCTTTCAGCATCATGCTGGTGAACGACCCGCAAACCGAACTGCGCCACCGCTTCAGCAAACGTTTCGATCAACGCCTGCAGCTTGACCACATTCCGATGGGCAAAGGAGTGACGGGCGCGGCGGCCCTCGAGCGCACCACCATGCGCGTCGCCGATACGCGTAGCGATCCGCGCTACATTCCCACCCATCCCGATATCCGCTCCGAACTGGCCGTGCCGCTGATCATGCAGGACCGGCTGATCGGCGTGATGGACCTGGAAAGCGAGGCCCTGGGCTTCTTCACCGATGAGCACGCCCGTCTGCTGTCGCTGCTCGCCCCGCAAATTGCCGTTTCCGTTTTGAATGCGCGCCTCTACGAGGAACTGGCCACCCGCGAGCACAGCATGGAGCAGGACCTGCGCGCCGCGCGCCGCTTGCAGAAGATCCTGTTGCCGCGCGAAGCGCCCAGCATTCCGCATTTGGACGTCGCTTTCCATTCCCGCGCCGCGCGCGAAATCTCCGGCGACATCTACGACTTCTTTGAACATGCGGGCGAGTACAGCATGTTCGCCTTTGGCGATTCCAGCGGTAAGGGTGCCGCCGCCGCCCTCTACGGTGCCCTCGTGACGGGCTTGTTGCGTTCGCTGGCACCGCGCCGCCGCGGCCCCGCCATGCTGATGCGTTCCATCAACGAAACGCTGATGGAGCGCAAGGTCGATGCGCAGTTCATCACCCTGCTGGTGGCGCTGTGGGACGGCCAGTCGCGCGAATTCATCATGGCCAATGCTGGTTCGATTCCGCCGTTTGTCTGCCGCCAAGGCAAAGTGAAGCGCCTCGACGTGGGCGGGGTGCCGCTCGGGTTGCTGGAACAGCAGGAATACGAAGAGACCGTTTTTGCCACGCTGCCGGGCGATGTGATGCTGCTGGTGTCCGACGGCATTGAGGACCAGGTGAACCCGGCGGGCCAGCAATATGGCGAATCCCGCCTGAAGCGCTTCCTGCCCGGCCTGGCTCATCTCACGGCCGCCGAAATTGTCAAGGCCATCGACACGGACGTGGAACAGTACCGCGATGGCGCCGCCGTCCAGGACGATCAAACCATCATTGTGATCAAGGTAAGTTAGTAGTTAGTGGCCCCCCAGAACCCTTGGAAAATACGCTCTTGTTGAATCCCTTCGCCTATCAAAACGGTCAGCTGCATTGCGAACGCGTGCCGCTCTCAGACATCGCCGCCCAGGCGGGAACGCCCTTTTACGTTTACTCGAGCGACGGAATTCTCGGTCGTTACCGCGAATACGACCAGGCCTTTGGCAGCCATCCCCATCGAGTCTGTTTCGCGGTGAAGGCGAACTCGAACCTGGCAGTCCTCGCGCTGCTGGCTCGCGCCGGCGCGGGCTTCGACCTGGTTTCTGGCGGCGAGCTTTACCGGGTTCTCGCGGCGGGCGGCGACCCGGACCGCATTGTCTTCTCCGGTGTCGGCAAGACCGATGAAGAGTTCGAATACGGCCTGCGCACCGGCATCCATAGTTTCAATTGCGAGAGTGCCGCCGAACTCGTCCGGCTGAGTGCGGCGGCGACGCGAATGCGGGTGACGGCGCGAGTCGGCTTGCGCGTTAACCCCGATGTCGATGCCAGCACGCATCCCTATATCTCCACCGGCTTGCGGGAAAACAAGTTCGGCATCGGCATCGCCGAAGTCGAGCAGGTTTATGCCATGGGGACGAGCCTGCCGGGATTGGTACTCTCGGGCGTCAGCAGCCACATCGGCTCGCAGCTGCTGGATGCCGGCCCGCTGGAAGAGGCGCTCGGAAAGATGATCGCCCTCATCGGACGCCTGCGAGCCGCCGGGCTCACGGTGGATCATTTGGACATCGGCGGCGGCTTGGGCGTTCCCTATCAGCCGCATCAAAGCCGTCCTCCCGTAGCGGAATTTATCCGGCGCGTCTGCGAGCGTACCGCCTTGCTCGGTTTGACGCTGATGACGGAACCGGGCCGCTCGATTGCCGCCGAAGCCGGGGCCCTGGTCACGAAGGTGCTTTACCGCAAGAGCAATGGTCACAAGCAATTTGTGATTGTCGACGCCGCCATGAACGACTTGATTCGCCCGTCGCTCTATCAGGCGCACCACGAGATTTTGCCCTTGCGCGAGTCAACGGCAGAGGCCTCGGCGGTGGACGTCGTCGGCCCGGTATGCGAGTCTGGCGACTTCTTCGCCAAGGACCGG
>JANLPT010000369.1:0-5327 GCA_031367405.1 Bryobacteraceae bacterium
CCCCAGTCGACTCCTGAATCCCCCGCCGCACCGCTTTACCTTTCCCCTGATTCGGCACCTGCGTCAGCACCTTCACCTCGGGATGCGTCGTCGCAAACCGCTTCGCCGCTGCCTCGGTTCCATCCTTCGATCCGTCGTTCACTACGAGAATCTCTTTCGTGAATCCCAACTTCTCCGTGGGTACCATCACCACCTGCTCCAGCAGCGTGGCAATGAATTCTTCTTCGTTATAGGCCGGAATGACAATCGATAGCGTAGGCATAGTTTGAAACTTCGCCCAGCGTAGCACTCGCGAGTACGAGGACGCCTAGACCCCTTCGGTTATCATAGACTTATGTGCGGTATCGCCGGGGTGATCGGCCAATCGAATAGTGCGGCGCTGGTCGCGATCATGAATTCCGCTCAGGCCCGCCGGGGCCCCGACTCCGAAGGCCTTCATAGCTGGGGGGACCATATCACCCTGGGCCACCGCCGCCTCTCCATCTTCGACCTTTCCGCCCTCGGCCACCAGCCCATGCTCTCTCCCGATGGCCAAGTGGGGCTGGTCTTCAACGGTGCCATCTTCAACTTCGGTGAACTTCGCTCTGAATTACAAACGGCCGGCTATTCGTTTCGCAGCCAAACCGATACCGAAGTGATCCTGCATGGTTATGACGCCTGGGGTATGGAGCGCCTGGTGGAAAAGATGCGCGGCATGTTCGCCATCGCCCTCTGGGACCATCGGCGTCAAACCCTTTACCTCCTTCGCGATCGCCTCGGGGTTAAGCCGCTCGTCTACGTCCAAACTCCCACTGGCGTCGCTTTTGCTTCCACCATTCGCGCCCTCGCCGCCGCCGGCTATGCCGGTGAAATCGACCCTGCTGCCATGGCCGAATACTTTGAATTCGGCTACGTCACCGATGCGCGTTGCATCTACGGCCAGATCCGCAAAGTCCCCCCTGCCACGCTACTCGAATTTCATCTTGGCCAGATGACAGAGCGCCAATACTGGCAGGAAAGTGCCGCCCGCCCCTCGGGCACTATCTCCTTCGACGAAGCCGTCGAGGAATCCGAACGCCTATTCCTACAGGCGGTAAAGCTGCGTCTGGAAGCTGATGTGCCTGTCGGCGCACTGCTCTCCGGCGGCGTCGATTCGAGCCTGGTCTGTTGGGCAATTGCCAAATTGGGCGGCAATGTGAGTGCTTACACGGTCGGCACTCCCGGCGATCCCGCCGACGAAAGCCCTACCGCGATCGCCACCGCTCAAAAGCTCGGTCTCCGCCATCGTATTATCGAACTTAGCGCCGATTCCAGCGACAACATCGACGACCTGACGGCCGCCTACAGCGAACCCTTTGCCTGCGCCTCCGCCCTCGGCATGCTGCGCGTTTCCGCCGCCATCCGCTCCTCGGCTACGGTTCTCCTTACTGGCGATGGCGGCGATGATTGCTTCCTGGGCTACTCCGAATTCAAACATTTCCATCTTGCCCAGCGCCTTGCGCAGCGCCTGGCCTTCGGCTCCCTCTGGCCCGTCGCCCACCGCGACCGTGCCGCCTGGCCGGTCCAATTTCGTCGTGCCGCCCACTTTCTCGACTACGCCGCCGGTGGTCTCGGTGCCGTCACCCGCATCAATGAAGGCTTGCCCCGCTACCGTGACCATGGCTGGTTAGGCCCCCGCCTCCGCGATCTAGAAGTCGCTTGCCGGCAAATCCCTATCTCGTCCGCCGCTGGCCGCCGCCTCATGCCCGACTATCTGGCCTACCATCGCACCCACCGTTTTGCCGGTGAGTACCTCACCAAAGTCGATGGCGGCACCATGCACCACGCCCTAGAAGCGCGTTCCCCTTTTCTCGACCAGGAGCTTTGGAATTTCGCCCAATCCCTTCCCTACGATCTGCGCTTACGGGGAAATGTCCTTAAAGCCGTCCTGCGTGAAATGGCCCGCCGCCACGTCGGCGAATCCGTCGCCACCGGCCAAAAACGCGGTTTCACCATCCCCGTCGGCAAGTGGCTCACTGGCCGCTGGCGCACCCGCTTCCATGACCTGCTCGCCAATTCCCTGGCCGCCCAGCAAGGCTGGATCGACGCCGCAGCCGTCCGCCGCTCCCTGGACGCCTTATCGCCCCAAGATTCAGCCCCCGATGCCCTCTGGCGCATCTTCGTCCTCGAGAACTGGTTGCGCGCCCAACCCCCCGCGCCGGGTGGAATCAACTGAATGATCACATCCCGTTTGCGCCGCTTATTCACGCCCCCCAGGGTCTCTTTACGCAACCTCCGGGTTCCGATCCCGCCCAGCTTGGCGGACGTTACACAATTCGAATCCATCATCCACGAGTTGGGCCAAAACAACGGCGTTTTTCGCACTACTTTCCGCCGCCGCTTCGCCAACCTCGACCCTTGGGCGAACACCCAACTGAGAGCTCATTTCCCTTCCGCTTCGACCCTGACCGCAGCCGATTGGGCCGCCTCCGATTGTCTAACCAGCGCCGAATGGGCCGAGTCTCTGTTCTCTCACTTTCCCCAAGCCAACCTCTGCGCCTCCGATATAGCTCTTTCGCTCCTTGAGATCATCGTTCCCGGCCAAGGCACCTTTATCGCGGAGGAATCAGGCCATGCGCTCCAATTCTTCCCAGAGTCCCTTTTTTTCAGCTCCACGATTTTGCAACTCCACCCGCTCGAATCGAATCGCCGGCCGTGGCGGCACTGGCCAGCCCAACACGCCCTCCGGCGGTTCCATATCCTCTGGAACACCCTCCCGCCTGAGGCGTTCCAACCGCCTGCCTGGACCAATGCCTCCGGAGTGCGCCTCCTCCGCCTGCCGCTGATTCACCCCGAAGCCGAAGCCCTACACCGAAGCGATCCGCGCTTTTCCGTTACTGAACATTCCGCCTTTGTCCCCCTTCAAGTCCCCGTCAATGTCATCCGCTCCATGAACATCTTCAACCAGTCCTATTTTCCGCCCGAACGTCTCGCCGAAGGTGCCCGCGCCGTCTGGCAAAGTCTTCGTCCTGCTAGCCAAGGGCCGGGCGGCCTCTGGCTTGTCGGCCGCACCGTTCAACCCAATCCCCCCATTCACGAAGTCAGCCTCTTCGCTCGTACCGATTCCGGTTTCACCCTCCTCAGCCGCATCGGACCCGGCAGCGAAATCGAAGCCCTAGTTCTCTCCATGATTTTCCCTCAAGACCCCGTCTTAACTTAACCGCTTCACTCTTACGAAGCAATAGCCAGACCGCACCGCCGCCGCACCTGTGTCACCACGAATTGCCGGTGCTCCGGCTCGAGGACTGCCCAAAACGCCGCCACGGCCAGCAATGCCGTATTCAGCATCCCGGCCACCATCAGCTCCCATAGATGCGTTCCTGGTAACACCGTCTCCCGCAACATCATCAACCCCAGCACCGACACCGCTGCCAACGCGAGCGGCATCGTATAAATGCTGACCATCATCCCCAGCCACGACACCCGGAACTCGCTCTGGAAAATCCAGCTCAAATTGAGACTGCGGTTCACCGTTATCCCCACCGCCAGTGCCACCGCCACCCCCATCAGCCCGTAACGCGGTAACAGGAACGCCGGCCCCCCCAGCACGATCAACGCCTCGCCGAAAAACGACAGTGAATAACGCTGATACCGCGCGATCCCCATCAGAATGGCCGCCGAAAGAAATTGCCCATACGACAGCGTGTAGCCGACCAGCAGCACTGGTATCAGTCCCCGCGTCTCCGTGGCGAATTTCTCGTTAATCCATAAACGGAACAATGGCTCGCTGTAGACCGCCAAAAACGTAGCCGCCAACAACCACAACATGAGGCAATAGCGGTTCCCGTAACGCGCCAATGCCACGATCTTGCCGATTTCCCCGCGCGTCTGCCACTCGGTCACCCGCGGCATGGTCACCTGGCCGATCCGCCCGATGCCCTCACCCATGTAGTCGAGTACCTTCTGGGTGTTGCCGAAATATGCCACCAACCTCACCGACCCCAACGACGTAATCAAGCTCGGCAATAGCGCAATCTGCATCCGTCCCGCCAATAAGGCCGGCGCAATCTGCCGCGCATAGGCGAAGAGCTTCCCCGCCATCCCCCGCTCCACCAACCGCGGATGAATGCGCAGTTCCGGATAGACCCGGTACAATTGCCACGCCGTCAGCGCATAGCCGAGAAACTGCGCCGCCAGCATATTCCACCCTAGCGCCCGCAACCCATAGCCTGACCACAACAGCCCCAGCGTCCCCACCCCCCGCACAAACATCACCAGAATTGAGTTCCGGCTGCTTAAATCAAACCGTTCAAAGCCTTCCAGCGCCGCCGCAAACACGTTGAAGACTAACCCGAATGACCAGCTTAACCCCACCGCGAAGAGCAAAAATCCGAAGTCCGGATGCGTCACCTTCAACAGCCGCGCGATCGCCCCGCCGCCCCACGAAATCAAGGCGAAGACAAGGATCCCCGCCAACCCGGTGTAGCAGATGGCCGTGTTCAACAACGCGTTCACCCGCTCACGCCGCCCCTCCGCCAGGAACTGCGCGCACAGTTTTACCGTCGCCGGCCGGAAGCCGATATCGATGATCCAGAAATACTCAACAAAAGAGAGGGCGAGCGTCCAAATGCCCGCCTGTACGTCGCCTAGCGTCCGGAACAAAACCGGCGATACCGCGACCCCCGTGCCCACCAGCGTGACGACACCGAGCCAGCTCCAGAATACGTTGAGGAAGTACTGGCGGGTTCGGCCAGTTGCCTGCATGAGTTCCCAGTATGCCAGATGTGCATGCCAGCCCTCCCTCCTTAAGCGAGAATTAAGGCTCATGCGCATTGTCACCGACATCACCGGGCTTGAACGCGTCGCGCCCCCCGGCGTCACCGTATCCTTTGTCGAACCGGGCCATCCGCTCGCCCTGGTTCGCCAAGCCTTCGCCGCCGACTGGCTCATCGTTCACTTTGACGTCCGCCAAATCCTCATCCTCACCACCCTGCTCGCCCTCTGGCCTTTTCATCGCTGCAAAATCGTCACCCTCGATTTCTTCGCCGTCAATCCCTCACCCCGCCTACTTCCCTGGCTCCGCTGGTCAATGCGCCGGCTCCATCTTCTCCTGGTCTATTTTCGCGATTTCGCCCCCTTCTGCACCTTGTATGGCCTTCCGCCGGAACGCTTCCGCTACGTCCCCTTCAAAGTAAACTCCTGGGAACTCGTCCAGCAGGCCACCCCCACCGAGGAGGGCTTTATCTTTGTCGGGGGCCGCTCCCGCCGCGATTTTGCCACCCTCTTCGCCGCCGTGGCCCCGCTCGGCTACCCCGTCAAAATTCTCACCGCCCACGAGCCGGACATCCTCCCGCACGGCTCTTCGCTCG
>JANLPT010000404.1:0-9767 GCA_031367405.1 Bryobacteraceae bacterium
GGAAACGACGCTCAATCCCGAGTTCCTGCGGATCGAGTTGACCGAGAGCGTGCTCGTGAAAAACCCCACCGCGAGCGAAGTCTTCCGCGAATTGCGGGAGATCAAGGTCCAATTGAACCTGGATGATTTTGGCACCGGCTATTCGTCATTCTCCTACCTGAGCCGCTTCCCGGTAGACCGTTTAAAAATCGACAAGAGCTTCGTGATGGCCATGACGGGCAATGAACAGAATACCGAAATCGTGCGAACGATTCTCCAACTGGCCCACAATCTGAAACTGAACGTGGTGGCCGAGGGCGTCGAAACCGCTGAGCAGCTCGAAAGCCTACGCTCTTTCGGTTGCGAATTCGCCCAGGGCTATCATCTGGCCTATCCGCTCGAAGGAGATTCGGCGGGCGAACTGATCGCCTCAGGCCGCCGCTGGTAGGCAGTCTGGAGATATTGCAAGGGCACCGCATAGAGGTTGGGGCCAGCGGGCAGGATGGTATCTCCACGATAGAGGATAATCCCGCGCAGAAAACGGGGCCCGGCCAACTCGGCAAGTTTCTTAAGACCCTTCCAGTCGTGGGCTCCCAGCGTGCCGGAGGCTTTCACCTCAATGCCCACCACCTCACCGGCACGGCTCTCCAGCACGAAGTCTACTTCGTGTCCGGCCTGGGTCCGGAAATGATAAAGCGCCGGTTTTTTCGCGCTCCAGGTAATCTGCTTCTCCAGTTCCGCCATGACATAGTTCTCGAGCAGGGGACCGAAAAGATGGGGCAGTTTGGCCAAGCGATCCACGTCGAGATCGAGTAAGTAGGCGGCAAGGCCCGAATCGTTTAGATAAACCTTGGGGCTCTTGGCTAGCGCGCTGGCCCGCGTGGTCGACCAGGCATGCACCGGGTGGAACAGAAAAACGGTCTCGAGCGCGGCCAGGTAGCGTTTGAGCGTGGTCTGCGGCATTTTCATCGACGTCGAAACGTCGGAGTAATTCAGCAGCCCGCCTAACCGGCCGGCCAGCACGGCGAGCAGGCGCGGAATGTCGCTGAGCCCTGTGAGATTGGCCACGTCCCGAATTTCCCGTTCGACGACGGCTTGAATGTAAGAGCGAAACCAGGCCGCGAGGCGATCGGGCGACCGGTCGATCACCTCGGGAAAGCCTCCGGTCATAGCGGCCACGTTGATGGGGCGGCTGATCGGCAGTGCGCTGGGTAAGGCGAAGTCCTCGCCGAAGAGATGGTCGACCAGGCCGTCGACTTGGCCCTGCAATTCGCCTTCTGAAAAAGGCCACAGCGTCAGAATCTCCATGCGACCGGCCAGAGTCTCGGCGAGGTTGGGCAGCTGCAGGACACGGGCCGAGCCGGTAAGCAGGAAACGCCCCGGGCGGCGGTCGCGGTCAACACTGCGTTTGATCGCGATCAGCAAGTCCGGTACCCGCTGAACCTCGTCAATCACTACCGGACCGCGCAAGCCGTCCACGAAGTTTTGCGGGTCCTCCCGGACGTAGGAAAGGAGGTTGAGGTCATCGAGCGTCAGGTAGTCGGCGGAATAGCCTTGGGAAGCTAAGTCCTGCATAAGCGTGGACTTACCGGCTTGGCGCGCGCCATTAAGCGCAATGATCGGAGTATCCTGGACGGCGATGAGGATCTGAGATGTGAGATTTCGCCGACGCATAGCTTATTATCAACCAAACACTAGTAAAAAATCAACCACCTAATGGTTAAAAATCAAATTATGATTATAATCAATTACTTAGGGAAAGTTTTGCCATCAATCGAGGGGATCAAACGGAGCGCGTTCTTATAATAAATTTTCTTCAGCACCTGGTCGGGCAACTCCAACCCATACATGCGCCAGAAGGCGTGGCGCTTACGGTAGTATTCAAAATACTCGTCGCCGCTCTCCAGTACGCGGAAGTAGGTGTCGAATTCGCTGACGTTCCACGTATCTTTGCCCATCAGCAGCCGGTCTTGGTACTTGGTGCAAAACTGACGCGCGAATTTCGGCTGGCGTCCGAACTCATAGATCACGGCGGCGATGTCGCAGTGCAAATTGGGCATTTCGTCAAATAGCCGGCCAAGTTGGGCCAAGTCGCCACCGAGCCAACCCAAATGCGCCTGGACAAATTTGATGTCACGATGCCTTTTAAAGAGCGTATAAGCCTCGGCCATCAGCTGCTCCCAGGACCCCTCCTTGGCCGCGTCCTTCCGGCGCGACGGAATCTCGCTGAGCTCCTGGTATTTCTCGTTGAACTTGTCCACCGGATCCCAGAAAGGCTTGGGGTCCGCCGTATGGATGAGGACCATCAACTTATGCTTGGCGATGACGAGGAAGGAAGGTTCAAAACGAGGGTCGGTGACCGGAATGCGCACGCCTTTGCCATCCTTGGTGTTCATGCCGAACTGCTTGAAAAACTTCACACCCTGGCAGCCGGCTTGGATGTCTTCCTCCAGCGTTTTGGCCGCGCGCGCCGCATAGTCGGGGTCATCCAGCTTGGTAAGGTCAAGATTACAGAAAACCGCAAAGCGCTTCCCGTGGACCGCTTTCATGTTGCGGATGCCTTCGCGAAACTTGGGGCCAAAACCGCCCGACAGATTCACCATCACCTGCAGATTCAGCCCGTCCATGTCCTTCACCAGGGCATCGAGCTTATCGGCGGCCAACATCGTATTCTGATGGCCGTGAATGTCGATAAACGGGAATTTCGCCCGCGAAGTGGGATGCCCGGGCACCACCAGCGTCGACTTAGGGGTGTACTCCTGAACCGTTAGTTGAGCTACCAAGGCAGTCGAAAGTAACGACAAGATAATTATGGGTCGCATGATCGCTAATTAGTATATCCGGGCCAGTCGATAGATGCGTGTGAGTGTAACCTACGAAGCGATTTATTACCCCGAAACGTCTTACGGCGGCTTTACCGGCGTGGACGGAACGATGGCCTTTTATCTGCGAGTCAACGCATTGATCTTGCCCACCGCGCACGTGCTGGACTATGGTTGCGGCCGGGGCTGCTATGGGGACGATCCCGTGGCTCTGCGCCGGGAAATGCGCATTTTGCGCGGGAAGTGCGTGCGGGTGGCGGGTGCCGACATCGGTGGCGACGCGATCCAAAATCCTTATTTGGATGAAGTGCGGCTCTTCCGTCCGGGCGAAGCGGTGCCCTACGCCGATGCCAGTTTCGACGTGATGCTCGCGGATTGCGTGCTGGAGCATCTGCCCGACCCTACCGCATTCTTCGCCGAAGCGCGACGGTTGCTCAAGCCCGGTGGACATCTGTGTTTGCGCACCTCGAACGTGCTGAGTTACTTCGGCCTGGCGGCACGGCTCGTCCCCGCCTCGCGGCACAAACAGGTACTGCACCGGGCCCGGCCAGACCGTAAGGATGAAGACTCGTTCCCTACCCTCTACCGCTGCAACACGGTCTTCGCCATCCGGCGCACATTGGCCGCTCAAGGCTTCGACGGCGTCGCTTTCGGCCATGAGAGCGAACCGTGCTACCTGGGCTTTTCGCGGCTGGCCTACCGGTTCGGCGTCTGGCACCAGCGCTGGGCACCAGGCTTTCTGCGGCCGGCGATCTTCGCCTTTGCCCGTCGCGCCTAAAGCCTGCTACCCTCAGGAGCTATGCTGGCCGCGCGACTCGCTCGCTATTTCTGTTTCACTGAACTCGGCACCAACTGGCGCACGGAAATCCTGGCCGGTTGCACCACGTTCATCACGATGGCCTACATCGTCTTTGTGAACCCCACCATTCTCAGCGAAACCGGCATGCCCTATCAGGCCGTGGTGGCGGCCACGTGTTTGGCGGCCGCCTTCGGAAGCATTCTCATGGGAGCATTGGCGCGCTATCCCATCGCCCTCGCACCCGGCATGGGGCTCAACGCCTATTTCACCTACGCGGTCGTGAAAGGCATGGGCGTGCCGTGGCAGGTAGCGCTGGGGGCCGTGTTTATTTCGGGGGTCGTCTTTCTGGTGCTTACGCTTTCCGGCGTGCGGCGGCTGATTGTGCAAGCCATCCCCGCCGAGTTGTACGCGGCCGTGGCCGTGGGCATTGGCCTTTTTATCGCCTTCATCGGCTTGCGCAATGCCGGGTTGGTGGTGGCTCACCCCGCCACACTGGTGACGCTGGGGAATTTGCGAAATCCGCAAACACAACTCGCGCTGGCGGGGCTGTTGATCATGGCCGCTCTGTTTGCGCGCCAAGTGCGCGCGGCGATGTTGCTCGGTATTCTGTCCACCACAATTTTGGGCGGCGTTTTCGGATTGCTGAAATGGCAACCCCAAAGCTTGTCACTGGGCAGCCTGTCCGGCACACTTCTGCAACTCGATGTGCGCGGTGCGCTGAACTTAGGGTTCGCTGAAATCATCTTCGTTTTTCTCTTTGTCGACCTATTCGACAACATCGGCACCTTGGTGGGGGTGAGCAAAAAGGCCGGTCTCGTGAACGACGCCCACGAAATTCCGCGCGTAAACCGCATCCTGCTGGCGGATTCGCTGGCCACGATTTTTGGCTCGCTGGTGGGCACTTCCACCGTCGTAAGCTACATCGAGTCAGCGGCGGGCGTCACGGCCGGCGGGCGCTCCGGCGTCACGGCCATCGTTACCGGCCTGCTCTTCCTGCTCGCTTTGTTCGTCGTCCCCATCTTGGGCATCGTGCCGGCCGCCGCCACCGCCCCCGCCCTGGTCATGGTGGGCTCGATGATGATTTCGCACGCCGCCGAAATCAAGTGGGCCGATCCGCTGGTTGCTTTCCCCGCCTTCCTCACCATCGTTGCCATCCCACTCACGTTCTCCATCGCCAATGGACTCGCCTTCGGCTTCACCGCGCACACGCTCATCCGGGTGCTGGCGGGCCGGGGCCGGCAGGTGAACTGGGTAGTCTATGGGCTCACCGGGCTCTTTCTGCTGCGGTTCTTCTACTTGGGGCAAGGCTAAGGCACCCGCGATTCCCGTGAAACCCACGGGGCGGCGCGAGAGTCTATCATGGGGAAATCAGATGCTGCGCCGCCTTCTTTTTTGTCTGAGTCTCGCATCAGCCCTCGCGGCCCAACAACTCGATGTCGATGCGCGGCTATTCAGTGTCGTCGCCGCGATTAACGCGGCTGGTTTCGATGCCGAACTGGACTCGCCCAATACCCATCCTTTACGCCAGTTAACCCGCGATTACATCGCTAAGAAGAAGCCGGCCGTCCTGCCCGAGCTTCGCCGGTTCTTCGCCGAGCATCGCCAGAAGAATCCGGCCATGGAGTTGAGCCAATATATCTCCTTCGCGCTCTCCACCCGGAACGTGCCGGAGTTTGAATACCGCTTCAGCGAGAACGAATTGCCGCCCGACGTTGTCAAGCTGGCGGGCTTTGAAAGGCTGATCAGCCGCTTCCATCGCGAAGCCGACATGGACGGCTTCTATAAACAAAACGAACCCATTTTCGAGGCCGCGCTTCAGCGCTATCAGGAGCCCGCCAGCCGCATGATGAACGACGTCAACGGCTACATGCGCAACCCCGGCATCAGCACGCTCGGCCGGACTTTTCGCGTCTACATCGACCTGCTCGGCTCGCCCAACCAGATCCACTATCGCAACTACCAGGACGATTTCTATGTCGTGCTGACGCCGTCCGCCGACCCGCAAGTCGACTATCTCCGCAACGCCTACTTCAAGTTCATGATCGATCCGTTGACCCTCAAATATGCCGAGGAACTCAACCAGAAGAGAGGCTTGATCGACTATGCCCAAGCCTCTCCGGCTCTGGACGAACATTACAAAGCCGACTTTATTCTGCTCACTGGCGCGTCGCTCAGCAAGGCGATTGAAGCCCGTTTGGCTCGCCCTGCCGAACGAACCCATCTGGTGGACGAAGCGCTCAAGGAAGGCTATATCCTCACGCCCGCTTTTGCGGAATTGCTGCCCGAATACGAGAAGCAGGAAATTTCCTTGCGGCTGTATTTTCCGGAATTAATCAAAGGGATCAACTTACGAAAGGAAGCCAAGCGGCTGGAGGCGGTTGACTTCGTTAAGACGAAGCCAATCCGCAAGGCGCGCGTCGTGGAAGGGCCCGCAGTGGCGGCTCCTACCCTGGCAGGCGTCGCCAAGACGATCGACGATGCCGACTTGTTGATCGAAAAACGGGAATTGGCACCGGCGCGTGAACTACTGTTGGCAGCCTTGAAACAGTCCGACGAAAAGAAGTGGCACGGGCGCGCGTATTTCGGTTTGGCCCGCATCGCCACGTTGCAAAAGGACCCGGAGACGGGCTTCAAACTCTTTGAGACTACGCTCGAAACCTCGCCCGAGGGCAGCATTCAAGCCTGGGCGCACTATTATCTCGGCCGGCTCTCTGAACTCTCGAATGCGCCCGACGAAGCCATACGCCATTTCGATAGCGCGCTGGCGATCGCGGGCATTTCGCCCAAAACCCGCAGTCTGGTGGAGCAGGCTTTGGTTAGCGCCAAAAAGAAGCGACAATAGTGAAAACTCAATGAAAGGTAACTTGAACAATATGATGCAGCGATTCTTGCGCGCGTTCGCCGCGCTGGCGGTGGCGGGAGCACTATTCGGCCAGTCGGCCAGCACGAAGCAGCCCAAGCCGAAATCTCAGAAGGAGGTGGACGCCTTCAACGCGATTCTGGCCGCCACCGATGACGATGCGCGCATCGCCGCGTCCGATAACCTGCTCACGAAGTATGCCGACACCGAATTTAAGCCGCTCGCGCTCTACATCGCCACCGCAGCGAGCCAAAGCAAAAACGATTTTGAAAAGATGGTGATCTACGGCGAGCGGACCCTTGAAGCCGACCCCAAAATGTACGGCGTCATGTTGATGCTGGCTTCGGGCTACGCATCGAAGACCAAGGAATTCGATTTCGACAAAGACGAGAAGCTTGGCAAGGCCGACAAGTTCGCCAACGAAGGTATCGCCCTGGCGAAGACTGCGCCCAAGCCCAATGCCACCATCACGGATGAGCAATGGGAGGCCGCCCGTAAGGATTTCATCGCCCAGGGCCACGAAGCGCTGGGGATGGCCGCCACGGTCCGCAAGAAATACGATGTCGCCGCCGCCGCGTACAAAGATGCGCTCGCCGCACAAGGGAAGCCGGACCCCACCACCATGCTGCGTCTGGCCTCGGCGCTCAATCAACTCGGCAAGTGGGACGAGGCCTTGCCCTTGCTCGACAAGGTTAAGGACAACCCCGAGGCCGTTCCGATCGTCAAGCAGGCCGCCGCGCAGGAGCGCGTCAAGGCGTTGATGGCCCAGAAGAAGGCCGCCGCACCGCCGCCTCCTCCTCCGCCCGCACCGAAGCCATAAGAGTAATGACATTGCGGCGGCCAACGGAACCTGATCTCAGTCCACTTGAACATCGTCTGGGGCACTGTTTCGCCGACCGTGTGCTCTTGCGTCAAGCCCTCTCGCACCGTTCCTTTGCGGCCGAGCGCGTCGGCGGAGCGGCACCGTTGTGCGACCAGAACGAGCAACTGGAGCATCTGGGTGACTCGGTGCTGGGCTTCGTGGTCAGCGAGTATCTATTCCGGCGCTTTCCCGCCGTCCCCGAAGGCCGGCTCACGCAAATGAAGGCCGAGCTAGTGAATGCCACTCACTTGTATCGCACCGCTCTCCGCTTGAACCTGGGCCAGTTTCTGCTGTTAGGGAAAACCGAGGAAGTGAACGGCGGGCGCGAGAAGAAAGCGCTGTTGGCCAATGCCGTGGAAGCGCTGATTGCCGCGCTCTATCTGGACGCGGGGCTCGAGCGGGTGAAGCACTTTGTGCTCACTGAGCTGGTGGGTGAGTTCAGTCCGTTTGAGCCACTACCGGATATCTCGGCCGCCGACTTTAAGGGGGCGCTGCAAGAGGTCGCGCGCCTGCGAAAACTGCCACCGCCGCAATATGCAGTGGTGCGGGAGGAAGGTCCGCAGCACGCGAAGACGTTCACGGTGGAAGTGCGAGTAGGTGAAGGCTTCAGCGGTCTCGCCGAGGGCTCCACGAAGAAAGAGGCCAGTCAACTCGCCGCGCAGTACGCGCTCGAACGGATCACCGCGCCTTCGATGGTTTAAGCGGGCCGGCGGCGGAAAGTTTGCGCGCGGGCTCCTGTTTCGCAGCTTTTGCCTGCGCTTGCAGCTGCGCCTGCTTGATTTTTTCCGGTTCCGAGGTAAGGCCAAACTGGTTCAAAATAATGATATCCACGCGGCGATTTTTGGCCCGTCCCTCGGCGGTTTTGTTGTCGCCGATCGGAACGGTATCGGCATACCCCGCCACCGCCATATTCGCGCGATTGATGCCAAATTTTTTCTCGAGTAACTCCAGCATGGCGATGGACCGCGCTGCGGCCAGGGTCCAGTTGTTGGGGAAACGTTTCGACCGGATGGGGCTTGCATCGGTGTGCCCCTCCAATCGCACGGGATTTTTTAACTTACGAATTGAATCGGCCACTTTCTCGATGATGGGATAGGCTTCGCGATTGATGCCGTCGCTCGCCGCGGGAAAGAATGCGGCTTCCTTCATACTCACGACCAAGCCCCGGGGCTCGAGGCTAACATCGAGCTTGCCATCCGCAATTTCCTGTTGTAAGTCCCCGGTGAGAGCTTGAAACGACGGCAGTAACTCGACCACGGCCGCTTGGGCGGCATTGGGTTTCGGTTGGTCCGGTGCCTTTTCTGTAGCGTCTTTCTTTTGGTTCTTTTTTTCGGCCTTGTCCGGTTCTTTAGGAGCACCTTCATAAGGCTTGGCTTCACGCAGATGAATATCCTGATTGTCCTTCGACTTACCCAGAAACCCGGCCACGGTGGTGACGAAAGAGCCTTCATTGATCGCGTCTTTGACGGCCGCCGACACCACTTTCTGTTTGTCCTTGTCGGCGTGTGAGGTCGCGAACATGACGACAAAGAAAGCAAACAGCAGCGTGATGAAATCGGCATAGGAAACCAGCCAACGCTCATGGTTGGCGTGCTCCGGATGCTTCACTTTGCGAGCCACTCGTTAGGCCTTGGCCTTCTTCGCTGCGGACGCGGCGGGGGGCGCGAAGGCTTCCAGCTTGACGCGCAGAAGTTTCGGATTCATGCCTTCCACAATGCCGGTAACGCCTTCCATGGTCAGTTCCATCAGGCGCACCTCCTCGTGTGTCCGGGCCTTGATCTTGTTGGCAGCCGGCAGCAGGAAGATATTGGCCAGGGCGACGCCGTATACGGTCGCCACAAACGAAACCGCAATGCCATGGCCCACTTCATTCACGTCCGAAAGATTTTTCATTACTTGGATCAGGCCGAGCACCGCGCCGATGATCCCGATGGTGGGCGCGTAGCCCCCCGCCGACTCAAAGACCTTCGCTTCCTGATCGCCACGGCTTTCAACGGTCGTCATCTCAAGCTCGAGCATCGTGCGAATATCCTGTAAGTCGGCACCATCCATGGCGAGCCCGAGCGCCTTCTTCAGAAATGGATCGTCCAAAGACTGCACCTCCTTTTCGAGCGCGACAATACCCGATTTGCGCGCTTTCGTGGCGAAATCGATCAGCACCTCCACGCGATGATTCGGATCATGCCTTGTCTCAAAAAGCACCGAGCCCATCCGTCCCGCAGCGGCCAGCAGCGTCGAAAGCGGCGTATTCACCATCACCGAGCCCAGCGTGCCGCCGACGACAATCAGAGCGGCAGTCACTTGCACCACGTCTTTCAACTGGCCGCCTTCGAGCAACAAGCCGCCCAGGATGCCAACGGCGGCGAGCAGCAATCCGCCGATCGTCGCGAAATCCGGCCGCATGCTCGCCTTGGTTCCCGCCATGCGTCAGTTGCTCTCCTCATC
>JANLPT010000370.1:0-2238 GCA_031367405.1 Bryobacteraceae bacterium
CGGAGTGGCTGAAGACTACTTTTCCCGAGATCAAGATCCTGTTCACCTCGGGCTACACGGATGACACCATCGCTCAACACGGCGTTCTCGATGCTGGAGTCCAGTTTTTGCCCAAGCCGTACACACCCGCCACGCTGTCCCGCAAAGTGCGCGAAGTGCTGGACAGGTGAATGGAATCATCCATGGAAGAACACATGCTGGATGAAGAAACGCGGCTGGCTGCTTCCCATCGCTGTGAACTTCTCGAAGCTGAGTTGCGGCGAACCGTAGCCCGACTGGAACGCACCGAGGAGGAACTGCGCTGGCAGACCTCGTTCCTCGAGGCCACGGCCCACTCATCCCTCGACGGCATCATCGTCGTGGATCAGCGGGGGAAAAAGATTCTGCAGAATCAGCGGGTGGTCGAACTGTTCAAAATTCCAACCGCCTTCGCGATCGACCCGGATGACACGAAACAACTCGAGTGGGTCATGAACATGACCAAACATCCCGAGCGGTTCATCGAAAGAGTCGTCCATTTGTATGCCCATCCGGACGAGATCAGCCATGATGAGATCGAGTTGAAGGACGGCACGGTCCTGGATCGTTACTCGTCGCCGGTGAAGGGCCGGGATGGGAAACACTACGGGCGCATCTGGACCTTTCGCGATATCACCAAGCGCAAGCAGAGCGAGGAGGCGATGCGCGAAAGTGAGGAACGTTTCTCCAGCGCTTTTGAACATGCACCCATCGGCCTGGCGCTAGTTTCGCCGGATGGGCGCTGGCTGAAAGTGAACCGGGCGCTCTGCGATTTGATCGGTTACTCCGAGGCCGAGTTGCTGACCCGCACTTTCCAGGACATCACCCCCCATGCGGATCTCGGACTCGAACTGGAGAAGGTGGGGCGGATGCTTACCGGGGAAATTCACTTCTTTCAGATCGAGAAGCATTACCTCCACGGGCGCGGCCATCTGGTCACGACCCTGTTGAGCGTTTCACTGGTGCGCGACGGACAAGGCCAGCCGCGGTATTTCATCTTCCAGATTCAAGACATCACCGAACGCCAGCGGGCCGAGGAGACGCTCCGGCTGCTCAGCTCCGCCGTGGAGCAGTCCAAGGAATCCATCGTGATTACCGACGCGGAATTCCCCTACCCGGGGCCGCGCATTCTTTTCGTCAATCCCGCCTTCACGCAGATGACGGGATACACGGAAGCGGAGGTGCTGGGCAAAACGCCCCGCTTGTTGCAGGGGCCGCGGACGGACCGGGCGGTGTTACAACAGCTCCGGCAAAAACTCGAACGGGGGGAAGCGTTCGCGGGCGAGACCATCAATTACCGGAAGGACGGAACGGCGTTCGACATCGAATGGCAGATCGCGCCCCTTCGCGACGCGAGCGGCAAGCTGACACACTTCGTGGCCATCCAGCGCGACATCACCGCGCGCAAGGCGGCGGAGAAAGCCTTGCGGGAGAGCAATGAGAAATTTCATCAGTTGGCGGACAACATCACCGATGCCTTTTGGATTCGTTCGCCGGACATGCGCGAGGTGCATTACATCAGTCCAGCCTTTGAACAAATCTGGGGCCGGTCTGTGGAAAGCCTCTACGCCAATCCGCACCAGTGGCCCGACCTGATTCTGCCGGAGGATCGAGAGCGGGTTCTGGGCGCCTTCGCCACGTTCAAGGAAACGGCCCCGAAGCTGGACCTTGAATACCGCATCGTGCGGCCCGACGGCCAAATCCGCTGGGTTTACCTCCGCGCTTCGCAGGTCCGGGATGGCGCCGGCAAACTGATCCGCCTCACGGGCATTGTGACTGACATCACCGAGCGCAAACGGGTCGAGGCGCAGTTATTCCAATCCCAGAAAATGGAAACAGTGGGGAAGCTGGCTGGTGGCATCGCGCACGAGTTCAACAGCATTCTGACGGCGATCCTGGGCCAGAGCGAATTACTGCTGGGCGAACTGCCGCCCGGCAGTCCGATGGCGGAAAGCGCGTCCGAGATCAACAAAGCCGCCGGTCGTGTCGCCGTGCTCACCCGGCAACTGCTGGCCTACGGCCGCCGGCAGTTTCTCCAACCGGCGGTTCTCGATCTCAACCAGATCATCGCCAGCATGGAGGGCATGTTGCACCATCTCATGGGCCACGCGGTGGACGTGCGCTTCGTCCCCGCCCCGGGTCTGCGCCCGGTGAAGGCCGACGCTGGACAAATCCAGCAGGTCATTGTGAACCTGGCCATGAACGCGCGCGATGCCCTGC
>JANLPT010000373.1:0-1871 GCA_031367405.1 Bryobacteraceae bacterium
AGTACCCCGCACCCACCCCGGACCCCGCAGCGCCTTACCCGGCTTGGCCCCCGTATGCTTCCCCTGCGCCCACACTTCTACCCCATTCACAAACACATGCTCCACTCCCGCCGACACCTGGTGCGGACTCTCATAAGTCGCCCGCTCGGCCACCGTCGACTCATTGAACAGCACTAAGTCCGCCGCCATGCCCTCCCGCAATACGCCGCGATCGTGCAACGACAGCCGCGTCGCCACCGCCGAAGTCATCTTGCGCACCGCCTCTTCCAGCGTCAGCACTTTCTCATCGCGCACATACTTCCCCAGAATGCGCGTGTAAGTGCCATAAGACCGCGGATGCACACGTGCCGTGGTCGTCGCCGGATCCGGCCCACCGGCGTCGGTGCCAATCTTGATCCAGGGCAACTGTAACTGCCGCCTCACATTTTCCTCGCTCATCATGAAATAGACCGTGCCGATTCGTTGACGTTCGGAGAGCACTAAGTCCATGGCCGCCTCTACCCAATGCTTATTCATGGCCGTCGCGATCTCGCTGAGCCTCTTACCGACGTACTTCTGGTTCTCTGGCTTGTTCAAACCCAGCACCAGCACGCCCTCCGGCCCCGCCTGCAGACAAAGATTCTCGTAGTTCACCTTACCTGAAACGATATCGGCCTTGATCTTTTGACGAATCGTGACATTGTCTAAATTGGCGAATAACTTCCCATCGGCGGCGACGTCGGCCGGAAAGCAGGAAGTGAGCCCTGTCGATCCAGCCGTGTAAGGATACATATTCGCCTGCACATCCAGCCCTGATGCGCGCGCCTGCTCGATCTTCGCGATGGCCGCCGTCAGCTTGCCATAATTCTCCTTACCCGCCGCCTTCAGGTGATAAATCTCCACCGCCACCCCCGCTCGCCGTCCGATCTCGATCGCTTCGTCGATCGCTTCTAATAACTGGTCGGCTTCCGATCGCATATGGGTGATATACACGCCGCCATAGGGCGCCATCGCGGTCGACATCTCCACTAACTCGTCAGTATTCGAGTAACTATCCGGCGGATAGATCAAAGCCGACGCGATCCCGAACGCGCCGTCCTCCATTCCCAGCCGCACCACCCGCTGTAACTCCCTCTTCTGCGCCTCATCCAGCCGGCCCGGAGCCATCCCCTTCATGTACTGCCGCAACGTGCCCGCCCCCATAAATGACCCCATATTCACGCTCCCCCCATGAGCCTCCATCGCCCGTAGCCATTCGTCAAAGCCATGGTCCCCCGCAAACCTTACCTTGCCCTGAGTTTGTGGAGAAGTGCGGCCATTGGCGGGTGCATTGCTACTGCCCTCGCCCATAATCTCGGTGGTCACCCCTTGCGATACCTTGGCGATCACGCGCCCATCGCCGTTCAGCAGATACTCGCGCGAATGCCCCTGGATGTCGATGAAGCCCGGCGCGAGCACCAGCCCGGCGGCGGCAATGCGCCGCTTCGCCGCCGCACCCTTCAATAGCCCCGCCGGTGTCATCTTGACGATCCGATCGCCCGTCACCGCCAAGTCACCGTGAAACCACGGCGAGCCCGTACCGTCGACGATCTTGGCACCTGAGATTACCAAATCGTAACTCTGCGCCATCAGGCAAAGAGTTGACATCAACCACAGAAAAGTCGTGCTCCGCATACGTTGCAAGGTAGCATAATGGAGCTATGCCGACTGCCATCCCCGACGTTGCCCCCGCACCGTTAACCCAGCTCAGCGAAGAAGAGCGGATGTTCCGTGCCACCGTCCGCAAGTTTGCGCGCGAGCGCATCCGCCCCCTGGTGCGCGAAATGGACGAGCAATCCCGCCTCGCGCCCGGCCTGGTCCGCGAAATGTTCGCCCTCGGCCTGATGGGCATC
>JANLPT010000148.1:0-33933 GCA_031367405.1 Bryobacteraceae bacterium
CGGTGGGGGCGGCGGCGGCTTGGAAGGTGTATTTGGAGGGTCCGGTGGAGGAGATGCGGCGGAATGCGGGTCAGCGTCCGGGGCCGTATAACCGGGTCACGGGCTGGTTCGCGCGGCCGGTGGCGATCGCCGTGGGAGGTCCGCCAGGCTAGGTCCTTTTCCCTAGCTCTCTTTGCCCCGTAGCCCGCTAAAATCTGCACCGTAGCGCTCTGTAACCCCGTAGCTCATTTCTGCGCCCGATTCGACGGCCTCCCGGCCGCCTCGCCCCCGCTTGCTTTTGCTGATTGCGGCTTGTCCGTTCCCCTGATCATGCCTGGCACCAACTGGGCTGCACCAACTGGGCTGCCAACTGGGCTCGGCAGCAACTGGGCTGGCACCAACTGGGCTGCTTCCCCTGATCATGCCTGGCACCAATTGGGCTCGCACCAATTGGGCTCCCCAATTGGGCTCCAACTGGGCTGCCGGGGATTTGGCTAACAGTCTTATCATCAACGAATTACAGCCAAATAAAAGTACCCGAACCCCGACCTCGCCTACTTTCGCTTGACTAGGTCATCAACTCATTCAGCTTCCGGCTGCGTTCTCCAATATTTATTTTTAGCTCATGTTGCTGCTAGTCCTAGTTCGCAAGGCTGCCGATAGTGGAACGCCGTCACTATCGACTAGCCCATACCCGGCTGGGACTGTTCTCCCAGTCCGAGTTGCTGCAAAATGTCGATAACTTCAACATTTCAATCGCAAATCGTGACATTGAGGCACCCCAACCCCTCCCGCTACAGGGTTCTTCGCCGGGCCGTATCTCAATGAAGAAAAGCTCCTTAGTACGCCGACGTTCCAGTACTGCTTAGGGTTGATCCTCCCAAAAGCGAATGTTAAATTCGATCCAGTTGAAACGGAAAGTCTGTCTCCGGTTCGACCAAATTCTTAACTCGGAGATTTTCTGATATGCGTTCACTTTCGATTTTCACTCTTCTGGCAGCGTCCTGCTCGCTCGCGAGTGCGACGATCATCACCACGTCCTGCACTCCCACCACACCTGATTTCTATAACGCCGGAGCCGGCACCGTAACCTATTCCTGCAATGGCTCTGGTGCCATTGCGAGCGGCTTCCAAATCATTGCGGCGTCGCTGACGGGTCAGGTTGACTACGCCTTCGGTGGCAACGGATCGAACACCTTCCAGGTATCGTTCGCGGTCCCGGCCAATTATTTGCCCAGTCCGATGGTCGTTTCTATCACGGGTGGGCCTAGCTCAGGTGGTATCGTTTCTGGGACTTCGTCCCTGACTGTGGGTCTGCCCAGCTCTGCGGCGATTGCTGCTTTCACGGTTATCGGTACCGGTAGCGTCCCGTCTGGTACGGTCGATGCTGGTTCCGGACGGCTGATGGTGTCCTACACGATTGAGGCGATTCCGAACAATGGTGGCGTTCCGGAGCCCTCCACGCTGGCCCTGGTGGGCGGTGTGTTGGTTCTGGCTGGTATGCGCAAGTTCCGCAGCTAAGGCATCCCTCGTCCGCAAAAAGGGTCAGAGCCAATGCTCTGGCCCTTTTTGCTTTTGGCGTTATTCTAGAAGGGCGTGGCGATCGTTAATACAGTTTTCGAGGAGCTTGTGGAACAGCTACTTGTTTCGATGCAGCGGCTGCATCAGGCCTTGGATAGGGCCGGCATTGCGTACGAGGTGATTGGTGGCATGGCCGCATTCCTCCACGTGGACCGCGTAGACCCGATTTTGGCTCGTCTCACCCGGGACATTGACATTGCCATCCGCCGCACCGATTTGGACCGGATTCGGGAAGCGGTCCGGCCGTTTGGGCTCACCTACCGCCATGTGGCTGGAGTCGACATGCTGTTGGACGCCGACCATCCGAAGGCCCGGAGTGCGATTCACCTGATCATGGCCGGGGAGCGCGTTCGCGCCGAATACCCTGAGCCAACCCCGGACCTCGGCACTGGCGAGATGATCATGGGTGCGCGCATCACTTCGATTGACCATCTCCTCACCATGAAGCTCACCAGTTTCCGCTTGAAGGATCAAGTACACGTCCAGGATTTGGACGGCGCGGGACTGATCACGAAGAGCATGGAAGATGCACTCTCTCCGCTGCTGGAAGAACGGCTGGCCCAGGTCCGGGCGACAGAGTAGACCGCCTTTCACCTAAGGGGATGCCCTATCGACACCTTGGTTGCCTGCCGATTTACATCTAAGTGAGTGAAGCGCTAGCCACCCTCGAACACCTGTTGGTCGTCGACCCCGAGCCGGAGGCGCGGGACTCGATCTCGAGCCGCCTGCGCAATTCGGGCTATCGGATCAGTTCGGCCGGTGCCGGTAAGCAAGTCCTCGAACAGCTCAACGGCACGAGCTTTGCCCTGATCGTGCTCGACCGTGCGCTCACCGATCTGCAGACGCTGAAGCAAATTCGCACCAAGCACTCTGCCGCCCTGCTGCCTGTCATCTATTTGACTGACGGCACGCACAAGCTGTCCGAGGCCCTCGACGCGGGGGCGAACGACTATATTGCCCGCCCCATCGACTATCCGGTAGCCCTCGGACGTATCCGTGCGCAACTTGACCGCCGCGCCGCCGAACTCGCCGCCATCCGGGCCGACCAGCAGGATTCGCTCACCATCCCGGGCCACACCGAAGCCGGCTGGGCCGACGTCATCTGGGACTGGGATCTTCAAAGCGACCGGACCTATCTTTCCGACCGCTGGGCCGACCTGATTGGCTTCGTTCGGGATAGCGATTTCTCCTCCTCAGCCGATCTTTTCGCCCGGGTGCATCCTGATGATTTGGCGGGAGTTACAGCGGCGTTGGATGCCCATCGCGCGGGTGAGGCCATCGACTTCAAACGCGAGTTCCGGCTGCTCCGCGCCGATGGGCAGGTACGGATGGTGCGGGCTTGTGCCCGCGCCCTGCGCGACGATGCCGGTGTCGCGATCCGCATGACTGGCTCCTTCACCGATCTCACGACGAGCCACCCGCGCGACCCGCTCACGGGGTTACCGGTGCGGCAGCAGTTGCTTGATCGCCTGGCCGTGGTGCTCGAAAGCACACGTTGTGGCGAAGCCGGGCCCATGGGCGTTCTGTTGATCGATCTCGACCATTTCACCGGTTACGGCGAAGCCATCGGTGTTTTGCTGATCGCCGCTGTCGCCCAACGCCTGGCGGTCGCCGTCCAGCGGCAGGAAGGCGCTTGGCAGGTGGACCCGCGAGTGGCGGGCGGGCAAAGCCTCACTCTGGCCCGGCTAGGCGGCGACCGTTTCGCCGTGCTGATTGAAGGCTTGCGCACGTCCAGCGACGCGATCCGCTTTGCCGAACGCTTGCTGCGCGAATTTACTCTGCCGTTCGACCTCGAAGGCCAAACTTTTTCTGTCACGGCCAGCATCGGCATCGCCACTTATACGGCCGCTCATCGCACGCCCCTCGATCTGCTGCGTGACGCCGACACCGCCCTGCACCGCGCCAAGAGCTACGGGCGCGACCGCTGGGAGATTTTCGGTGACCAGATGCGGGTGCAAGTGATCTACCGCCTGCACTTTGAAAACGCCCTACGGCGGGCGATTGAGGAGCATGAGTTCCGCGTCGCCTACCAACCGATCGTCGAATTAGGCAACCGCGAGATCGTGGGCCTCGAAGCCCTGTTACGCTGGCCCACCTTTGGCCTCGGCACCTGCCGCCTCGAAGAGGTGATCCGGGTGGCCGAAGAGACCGGGCTCATCGTCGAAATCGGCCGCTGGGTGCTGAAGGAAGCCTGCCTCCAAATGCGGCAGATCCACCAGTTCTTCCCGCGCGCGCCCAAACTCTCGCTTCACGTCAACGTTTCGGAGAAGCAGTTCTCGCTGGACGACCTTGACAAAATCGTGAGCGAAACGCTCCGCGAAACCGGTATCGCCCCGCAGCAGTTGAAGCTCGAAATCACCGAATCGGCCCTAATGCATCCGCGCAAGGAAGTGAACGACACGCTGCTCCGTTTAAAAGGCCGGGGGATTCGCCTGGGCATCGACGATTTCGGCACCGGCTACGCATCGCTCAACTACCTGCACCAATTTCCGTTTGACACGCTGAAGCTCGACCGCACCTTCATCGCCCGCCTCGGCAGCGCCGGCCCGCACGCGAAGATTGGCCCGGAGATTGCCCGCGCGGTAATTCATTTGGCGCACGCCCTGGGCATGGAAGTGGTCGCCGAAGGCATTGAAGACGAGCATCAGGCCACGATGATGCGCGACCTCGGCTGCGGCTTTGGCCAAGGGTATCTCTTCGCCCATCCCATGCTGGCCCATCAGATCCTGATGGGCGTGCTGGCCAAACAGTTCAGTTGAGGCCGGTTAAGATAGTTTGCCCATCGACAGTTTGCCCATCGAAACCGGCCGGCGCGCCCCCGTGGCCGCAGGCAGATTATTGACGCGACCGTAAAAACGCTCGTAAGCCAGCACCGCGAAAAAGATAGCCTCCTTGGCGTCGGCACCGAAGCCATAGTCCGCTGTGGTCGTGAAAACCGTCCCGGGCAAAAAGCCTTCGAGATACGCCATCAGCAAGGGATTGCGCGCGCCGCCGCCGCCCACGATTAAGTCGTCAATCGGCATCAGGGGCCGCGCGAAACGGTCGATTTGCACGGCGACGGTAGCGGCCGTCAATGCGGTGGCGGTCGCGATCAGGTCGAGCATCGGCAGTCCAGTGGCCATGAGCCGCTCGACAAACGCAGCACCGTACTGCTCCCGCCCCGCAGACTTCGGCGGTTGACGCCGGTAATAGCGATCTTTCAAGAACTGGTCGACTAGCTCCAAGTGCGCATGGCCCTGACGGCCCAGTAACGCGTCGCGATCATAGAGTAAACGGCCCGCATTGTGGCGCGCAGTGTGGCGCGCGACTAACTGGTCGATCACCATGTTGCCCGGCCCCGTATCGAAGGCGATGACGTCCGCCGGCAACGCGCCGGGGGGGATCGCCGTGAGGTTACCGATGCCGCCGAGATTCAGTGCGATCCGTCCGCGTTGAGGATGGCGGAATAGTAGATAGTCGAAGTAAGGGGCTAGCGGCGCGCCATGGCCGCCGGCCGCCATGTCGCGTTGCCGGAAGTCCGAAATCACCGGCACTCCCAGCCGTTCGGCCAGATGGCAGCCATCGCCGATTTGCAGCGTCGCGGCGATCTTGCGGCCCAGATAGCGGGCGGCCTGGCCTTGATGGAAGATCGTTTGCCCGTGGCAGCCCACTAAGTCCAATTTGAGTGAGTGTTGGGTACAGAGCGTGTTCGTGGCGTCCGCATAGAGTTCGGCGAGTAAGACGTTGAGCCGCGCAATTTCGCCCGTGTGGCAATTGGCGTTCGAAACGGCCAGCAACGCGGACCGCACCGCTTTCGGGTAAGGGCTCGCCGCGAAGGCGACGGGCTCAACTTTCAGCTTCCAGCCCCGGCCCGATAGCTTCACGACGGCGACGTCGATGCCATTCAGCGAAGTGCCTGACATGATACCTGCGACTAACATCCTTCTAACTCCTTCTGTAACTCCGCCAATAATTGTAGGGCTTCAATGGGGCGTAACTCATCCAGTTTCAGGCTTCGGATGCGCGCGGCGAGGTCGTGATTGACGGGTTCGAAGAGCCGGATCTGCATGGGCCCTGGCCGGGCGGGGCGAGGCACTAACCCGGCGGTCGCGGTCTGCTCGGTACTCTCGTGGATGGCCAGTATTTCGCGAGCCCGTTCAATCACGCGCGCCGGCAGCGCGGCCAGGCGTGCGACTTCAATGCCATAGCTTCGGTCTGCCGCACCGGGCTCCACACGACGTAGAAAAATGATCTGGTCGCCGCTCTCTTTCACTGACACATGTAAGTTGCGAATGCCCGTCAGCTGACCGGCGAGCTCGGTCAGTTCGTGATAATGCGTGGCGAAGAGGGTGTAAGCGCGAATATGCTCGTGAATGTGTTCGAGAATCGCCCACGCCAGCGAGAGCCCATCGTAAGTGGACGTGCCGCGGCCAATTTCGTCGAGAATAATTAAGCTGCGCGACGTAGCCGTATTGAGGATGAGCGCCGTCTCGGTCATTTCCACCATAAATGTCGAGCGTCCGCGAGCCAGATTATCGGCGGCACCAATGCGCGTAAATACCCGATCTACCAGCGGCAGGAGCGCATCGCCGGCGGGCACAAACGAACCCATCTGCGCCATGATGGCGATCAGGGCTGTTTGGCGTAGGTAAGTCGATTTGCCGCCCATATTGGGCCCGGTGATCACGGCGAGAAACTGTTTTTGATCGAGATAAGCGTCGTTAGCGATAAAGCGCTGCGCATCGCGCTCAGTCAGGCGTTCGATCACCGGATGCCGGCCGCCCGTCACGCGTAACTCGCCGTTCGCGGAAAAGCGTGGCCGCGTGTACCGGCGCGTGACGGCCACCTCGGCCAGCGAGGCAGTAACATCCACTTCCGCCACCGCGCTGGCCGTCGCTTTAATCGCCAACGCGGCGGCCGCAGTAAGTTGGCGCACGCCCTCGAAGATCTCGCGCTCCAGCTTCAGAATCTGCTCTTCGGCTTCGAGAATCTTTACTTCCAGTTCTTTCAACTCGGGCGTCGTGAAGCGCTCGGCGTTGACGAGCGTCTGCTTCCGCTCGTAGTCATGGGGCGCCAGTGCCTGATTGGCTTTTGAGATCTCGATGTAATAGCCGAAGACGTTGTTGAAACGCACCTTCAGGGACGCAATTCCGGTGCGTTGCCGCTCGCGAGATTCAATGGCGGCGACATACTGCTGGCCATTGCGCTGGATGTCGCGCAACCCATCGAGGTCAATGTTATATCCGGCGCGAACCGTGCCGCCGTCCGCCAGATTGACGGGAGGCTGCTCATTGATCGCGGCCAGAATCGCGTCGCGCGCCGCCGGCACCGGGTCAAGCCGGCCACGCAGCCGAACCAAGGCGGCGGCATTGAATGTCGATAGCCGTTGCGCGATGGCGGGCACCACATCCAGTGACTTACCCAAGGCGAAAAGCTCCCGCGGATTCACCGAGCCCAGCGTCGTCTTGGCCAGCAGCCGTTCGAGGTCGAGCACTTGGCCGAGGCTCTCCCGCAGCCCGGCGCGCGCAATGGTGTCGCGGGCCAAAGCCTCCACCGCATCGAGCCGTTCGACGATTTCGTTTTCGCGGATGGCGGGCTGCAGCAAACGCCGCCGCAACAAACGGCCGCCCATCCCCGTGCGCGTCTCATCCAGCACATCCACCAAGGTGGACTCGCGGCTCTCGCCGGCAAACATCGGGTCAAGCAGTTCCAGGTTGCGGACGGTGACGCTGTCCAGAATCATCGAATCGCTACGCTCAAACCAAACCGGACGCTCCAAGTGCTCCAGCGCCGCCCTTTGCGTATCGCGCAGATAATGGAGCACCGCGCCGGCCGCCCCGATCGCCAGCGGCCGGTCGCCGAAGCCGCAACCATCGAGTGACAGAAGCTGGAAATGCTCCTTCAGCAGACGTTCGCCGTAGTCGCTGCTGAAGGTCCAAGCGTCCAGTTCGGTGCGGACGCCGGGCATCGCGCTAGCTCCGGGAGCCACCAAAACCTCACGTACGCCCAGCGTTTCCAGCGTGCCTGCCGTCTCCGAATCGTCCACTTCGGTGACGCGGAACTCGCCCGTTGAGACGTCAACGAAGGCCAATCCGCTCCGCCCGCCGGAAGGGCTTATTGCCGCAAGAAAATTATTCTCGTGAGACCGTAAAAGATTCGCTTCGGTCGCCGTGCCAGGGGTGACGATCCGCGTAATCTCGCGGCGCACCAGTTTCTTACCGGCACTGGCCTCTTCCATCTGTTCGCACACCGCCACCCGATGGCCTTTTTGGATGAGGCGCGCGATGTAGCCGTCGGCCGAGTGATACGGCACGCCGCACATCGGAACCGGCTCGCCTTTCTCTTTGTTTCGAGCCGTTAGCGTGATTTCAAGCTCGCGCGCGGCAACCACCGCATCCTCAAAAAACAGCTCGTAAAAGTCGCCCAAACGGAACATCAATAAGGCGCGAGGTACCTGCTGTTTGAGGGCATGATATTGCCGCATCAGCGGCGTGGATGGTTCAGACATCTGAAACTGTTAGTGTAGTCGCTCGTGAAAAATGACGTAGAAGTAAAGATTACGCTAACCAACGGCACGAATATAATCCCGGTAGCAGCTTTCCCGTGATGAGGCTGATAAGAAAAATCTCTATGTTGAGATCATTTATGCGTACCCTGTTGTTGCTTGCTGGCCTAACCACCATTCCCGCCCACGCGCTGGACCTGACGGTCCTGCTCGATATTGAACAAAAGCACTCGCAGCGCGCCCTCGACGAGATGCGCAAAGAGCTGTCGAAGGTTTTTAAACCCACCAACCTGAACATTGCCGTTCGCCTGCGCCAGGATATGAAGCCGGATGAAACGTTTAACGACATTGTGCTGGTGAAGTTGAAGGGCACTTGCCGGATGCAGAACTTCGCCCCGCTGATGGACGAGCGAGGGCCGTTTGCCTGGACGCATACCGTGGATGGCAAGATTCTGCCCTTCAGCGAAGTGGCTTGCGACCACATCGCACGGTCAATCCGGCAGGCGATGCTGGGCGGCCAAATGCAAGACCGTGACCGTCTGTTTGGACGCGCGTTGGCTCGCGTGATGGCCCACGAAATCGTTCATATGGTGGGCAAATGTGCCGACCATAGCCATGCCGGCGTCTTCCGGCACGCCTTGTCCGGCCGCCAACTGATAGCCGACAAGCTCGAACTTGGCCCCGAAGACATCGCCCGGCTGCCTTAACTTGACCCCATTTCCCGCGCAAAAACGCATCCCTTAGTGTTACCAAACACTCCAGGATTTGTTCCTCCGCCGGACCTGACCCGTCCGGCGCTCCTTTTTTCTAGAGGGCTCGCTCGAACGGGAACGCCATCTTCTGCTCCTGGCCCGTCGACTTGATTACCTTGTGGAAGTCAACTTCCAGGCGACCACCGGGCAGGCGCTGGTAGACCAACGTGACGCGCGCGTCGTCTTCTGCGGTTTCGAACCGGGCTTCGTCAGCGGTGGCCTTAGTGAGCTTGAAATCGGCGAATTTCTCCCGCTCTTCCTGCCCCTTCATTGCCCGGTTGAAGTGCTTGATCTTTAGGCTGACGCCCTCCGCCAGTCTCTTCGATGATCTGAAACTCGTAGAATGATCTCCCAAGGTAAATCCGAGTGTAACGGAACCAAAAAAATGGCCCAGGGCGTGAACCCTGGGCCGAAGTTGTCAGGAGAGGAATGAAGGACAAAAAATCAAAGAGAGGTTAGACGCGCTTGGCCCGGCGGATGGCCGCCCAAGCGAGGCCGCTGAGCGCGAGAGCCCAGCTGGAAGGTTCCGGGACGCCGCTGCCGGGCCGGTCAACGATCAAGCGTTGGGTGAAGCTGTTCACGTTGACGTTGCTGAGCACCAGGGCGTTCGTGTAGGCGTGTCCAGCACTTTGGGTAATGAAGGAATTCGCCAGACTCAGGATCACCGCATCAGTGGGGTGGCTCATGGCGGAGGACTTCTGGATGCGGCCGAGGGTGAAGCCATCGCCACCATCCTGCACAATGTCCCAGATAGCCATCTGGAGGGCGGCGGCGAGATTGCGTTGAGCGGTGCCGGGGGCGGCGGCGTTAATTTGCGGCAGGATATCGTGCAGCAGCCAAGCGGCCCGATTGCCATTGGTGGCGGAACTCGGTGCCAACAGGTCAACCGTGTAGTTGCCATTGGAGATATAGCGGAAGCGATCGACGCAGAAAGCATCCTGTAACTGGAGGCTGCCGTCGAAGCTGACGTTCAGGACGCCAATGCCGATTTGCTCGGTCGCCTTGGTCTGCACCGTGGCCGTATTGCCGTTCAGCATCAGGTCGCCGGCCAGATAGGTGAAGTCCATCCAGACTGTCGCTGAGCGGGCGGCGTCGAGGCCTTGAAAATTAATCGTCGTAGCCGAGGCATAGCCGCTGGAGAAAATCATCAGGCCGGCTAAGGTGAATAACTGAGCGCGTTTCATGTATTGATCTTGCCGTTTCGGTCGCGTGGCGCGAATAGGCAATTCGATTCAATCTGGGCCTGAATCGGATGGGGTACTGGGTGGTACCGAAGCGTAGTCCTATTCGTAGTTTTTGCGCTCCATGGCCGCTAGTACTCGTGGGTGACGTAAAATAAGGTCCGATGACCCGCCGCCAGTTGCTCGCCACCGCCGCTCCTTTGTTTGCCCAGAAGTCGCCTTCCGGAAAGCCGTGGAATATTCTGTGGGTGAGTTGCGAAGACACCAGCCCTGACCTCGGCTGCTATGGCGACGCCTATGCCCGTACCCCGAACATTGACCGGTTCGCGACGCAAGGCCTTCGCTACACCCACGCCTTCTCTACCTATGGTGTCTGCGCGCCCAGCCGATCCTCCATCATTACGGCTATGTATCCCGCCACCATCGGCACCCAGCATATGCGCAGCGAGGGCGTGCCGCCGCCCGAGGTACACTGCTTTACGGAATACCTGCGAGCAGCGGGCTATTACTGCACCAACAACGCAAAGACCGACTATAACTTTGCCCCGCCCATCACGGCCTGGGATGAATTGGGCAACAAGGCCCACTGGCGGAATCGTCCGGCGGGGATGCCTTTCTTCGCCGTCTTTAACCTGCTCGTGAGCCACGAGAGCCAAGTGCGCGTTACGGAAAACGCTTACCGGAAGAACGTGGCCCGGCTGACGGCTGACCAGTTGCATGACCCTGCCAAGGCCACCTTGCCGCCGTACTATCCCGACACGCCGATCGTCCGTAAGGATTGGGCCCGGCTCTACGACAACGTCACCGCCATGGACTACATGGTGGGCGACATGCTCAAGCAACTCGACGACGATGGCTTGGCCGATTCGACACTCGTCCTCTTCTGGGGCGATCATGGCCGCGGACTCACCCGCGCCAAGCGTTGGGTTTATGACTCCGGAACCCGCGTGCCGCTCATCATCCGTGGGCCCGGCTTACTCGCCCCCGGTTCAGTCACCGATCGCCTGGTGAGCCTGATGGACCTTGGCCCCACCATGTTATCGATGGCCGGTCTGGTTCCGCCGCGCCACATGCAGGGGCGCGCTTTCCTCGGCCCTCAGGCCGCGCCGGCTCGCGACTACGTCTTCATGGCTCGTGACCGCATGGATGAAACATACGACATCATCCGCTCTGTGCGCGATAAGCGCTTCCGCTATATTCGCAACTATCAGCCGGGCAAGCCTTATGCCCAATACATCGCCTATATGGATGAGATGCCCATGCTGCACGAGATGCGGCAGTTGCACAAGGAGGGGAAGCTGCAAGGCGCGCAAAAGCTCTTCTTCCGGCCTGAGAAGCCGGTGGAGGAGCTTTTCGATTCCACCAACGATCCGCACGAGGTGAACGATTTGGCGGGCGACCCTCGTTATGCGGGGGAACTGCGGCGTCTGCGTTCGGTGCATCAACAATTCATGAAAGAGACCGGTGATCTCGCGCTGCTGCCGGAAGAAAAGTTGTTGGAGCGTATGCGTCCGGGGGGCAAGTGGGCGACGACTGCCACGCCCACGTTGACAGTGACAGGTGGGACGGTAGCGGGTGGGTTAGTTTCGGCGCGTTGCAGCACGCCGGGCGCTTCGCTGGCTTACAAGCTGGACGGATCGCGTTGGCAACTCTACACCAAACCTCTGCCGGCCGGCGAAAAGATGCGCTTCAAAGCGTGCCGGCTTGGCTACCTCGATTCGGCGGAAGTCCCCTCGCCCTGAGATGCACTGGGATTCGCTGAGAATAATAGAGCATGACACTGAACGAAATCGCGGCGGCCCTGGGCGTCACTATTCATGGCGGCCCCGTTGGCGGCTTGGCGATTTCTGGCGTGGCCGGACTGGAGCATGCCGGACCCGGGCAACTTACCTTTCTCTCCAATCCAAAATACGCACCGAAGGTGAAAAGCACGCAGGCGGCGGCGATTATCGCGGCCAACCCCATCGAAGGCCTGCCGACGCTGGTGTCGAAGAACCCGTACCTTGATTTCGCCCGCGCGCTGGCCCTCTTTTATCAAGCGCCCCGTCCCGCGCCGGGCGTTCACCCGCTGGCTTCGGTCGCCGCGTCGGCTGAAGTGGGTGCAGGCGCGGCCATCGGGCCCTTCGCCGTGGTGGGCGAAGGAGTGCGCCTGGGGTGCCGGGCCGTCATTCATCCGCACGTCACCATTTACCAGGGTGCGCAAATTGGTGACGATTTCCTCGCCCACTCGCATGCCGTGGTCCGCGAATTCTGCGTCATCGGCCATCGCGTCACGCTGCAGAACGGCGTCGTGATCGGCGGCGATGGCTTCGGCTTTGCGAAGGACGCGAACGGCCGTCATCACAAGATTGTGCAAAGCGGCGTCACGGTGCTGGAAGACGATGTCGAGGTGCAATCGTTGACGTCGATTGACCGGGCGACGGTGGGCGAATCGCGCGTCAAGCGTGGTGCCAAGATCGATTCCTTAGTGCAAGTGGGCCACGCTTGCGTGGTGGGCGAGGACAATATCATCTGCGCGCAAGTGGGACTGGCGGGCAGCACGATTTTGGGGAAAAGCGTCCTGCTGGCGGGGCAGGTGGGCGTCTCCGGTCACCTGACGATCCACGATAACGCCGTGGTCTATGCGCAGAGCGGCGTCGGGCACGATGTCGAACCAGGCCGCATCATTTCCGGTTCGCCCGCCTTCGATTTTCGCGAATGGCGGCGGTCTGCAATGGCCTTTCCTAAACTGGGTGAACTGGTGCGGCTGGTGCGACAATTGGAAAACCGCATTGCTCAGTTGGAGAATCCCTCTCTTGAGCCAAAGGATGAAGCATGAGCGAACCCGGTTACCGTCCGCCCTTATCTTACAAAGACCCCAGCTTTCTTGACCGTTCCGAAGCGCGATCTGTGCGTATTCTGTCGGAGTATTTGCAGCCCCTCAGCGTGCTAAGCAAGCAGCGGATTCACGACACTATCGTCTTTTTTGGCTCGGCGCGCATCCAGGAGACGGGCCCCATGGCGCGTTACTATCACGAGGCCCGGGAGCTCGCTCGCCTGGTGACCAAGTGGTCGGATGGTTTGCCGGACTCCACGCGCCGCTTCGTCGTCACCACGGGCGGTGGACCGGGCATCATGGAAGCGGCCAATCGCGGTGCCATGGATGCCGGCGGCAAAACAATCGGCTTCAACATCGCCCTGCCCTTCGAGCAGGAACCCAACCCCTACATCAGCCGCGAACTGACGTTCGAGTTTCATTACTTCTTTATGCGTAAGTTCTGGTTCGCGTATCTGGCGAAGACGCTGGTGGTGTTTCCCGGCGGCTTTGGCACGCTGGATGAACTTTCTGAGATACTGACGCTTCTGCAAACCAAAAAACTCGATAAGAAGATGCTCATCATCCTTTACGGCTCAGAGTTTTGGAAGAAAGTGATTAATTTCGACGCGCTGGTGGATTTCGGAATGATCGGTGCCGCAGACCTCGAACTGTTCGAATGGGCCGACGATCCGGCCACGGCGGTTAAGATTATTCAGGATCGTTTGACCGAGTGGTATCTAACTCCCGATTGCGCGTTACCTAAAGCCGAGGAAAAGACGCCGGCCATTTCTAATACGCGTAACTAGTTGGCATGGCCCATGAAGATGTACTGTTGCGCACGTCCGTAGGGGAGGGGATCATTCGGCCATGAACCATGCTTTGCGCCCCCCTGCCAGCGCGTCCCCTAACGTCTGGGCGGCTTTGGGTTGGCCGGGGCAGTTCTTTGTCTTGGCCATCATTTCCGCAGGCATCGCGCGTGCGCTCAGCGCCCCTGTTCTGCTCACTGACCTGACCACGATCCTGGTGATGATCAGCGGTGCCGCAGTGCTGTATAAGTTACTGCGGGTAGGCCTGCGTAAAGTGATTTGGCGGCTGCGTAACCGGCTGGCCGTCGCTTACATATTCATGGCTTTTGTGCCCATCGTGCTGATGTTACTGATGGGCGGTGCGGTCACTTACATACTGGCCGGTAAGATGGCCGCCTATATGGTGAACCGGGAACTCGACCGGCAAGTGGCGCAGTTACGCACCAGCATCGAGCCCGTCCTCAAGCTTCCGCCGGTGGCGCGGCCCGCCGCTGTCGCCCGCATCGGTAACTTCTACGCGCAGAATCGCGACGGTTTCGTGGTTCATTACCGGGCGGGCGGAACGGAGTTGCGTTTTCCCGAGGGCAGCAAAGTAAGTGCGCCGCCGGACGCTTGGCGCGATGCTTCGGGCGTGGTGGCGCGCGAAGGTGGCTTTTACTTATGGGCCCGGATGACGCAGGGCGACGCCAGCATCACGGCGAGCTATCCGCTTTCCGACGAATCTTTAAACGGCTTGGTGCAGGGCTTGGGGAGCGTCGCTTTGACGACGTCGCTCTCGCTGGAGCCGGACGGGAAACTGAATCCGCAGGTGAAGGTCCGCTCGACGCGCCACGCGGAGCGCGACCCTCGCGAAGTACTCGCGCCCAAACAGCTTCCGCCCGCCGCTAACTCGTTGGACGAACTCTTCTACCTCATCACCATCGCGCCAACCCACTACGCCAACTGGAACGAGCCGGCGTCGGCCAAAGGCGCGTCGTTCCTGATCTTTTCGCGCGTCTCGGCCGTTTTGCGGCAGCTCTACGCGCAGGAAGTAGAAGGCGATCTGGCCACCATCATCCTCAAAGCGATCGGCGTGTTGTTCCTGATCGTTGAGTTGATCGCGTTAATCATCGGCATCTCATTGACTCGTTCGATTACGACAGCCGTACACGATCTCTACGACGGTACCGAGCGCGTGATGGAGGGAGACTTTTCCCATCGCATCCGCGCCGTGGGCCGCGACCAGATCGCCAGCCTCAGCCTCAGCTTCAATCGCATGACGGAAAATCTCGAGCGCCTGCTGAAAGTCGCGAAAGAGAAGGAACGCCTGCAAGCCGACCTCGAGATTGCCAGCGAAGTTCAGCGCGAGCTCTTCCCGCGTCAAGTGCCCCACATGGACACCTTGACCTTGCGCGCGCTTTGCCATCCGGCGCGCACGGTCTCGGGCGACTTCTATGACTACCAGATGCTCGCGCCCGGCAAAGTTGCCGTGTTACTGGGCGACGTGGCCGGCAAGGGTATCTCGGCGGCTTTGCTGATGGCCACCATTCAGTCGTCGTTTCGCGCGTTGATTCGCGAATGCATGGATCGCGCGAAAGTGGAGCCGGATTATTGCTGGTCCACGGCGCGGTTGGTGACGCTGATGAACGAGCAGGTGTACGCCACGTCGTCGCCCGAGAAGTACGCGACATTGTTCCTGGCGATCTACGACGAAGCGGACGGCATGTTGGAATATACCAACGCCGGCCATTTGCCACCGCTCCTGATTCGCGGCGCGCAGGTGGAATCATTATCGGTGGATGGAACGGTAGTGGGCGCTTTTGCCAAAGTAACTTACGGGGCGAGCCGGTTGCAGTTACAGAAAGATGACTTTCTGATCGCCTTTACGGATGGCGTTTCTGAGCCGGAGAATGAATACGAAGAAATGTTCGGCGAGGAGCGGCTGATTGAGTTAGTGCGGCAGCAGCTTCATTGTAGCGATGAACAGATTATGCAATCGGTGGTGGACGCCGTGCAAAAGTGGACCGGCACTCCCGAAATGCAGGATGACCTGACGCTGTTGATTGCCCGTAAGCGCTAGCACTAAGCGCGATAGTTGTCGGCGCGCCAATTGCGGATGGCCTGTTTAATGTCTTTCGGAGCCGTCCCCTGCTCGGCCGACTTACGCGCCAGTTCCACAAACTCTTCGTCGGAGGCGAAGCGCAAGGCCACCACCTGAAGAGTTTCCAGCCGGCTGTCGAGCAACTTGCCGGTGATGGCAAAATGCCGCAGATTTTCCTCGGCGCGAATCGCCCGGTCCTGCGCTTTGAGCGCGAAGGTGCGGCTATAGACACCGCCCACCAGCGCGCATCCGCTCAACATCAGCACCAGCGACGCGCTATACATCCTTTGGTGGTCGCCCCAACTTTGGTACATGTTGACCCAGGCTCCAATGAAGGTGAGAAGCAGGACGATGAGCATCCCGAGAAACACGGGCACGCGCTTAGCGTGGTTGGCATAGTTTTGCGGCATGCCTTCCATGATCACACGGGTTATGGGCGAAGGCGAAACGTTTCGCTGAGGATGCGCCCCGAGGCGTCCACTTCCACCACGGCTTTGAACGCCGAGCCATCATCGCTAAAGCGCAAATCGTACACTTGCACCCGTTTCGCGCCGGGCGGTTCGTCCATGGGCACAATCCGCCACACCGGCCATTGCGCGAAGGCGAGAAAGCGCGTCAGCACGGGCGATCGCTTCGCCGCCTGGACGGCCTCCGCCTGCTGCGGCTTGCGCAATAGAAGGCCTTGCTCCGGGTCAAAATCGAAGAGCACGTTCATCTCGTGGACGGAAAAAAAGCCATCGGTCTCCACTAGCCCGCGCCACTTAAAAGGGCTAAACGCCGTGGGCAGCGCCATCACCCGCCGCGCCGCCGCGCCTTGCTGCGCGCGCGACTCCAGCATCTGTTCCGCGCGTGCGTGCACCATGCCGCGCCCCCCGATCCAGACCACCGCAAAAATCAAAGCGAAGATCGCCCAGCCCCTTCCGCTGGATGGCTTCGCCCCTATCTCGCCGGCCACTAGTTTTGAAAGCGCCGGTCCGGCAATGGCCAACAACAGAATGACGAAAAGCATAGCGTCGAAGATAAACAACACCGGCCATTGATACCAGTTACTACGGAAAGGCGCCGCCAAACGCGTGCCATAGAAAGTGATAAAGTCCATGCCAAGGTGCGACAGCACGCCGGCCAGCGAAATCAGCCAGCCGCCCAGCCAGGGCACGGGCTTCCGCAAGCCATGGCGAAAAAGGAGTACCGGCAGCAGCGCCAGCACGGGTGCCATAGCAAAGCCGTGCGTCAGACCACGATGTAAGTCGAGATAAGTAAGCTCACCGCCCGCCAGGCTGATGACGTCTAAGTCCGGCAGATTCGCCGCGAGTAGCATCATTCCCGTGGCGTGGGGAGTTACATAATTCAGCCCCGCGCGAGAAAGCGCCACCCCGAGCAGCGAGTGCGTAAGATTATCCATAGTTAGCCGGCATCAATAATGTCAGCGCGTCCGGCACGATTTCCACTAAGCCCGGAATGGCGCCCGCCGCCTCGCCATCCAGTTGCGCGAAGACCGGCATTTGGGCGCCCAGAAATTCAACTGAGGATCCGCGCAGCACCGCCACCCCCGACATTCCTTCCAGGCGATTCAGAGCTACTCCCGTGAAGTACTTCAAGTACACCGGGGCCATGGAGCCCGAGAATAGGACAATTTCAAAATCGGGCGACGTCAGCCTGACACTGCGCGCAATCTCGAGGTCGCCGCCGTAGTTTCGCACGCGAGTCACCAACGCGAAGCTCGCCCGGTACTCGCGGCCATCCACGCGAACCGCGAATTCGGGCAGGCGTCGAAGCACGCTGCGAAAGCCTTCAATCCAATAGGCAAACTTGCCTAACTTCTTTTTCAAGCCCGGATTCATGTGCTCCACGATGTGCGCATCCAGCCCGACCCCGGCCATCATGGCAAAATGCCGCGCCCCTTTCTCTGACGAATGCCGGCCCAGCGCAATGCGTTGCGGCACGAATTCGGGCAGCATGCGGGCAACCTTCTCCATGTTGCCGGGCAGCCCCAGTTCGCAGCAAAGCACGTTGGCCGTCCCGCCCGGAAGCGCCGCCAAAGGCACGCTTGAGCCCACCATGCCGCTGATCACTTCATTGATGGTGCCGTCGCCGCCGGCCGCCAGCACCAAGTCCGCGCCCCTGGCGATCGCTTCCGCCGCCAAAGCGCCGGCGGTATTGGGGCCCGTGGTCGGCCGCTCATTCAGGGTCCATCCGTGGCCGCGCAACGCCGCCAAAGCGCGCGCCAGCCGGCCGGGGTGCCGCCGCAAAGTGCCAGCCTGAGGATTGTAGATTAAAACGCCGTTACGATATGTCAAAGCGGGGGAATTCCGAAGCTCGATACAATAGTCATCGTACCCGATGTTATCTGCCCGTCCGCGTGTCGATGCTCTTCGCGAAGAGCTGAGGCGCCACGAACACCTTTATTACGTCCTTGACCAGCCGGAACTGCCCGACGCTGACTATGATCGCCTGTTCCGCGAGTTGCAGGCGCTCGAAGCCCAGCATCCCGAGCTCGTAACGCCGGATTCGCCGACGATGCGCGTGGGCGGCAAGCCTCGCGAAGGTGTGGCCACCGTCGCGCACAGTTCCGCCATGCTGAGTCTCGACAATGCTCTTAACCAGCGTGAACTGCGGGAGTTCGATCGCCGCGTCAGCGAACTGCTCAAGGGTCAGGAGTATAAGTACACCGCCGAACTCAAGCTGGACGGCCTCTCGCTGGCCGCGCGTTATGAAGATGGCCAGTTCATCCTGGCCATCACGCGCGGCGATGGCCAGGTGGGTGAGGACGTGACGGAGAATGCCCGCACGATGCGCACCCTGCCGCTGCGAGTGAAGCGCCAGGAGCCTTTTGAAGTGCGCGGCGAAGTGATCATGACCCGTCGTGCGTTTGAGCAGGTGAATGCCGAGCGCGAGCGCGATGGCTTGGCCCTTTATGTGAATCCGCGCAATTCGGCTGCTGGTTCGCTGCGCCTGCTTGACCCCGCTGTTACCGCCAAACGCAAACTAGAGTTTCTCCCTTACTTTTTTCTGCGTGATGGCTTGCCACTTTTTCCGTCGCATTGGGAATCCCTTGAGGCGATGCAGGCGATGGGCTTCAAGGTAAACCATCGGCGCAAGCTATGCGCCAATGTCGATGAGCTGTGGGAGTTTTTCTCTAGTTGGGAGAATCGCCGCGACGAATTGCCTTACGAGATCGATGGCGTGGTGGCCAAGGTGGATCTGATCGCGCAGCAAGAGAAGCTCGGTTGGACGGCCAAAGCTCCGCGTTGGGCCATCGCCATCAAGTATCAGGCCCGCGCCGCGGTCACCGTCGTCGAAGATATCGGTGTGCAAGTGGGGCGCACCGGCGCGCTGACGCCCGTGGCTTACCTGCGGCCGGTGCTGGTGGGCGGAGTTACTGTTTCACGAGCCACGTTACATAACGAAGATGAGATCGCGCGCCTGGAATTGCAGATTGGCGATACCGTCTTAGTTGAACGTTCGGGCGACGTGATCCCGAAGGTGGTTCGCGTGGAGACGCCGGGAACTGACCGGCGTCCCTTCCGCATGCCCACGGAGTGCCCGGTTTGCGGCGGGCCCGTGGTGCGGGCCGAGGGCGAAGTGGCGGCCCGCTGCGTCAATTCCAGTTGTCCGGCACGATTGAAAGAGAGCCTGTTACACTTCGCCCGCCGTAGCGTGATGGATTTGGACGGTGTGGGCGAAGCGTTAGTCGACCAATTAGTAGAGCGTAAATATGTGCTCTCAATTGCTGACTTTTACACGCTCCACTTAGAGCAGTTACTCACCCTCGAACGTATGGGAGAAAAGTCCGCCCGCAAAGTGCTCGAGAATATTTCCAGATCCAAGCAGAAGCCGCTGCCCCGCCTACTCAATGGCCTTGGCATTCCCTTTGTGGGCGAACGGACCGCGCAAATTCTCGCCGAAACGTTTGGTTCGGTGGATTCGTTAGCCGCCGCCTCAGAAGACGTGTTACAGCAGGCAGATGAAGTGGGCCCTAAGGTGGCCAAGAGTATCTACTTTTTTTTCCGCGTCCCCCAAAACGAGGAACTCGTGCGGCGTTTGCGAGAGGCCGGGCTGACATGGACCCACACGGTAAAGGTGCGCGAACGCGCTCCGTTCGACGGACTTACTTTCGTGCTCACGGGCACGCTGCCCACGCTTTCTCGTGAAGAGGCTAAGGAGCGCATTGAAGAGTCCGGGGGCAAAGTCACCGGCTCGGTGTCGAAGAAGACGAGCTATGTCGTGGCTGGCGAAGAGGCTGGTTCGAAACTCGACAAAGCGCGAGTCCTCGAAATTGCAATCATAGATGAGGAAGACTTGCTCGCTTTGCTGCGAGGCGAAGAGCGAGCTAAGAAGTACAAAACTGAATGAAATTATTTCTGCAGAATCTGGCCCAGACCCTGGTGACCTTCGGCCCGTTGGGCATTTTCCTTCTCACCCTGATTGACTCTTCCGGTATTCCCCTTCCCGGAGTCGCTGACGCCTTACTGGTGGGCTTGGCCGCGTCGAATCCCTCCCGCGCCCCCCTGTTCGCCGCCTTGGCCATCGTCGGTTCGGTGATCGGAACGATGATCCTTTACCGTTTGGCGCGTAAGGGTGGCGAGGCCTTGCTGGATCGACACACGTCCTCGGGCCGTGGCGCGCGTTTCCGCCAATGGTACTTACGCTATGGCTTGGTGACTGTCTTTGTGCCGGCCATTTCCGTGGTGCCTTTGCCAATGAAAGTGCCTGTTTTCTGCGCCGGGGCGCTCGGCGTCCGGCCGATGACCATCGCCGGCGTGGTGTTCGCGGCTCGCTTCGTCCGTTACTCGGTGCTGGCTTGGCTGGGGGCGGAGTTAGGCGCCAACTCGATGACGAGAATCTTCGCCTATAAGTGGCACTTACTCAGCGCGGTCGCCGTCATGGCGCTGGCGCTGACGGTCTATTTCTGGTTCGCTTCGAGGCGTCCGCAAGTTGATGCTTAAAGTTACTGCGTGACCACCATCGGGGTCCGGCGGAAAGCGAATCGCCCGCCCACGGCATCCACCACGTTTAGTTGGCAAGTATACTCGCCCGGCGGCACGCCACGCAAAGGTAGATCGCCATTAACAGCCATCACGCCCTCGCGATTCGGCACCGCCACCGCCCTTAACGGGCCAGACTCGTAGATCTTCGTCTTCCCCCGATATACCGCGAGCGTCGCCGCCGCACTTCCCGCTTGATACACCTCGGCAAATGCGTGCAACGTCTGCGAGCGTTTGAAGACGTGAGTTACGCTGGGAATCAACTTACTGCCGTTCGATACCAGGGGATTGGTGGAAGCTATTTTCTTGTTCTGCCCCGCACTCCCCACTGCGGCTGTCAAGGGTTCGCGTTGCGAGCCGAGCACTAAACTACTCACGACCGCTTCCGGTGCCGGCGGATCGCCCGGCACCCGGAAACGAGCCTCAAAGGTGCCCATAGCGCCGGACTGGTTCTCGCGCACGAGAGCTTTGAGTGAGTAATCGCCCGGTGCGAGCGCGAGTACCGCATCGTATAACAGGCTTTTCTGAGCTAACTGGCCGGCATTGTCGCCTAGCTTTAATTTGATCCCGTCCCGCAGACTCTGCACCACGTGGCCGCGCGCGTCTTTCACTTGGGCGATAAAGTCGAGCTCCGTCGAGCCCTTCTTGGCTAACGGAATCTTCGAGCCGGGAATCTTAATCGCGAGCGGCACCATTTGGCGGCCTCGCCCTTGCCGGAAGTACAGTAACTCTACCGCCAATGGTAATTCCGTGGCCGGATTACCAAGCGCCAAGGCGTCTGCCAGTTGCTTCTCCCGCTCACCGCCATCTAACTTTGACCATACTTTATCCGCATAGTAACCCGGGCGATAGTCGAGCGTCACTTTCATCTGCGCCGGTAACTCCACCTTGATCTTCCGGTAGCGCCCATCCTTGGCCGTATTCGCACTGTAGTAAGCAAGCGTGTAATAACTTTCGACCGCCTTCTGGGCATCCACCATCCCCAGTGTCAGGTCGTTTGAATCCAGCAATGCTTTGCCCCCGGTATCGGCAGCGAGCGTGTGGAGAGTCTCCTGCTGATCGTTGGCTCGATCCCGAGCCTGGGTTTGCATCTTGCCGGAAAAGACACTGCTACCGCGCGGACCGGCCGAACTGGCATCCAGGCTCGCCGTTACCTGTAAGCCGCGCGTATCGATCGGATAGAACGAGACATTCGCCTTCACCGCCGCATTGACGGTGGCCTGCAATTGTGACTGATTCTCCACGCCCGTCTTACTCACGCCGCTCGCAAAATAGATAACGGCTTTCTTTTCGGGAATCTTGGCCAATTGATTCACTAAGTCTTCAAGCGCGCCCAGCCGGCGGTCGGTGTTGAAGACGTTGAACTCGGCTTCGTCGGCGGCTAACTCAGCGTTGGCGGAGTCAGGATCATCGCTATTGGCATTCGAAGCCGGGTCATCGGCTAAGTCAGTTGAGCGGAAAGCCTGCACCGCGCGAATGAGGCGTGGACGGTCGTCAGTGAAATCGACGACCGTCTTTAACGTACTTGAGAACGTATAAAGCCCCACCAGATCCGCTGCAGTCAATTGAGTAGAAATAAACTTGATGGCCGCCTCGCGCGCGCGGATTTGGCCGGCTGGCGGCATGCCGGCAAAATCAAAGAATAACGCCAACGCCCGGCGGTCACTAAAACTAGGCCGTTCCGGTTCAGGCTCGTCCACTTTCGGCGCTTTCGGGTCGAACTTCGGTACCGCGATTAAGGGCAATTTTTCCGATGACAGGCTCTGAAACTCAAAGACCGTCAGCGATTGCGGCTTCCCGTCTTCCCATACCCGGAAGTCGGCTTTTTTTAGGTCCGCTGCCGGCTTGCCCGCTTTGTCCTTCACCGTTACATTGATCACCACGAGGCTCGCCGAGGCTTCGAATTGAATCACGTCCGGCTGTTGAGCCATCGCACAGGCGGTGAGAAAAATGGTTGAGTAAGTACGCATGAGAATTAGAACCGGAAACGTACTTGCACCTGCATCGTACGCATGGCGGAAGTATTCAAAGGCAGCCCATAGTTTGAAGCGTTCACCACCGTGCCGAAGTTGGTGAAGGTGGGCCGGTTCGTCAAGTTATTCGATTCTAATCGAAATTCCAATTGCCGGCGTTCCTTCAAGCGGAACGATCGCCCGAAGGATGAATTCAGGGTGAAGAGCGTGGGAGTAGGAATCGTGTTGCGCGCCGCGTTCCCGAAGCGGCCCGCAGGCGGTAAGGTGAAAGCTTGCAGGTTGAAGTAGCCGGAACCCGCGTCGACCGCTTGCCCGGTGGCATCGGCCCGGCCACTGCCGATCACGCCGGTTCCCGCCGTATCGGATTGATTCCCCAATACCCGCGCCGTCAGCGGACTGCCGCTGGTTAACGTCACCGCACCAGTCAACGTCCACCCTCGCAGCACCGCGCCTAACTTGCCCGGTACGGTAAGCCCGCCCGTGCGGCCCGTCACGGGCGAAGCCAATACAAAACTCGTCGTGAGTGAATGGCGTACGTCAAAACTGGAGAGGCCACGCTCGGCGGCCCAGTTACGATCATCCTGCGCCACGGTCGCGCCACCACCCCCGCCAATAGAACTGGCGTTGTCAATCGACTTACCTAAAGTGTAAAGCCCGTTTAAAGATATGCCGCGCGCAAAACGCCGCGTCAGCCGGGCTTGGGCCGCATGGAAGATCGAGTTAGCCTGCGACGTATCGTAAGTGAACCCGACCGCGTTCCCCAGCAGGCGGCGCGCTTCGGAATCGACGGGCGAACCCGCTGCCGCTCGATTGGGCAGCCTCTGTAAGTCGAGCCGCGTCCCTTTGGTACCTAAGTAACCCAACTCCATTACGTAATTCCGCTTGATGTCTCTCTGGATCGACAGGCTCCAGGTTTGCGCGTACCCGATGCGATAGCCACGGTCAACCGCAAAGGTATTCGTGATGCTTTGGGCCGCAGTTCCGGCGAAGCCATTGTCGAGCGTCAGACGGCGCGCGGGCGAGGTATTCACCGTGCCCGTGCTCGCAAATGGCGGCTGCGATGCCAGACGCGTAGCGAAACCCTGGTAGACGTTGCCGTTGTAATACCATCCATAGGACCCGCGTACGATCGAGCGCAGCTTGCGGCCCGGCTTCCAGGCAAAGCCGAACCGGGGTGCCAGGTTATTCGGGTCGCCATCGATCAGCGCCTTGGAGAAGGCTCCACTGTACGGTCCGCTCTGCCCCGGCGTTACTGCCGCGACGCCAGTTATACCGGGCGCAATGTCCAAGTTCGCGAGACGATTGTATTTTTCCGTCCAAGGGCTGTAATACTCGTACCGTAGACCCAGATTCACCGTTAGATTCGGCGTCGCCTTCCATTCGTCCTGTACGAAGAGCGAGTAATTCTGGGCTCGATAGTAGTTACTCGGTGAGCCGAACCGGATCGAGCTCGATTGCGGTAAGCCGAGCAGAAAGTCGGCAAAGTCGAAGCCCGAAGCTGCCACCGGAACGCCATTGGCATCCAATCGGCTGGTGGCCAGTCCGGAGAAGGTAAACGTGCCCCGCGCATTGGAATCGGTGCGATTGTTGAAGATCACGCGCGCCGTATCGCCGCCAAAGGAAAGCGAATGTTTCCCTCGTACATAGATAAAGCTGGCGGAGATACTGGCGTTCAGATCCCGCCGTTGCAATGGGCTGCCATCGGCTAACCGTCCAAAGTTAGTGAAATTAAGATTCGGCGGACCATAGTTGAGCGGATCCTGTGCCGCGCCACGGATTCCTAAGTCTGCCGCGAGGTTCTGTTTGTTAGCGAAATAAGGCAGTAAGTCCGATGTATTGCGGGCGATCCGCGTGCGCAGCGTCTGAATAAATCGGGCCGAGTAATTTCGCGTCCAGCTTAAATCGGCGTTGTAACTGTGCCCGGAAGATTCATCCAGAAAGCCAAACAACTGCGCCGATTCGCCACTACGCGATTGTCCACCGACGTTCGCCGATATCCGATCTTTCGCCGTCAGTGGATGATTCACGCGCAGGCTGATCGACTGCGAATTCTGCGGCACTCCGGTGACGAATTGAAAGTTCTGTACCGGCAAGGCGACATTGGAATTCGGAATCAGGTTCAGCAGCCCTCGCGCGACCGGATGAATGCGCGACTCGGGAATGCGGTTGTTAGGGAAAGGAAGCCCGGTTTGCGGATCATAGATGGTCACCGGGCCCCGGACGAGTGACTGGGAGAAGTCACCGGCGCGCTCTAAAGCGGCCGGCACTGTGGCGACACCGCTGTAGGGAGAGCGTCCCCGCCCTAACGAGTACTGCAGGGTAAATTGGCTTCGTTTCGCCTTGGGAATAGCGCCGCCGACCATGGCGCTCAGCCGAATCTGCGATTGGTCGGGCTGGGGGTAAAGCAATCCGGTGAGCGAGTAGGGTCGCGCGTTCCACGCGGCATCTCGCGCCGACAAGGTGATCATGCCTCGAATATCCTGCCGTCCCTGGCGTTGACGGTTGCCGAAGCTCGGGCCTGGTCCGCCAGGTCCGCCCCGGCCGCCGCCACCCGGACCACCGCCGCCACCGGGGCCGCGTCCTCCACCAGGGCCGCCCCCGCCGGGTCCACCGAATCCGCCACGCCCACCACCGCCCCCGGGTCCGCCACCGGCACCAGCACCACCGAAGCCCCCGGCGCCAAATCCTCCGGCCCCGCCGGGTCCACCGCCAAATCCGCCAGCCATCATGCCACCCATGCGCTCCTGCATGCCCTCCGGACCGCCCATGCCAGGGGGGCCACCCATCCCAGGATCAAGCCCCGCCTCAGCTTGCCCCGACTGCAAACCACGGCTTAAACTGCCGGTGACCAGAAATGCCTCGTTCGCGGACTCATCCGCCGCCGCCGGTGCCGCAGCCATCGGCAAATCGTTGGGTAGCTCAAAGGAAGTGGATTGCTGGGCCGTATTATTCGCGGCGGGCCGCGTCTGCAACTCAAGCGTCCAATCGGTCTTCGCCGACGGCACCGTCACCACGCGCGTGGCTGCGGCGAAGCCGAACATATGCACCGATATGTTCCAGGCACCCGGCTTCAGCGCGAGCTCATAAGTGCCGTTCTCGTCGGTCGTCGTGGAGACCGTTTCGGAATCCAGAGTCGCCGACACGGCCACACCGGGCAAGGGGAAACCCTTGGCGCGAATCTGTCCGAGTTGCGGCGTCTGCGCCCCGGCGCTCACGATCGCCGCGAAAAATATCATCAGGCGCAACATGCTTCCAATAGAACCCCGCTGGCGGGCGTTAAGTTACGTCGCCCGGCCTTCCTTCGCCCCCGCACGAAACCGGCAGGACAAGTCGCGAATGCGGTTTTGATGGGACTTTTGACCGCATTCGCAATTATTTTAAAGCCATCGATTTTTTCTTCTTTACAATTCTTGACCTTTTCTTGTCGCGTTTCCGCACTCCGCCGCTCCGTCGCCCTTTCCCTGCCCCGTTCTCAACACACCTCGTAAAGCGCTGGAGAGCGACAGCCGGTTCGGCGTATGGCTGGACGACAGGGCGTACCCATTTCCGGGCGCGTAAAATATCCCGCTTGGTGCAACTGGGCGTGCGCTTCTTCCGGTAAGGCGGTGGTATCCTTCGGCTTGGTCTCACTATTAACCGGCCTCGGCTGGAACGCCCATTGGGAAGCCGCCTACGCACCCTTCGCCGCTAGTCACATCGCCGGTCGCATCCGGATTGTGCACCGCGGCATCTTCAACATCTTCACTGAAAACGGTGAGTACGATGCGGAGCCCAGCCCGAAGCTCCGTCAAGGTAAGGACCGTGCCGTCACCGGCGACTGGGTGGCGCTCTCCGCCGATGGCACGCGGATCGAAGCCATCCTTCCGCGGCAAACGGCCTTTGTTCGCCGCGACCCGGGCGATAAAATGCGCCCGCAGGTGATCGCCGCCAATGCCGACGTCGCCTTTCTGGTGATGGGTCTCGACCTCGACTACAACATTCGGCGGCTGGAACGTTATCTCTACCTCACGGCCGAAAGCGGCGCTCGCCCGGTGATCGTCCTGAACAAAAGCGACCTCTGCGCTGACCTTCAAACGCGCGTGAGTGAATGCGAAAAGCTCGCTCCCGTTGTCGCGCTGAATGCGCTGGCCGGTAATGGACTCGACTTACTTTCCGCCCATATGAAACCTGGCGAAACGGCCGTGCTGCTTGGCTCCTCAGGCGCGGGAAAATCCACCATTGCCAACCGCCTGCGTGGCTCCGAACTCATCCGCACCGCGCCGGTCCGCGAGAGCGATTCGAAGGGCCGCCACACCACCACGCATCGCGAACTCATTCAGCTCGATCTCGGCTGGCTACTGATGGACGTCCCCGGTCTGCGCGGCCTGCAGATTTGGACACCCACCAACCCCCAAGCGCTCGATATCGCCTTCGCCGATATCGCCGCCTTACTCGCGCAAGGCTGCCGCTTTCGCGATTGCCGGCATCAGGAAGACCCCGGTTGTGTCATTCGCGAAGCTCTGGACAATGGCTCCCTCGACGAAGGCCGCTGGGCCAATTACCTCAAGCTTCTCGGTGAACTCGCTAAACTCGGTCTCGCCACGGACTTGCAGGCCAAGGAGCGCGAAAATCAACGCTGGAAGAATTTGCAGAAAAAACAGCGTGAGCGATAGGATACCGACTGCCTCGAAGAAAGTGGGCAAGTGGACCTCAACGTGCTAATCATCCTCCGTCCGGGAGACTGAAGGAGATTTGAAATGTTGATACTACTGCTCTTACTATTGTTGATTTTTGGCGGCGGAACCTTTGGTTACAGCCGTTACGGCCATCGCGGCGGCTTAGGCATTGGGGGCATTTTCTTGGTCGTGCTGCTGGTTTGGCTCCTCTTAGGTGGAGGATTGGGTTCGCTCCGCGTGTAAGTAAATTGCTGGCGAGTGCATTTTTTGCATGTTAGCTTTAACGCGAACTTACGAAGCTAACCGAATGCACTCTTCCAGCGTGTCAAGCGCAAAGTCGGCTTGGTCTGCGGTGATCACCAGCGGCGGACACAGCCGGATCGAGTTCTGCCCCGCGCCCAGCACCAGCAAACCACGCTCGAACGCTAGCGACTCAATGCGGTCGCGGACCTCGGGCGCTCGCTCTCGCGTCGCCTGATCGCGCACTAACTCGAAGCCCAACATCAAGCCGCGCCCGCGCACGTCACCCACCTTGGCGAACCGCGCCGGCCACTCCCGCATCCGCGCCATCATTCGCGCGCCCATCCATGCGGCATGCTCCACTAACTCCTCTTCGAGTAACTCGATGGTCGCCAAGGAAGCGGCAATACTCACCGGGTTACCGCCGAACGTAGACGCATGCGCTCCCGGCTTCCACTGCATCACGCTAGATCGCGCCACCATGGCGGAAAGCGGCATGCCGCTCGCGATTCCCTTGGCGATCGTCATAATGTCGGGCACCGCGCCAAAATGATTCGCCGCCCACATCTTGCCCGTGCGCCCCATCCCGCTCTGCACTTCGTCAAAGATCAATAACACATCCAAACGCTTGGCAATGGCTTGCAACTCGTCAAAGAACTTCTGCGGCGGCACGACGTAGCCGCCTTCGCCCTGAATCGGCTCGACGATAATGGCCGCTAACTCTTCTGCGGGAAGAATTGTTTTCACTAACTGCTGCTCAATCACTTGCAGACATTCCACTTGGCAAGTGTCCGGCTGCTTACCGTAAGCGCAGCGATAGCAGTAAGCATAGGGAATGTGCGTCACTCCGGGCACCAGGGGGCCAAAGCCTTTTTTCTGAATGCTCTTGCTGCCGGTGGCCGATAGGGCACCCATCGTGCGGCCATGAAACGCTCCGAAAAAGGCAATAAACTTGTCGCGGCCCGTGTGATAGCGCGCCAGTTTCAGCGCTGCCTCCACGGCCTCGGCACCGGAATTACCGAAATAGACGCGTTGGCGTTCCTCGGCGGCCCCGGGCACCAAACTCGCCAGCTTCTCGGCCAACGTCACCATGTTCTCGTAATAAAAGTCCGTGCCGGACATGTGGATCAGGCGCTCGGCCTGTTCCCGGATGGCCCTTTGCACGCGCGGATGACAGTGGCCCGTGGCGACGACGGCAATGCCCGCATTAAAGTCGAGGAAGCGGTTCCCGTCGGGGTCCTCAATCATGGCACCCGCAGCACGCTGCACCACCAACGGGTAGCCGCGCGTGTAGGAAGGCGACATGACGGCTTGGTCGCGTTCGATAATGGCTTGCGCCTTGGGTCCCGGCAGCGCGGTGAGTAAATGCGGTAAGTCCGCACGAAGTGTCAGAGTCGACATCGCCATCTCCTTATTCAACCGAACCCCCAGCCTTAATGCAGGGGTTCCGCGAAACGGCTAGGTAGCACTAGTCGCCGCCGAAGAGAGCCGGGCGTGCGGTAGTAGGGATGCCCATACCGTCATTCTAACGCGTATGATAATGAGGCCGTGCTCAAGATCTTCTTACTCTTCGTACTCACCGTACCCCTAGCTGGGCAAAACTTTCGTACCCAGGAAATTGACCAGGACTTTGGCGTCATCTACGCCATCCAAGTCGCCGACATCAACGGCGACAAACTGCCCGACATCGTCGCCGTCCACAACACGCAAGTGGTTTGGTATCAAAACCCCACTTGGCAGAAGCATGTCATTGCCGACAAGGTGACGCCCAAAGACAACGTGGCGATGGCGATCCACGATATTGACGGCGATGGCCGGCTCGATATCGCCTTGGCCGGCGACTGGGAGCCGAGCAATACCGTCAGCGGCGGCACGCTCCATTGGCTGCGCAACACGGGCGTCGATGGGCTTTGGCCCGCCACCCGGATCGGTGCCGAGCCCACGCTCCATCGCTTGCGATTTGTGGATGTCGATGGCGATGGACGTCCCGAACTGATCGCGCTGCCTCTGCACGGCCGCCTCACCAAAGCGCCGCAATGGGACCAGGCACCCTTGCGGGTGCTCGTCTTTCGCATCCCGGCGAACCCCAGCCAAGACGCTTGGCCCGTCGAGGTCGCCGACGAAACGCTGCATGAAACGCACAACTTCCTGGGCGTCGATAACAAGCTGATCATCGGCAGCAAAGACGGCTTCTTCGCGCTCACCCGCGGAGGGCAAAAGTGGAATCGCGAGCGCTTCGGCAATGGCCAACCCGGCGAAGTGAAGTTGGGGCACGTCAATGTGGGCCGCGTTCTGGCGAGTATCGAGCCCTATCACGGCAACAGTATCGCCATCTATGAAGAGCCCGCCCCCAAGGTGGATCCGCAGGGTGCGGTGCCCGAGTTCCCCGCCACTTTCCCCACCGCAACGTGGACCCGTAAAGTGATTGAGCGCCAGATCTTCGAAGGCCACGCGCTCGGCTGGGGCGACTTCGATGGCGATGGCAGCGACGAACTCGTTGCCGGTTGGCGGGGCCGCCCCACCGTCGGCGTGGCCCTGTATAAGCGTCAACCCGATGGCCAATGGAAACAGACCGAAATGCTTGATTCCGGCGGCATGGCCTGCGAGGACCTGGTGGTCGCCGACCTCAACAACGACGGCCTTCCCGAAGTGATTGCCGGCGGCCGCGCCACCCGCAACGTCAGGATTTATTGGAACCAAACCAAGCCGCTCTGGAAGCGCCACGTCATCGCTCAAGGCTTCAAAAACTGGACCGCCGTGGCCGGCGACTTCACCGGCGACGGCAAGGTCGACGTCATCACCAACGAGATGGCCACCAAGGAGTTCCGCACCGTCCTTTACGCCGCGCCCGATTGGAAACCCACGCTCCTCATGGAAGGCGTGCAAGTGATTCACTCCGCCGTCATGGACGTCGATGGCGACGGCGACCTCGACTACATCGGCTGCCGCTACTCCCCCGGACTCATCTTCTGGCTCGAACGCCCCACGCATCCGTTCACCGATAAGTGGATTTATCACCTCATCGATAGCTCCGCCCAAGGTGGCGTCGATGGCATCCACGGGCTCATCCTCGGCGATGTCGACCGCGACGGCAAGCTCGACGTCATCGGCAATAGCGCGCAGCCGAAAGGTGCCTTCCCGGAGTCGCTCGCCTGGTTTAAGGCTCCGAAAAATGTTCGCACCGCTTTGCGTTGGGAGCGCCATGTCTTTGCCAATCGAGACGCCCCGGGGCTCAGCCACTATCATGGCTTCGGAGACCTGAACGGCGATGGCCTCCCCGACATCGCCAGCGCTGCCAAGCTCGGCAATTGGTTCGCTTGGTGGGAACAGCCCCGGAATGGCAAAGATCCGTGGACGAAACACGTCATCGCCACCGGCCAGGAAGGTGCCACCAACATCCACGTCGCCGACATCAACCGCGACGGCAAGCCGGATCTGCTCGCCTCGCGCGGACACGGCTACGGGCTAGTCTGGTTCGAGTCGCCCAACTGGCAAATACACCCTATCGACACGACGCTCGCCGGTCCGCATTCGCTGGCGGTCGGCGACATTGATGGCGATGGCGACATCGACGCCGTCACCTGCGCCAAAGATAGCCGCATTGCCGCCTGGTTTGAGAACGACGGCCACGGCCACTTCACCCAGCACAATATTTTCGAGGATCAAGGCGCTTACGACATTCGCCTCGTCGATATGGATGGCGACGGCGACCTTGACGTGCTCGTGGCTGGGCAGGAGAGCGCCAACGTCGTTTGGTACGAAAATCGGCTCCGGCGGCCTTAACCCAACCGGCACCGCTATGATGAGGGCATGCGCCGTCTGTTTGTTTTTCTCGGCCTGGGTGCCGCTCTGCTGGTGGGTGCCGAATTCGCCCTGCCGTGGCTCGTCAATGCGGACCGGTTCCGGCCACTGCTGAAGAGTGAACTCGAAAAGAGCTTGCGGCGGCCCGTTGAACTCGGCAAACTGAAACTCACCGTTTTCCCTTTAGCGCTCGAGGCCAGCGATGTTGTCATCGCTGAGGATCCGGCCTTTGGCAGTGCGCGCCCGTTCGCCCGCGCGCAAACCCTCGCCGTCCGCATCGACCTATTCGGCTTAATCAAGCAACAGGTGAACATCGAGTCCTTACGCATCGCCAACCCGCTGGTTGAGCTGATTCGCGATGAAAGCGGCCATTGGAACACCGATTCACTAACGTCGAAGGATGAGCCCTCGTCGACGCTCAAATTGGCCGGGATGCGAATCGACGGCGGCCGCGTCGCCTTAACCACGCCTAGCCATCCGCGCGCCGAATACCAGAATATCGATATCGTGTTACGCAACTACGGCTCCGGCAGTAAGTCGCCCCTCACTGTCACGGCCCGTATGCCCGGCGTCAAGAGTGGCTCGCTCAGCTTCGATGGCACGCTGGCCGGCTCCGATCTGGAGGGCGAAGCGGCCATCAGGGATTGCGCTCTTCCCGCGCTCGAAGCGGCGCTGGGGCGGCCGCTCTTCGGCAACAGGAATAGCGAGGGTCAGCTGAGTGGGCAAGCCAAAGTCAGTCGTACCGCCAAGTCTTGGTCGGCGGCCGGCAACGTTGACTTACACTCCAAAACTCACGGCAATGTTACAGCTGCTTTTAAGGTGGATGCGCGAGGTGACTTAGTCCGCATCGAGCAACTCAGTGCCAAGCTCGGCCAGTTGCGTCTCGACTTATCGGGCGCGGTGGAGGCTCACCGGCTCGCACTCAAGTTGAATGCGGTCGATGCACCCATCACAGAGCTTGCCAAACTCGCCTCTGGCTTCGGCGTGGCCTTTGCGCCGGGCATGGACGTCCAAGGCACGCTGGGGGCTGGCCTCACTATCGGCGGCACCACGGCGGCACCGGTCTTCACCGGTCAAGTGCGCGCGCAGAAGCTCGAAATCCGGGGTGGCGAGTTGAAGCAACCCGTCCACACCGCCAGCTTGGTGGTCGACCTGACGCCGGACCAACTACGCGCCGGGCCCTTCGAAGTGCAAACCGGTAACACCCGGCTAAGTGGCACCTTCTCGGTGGCGCAATACGCGAGCACGAAGCCGCAGTTAGACGCGTCAGTCACCGTGCCGAAGTCGAGCCTCGGCGACTTAGTCGGCATCGCCCAGGCTTACGGCCTATCGGCGGCGCGGGGCATGAAAGCCACCGGCACTGCGGCCATTGAGGCGAAGGTCTTCGGCTCGCTGGCCAAAGGCGGTGCCTTGCAGTATCGCGGCACGGGCTCCCTGGAAGGTGCCATCGTCAATACGCCGCAACTCACCAAGCCGGTCACCGTCCGGCAGGCCAAACTCCGTTTTGAGGGCGACTCAGCCGGCGTCGAAGGCCTGGATGCGACGGTGGGACAAACTACTCTTACGGGTCGCGTGGCCTACCGGGCCGGCAGCCTCGATTTCGCCCTGGCGGCCGACAAACTCGATGTGGACGAACTACGCGCGTTGATGGTGCCTCCGCAAACAACGAAGCACAGCCCATCCACCGTCAAAGGCCACGGTACTCTGACGGCCGGCACCCTCAAAATGGACCGGCTGTTGCTGACCAACGTCCGCACCAACCTCTCTCTCGACGGCGGGCAGATGCGCTTTGACCCGCTCACGGCCAACGTCTACGGCGGTACGCACACGGGCACGATTCTGGTGGACCAGCGCAATGCCCAGCCCGTCTATACCCTCGACTCCAAGTTAGACAAGATCGACTCCGGCCAGTTACTCGAAGCCGTCAGTTCCTTGAAGCAGTTAATCGGCGGACCCTTGTCGGCGCAAGCCAAGCTTACGGTGTCGCCGAAGCCAAATGAGGATATCATCAAGTCGCTCGAAGGCACCCTGGGCTTACGATTTACGGAGGGCAAGCTCTATTCGATGAACCTGATGGGCGAGATCGGCAAGCTGGCCCAGTTTCTTAAAATACCGCCCGGAAACTTTACGAACTTCCTGGCGCTCACCGGCGACCTGCAACTGTCAGGCGGCGTCGCCAATACGGACAATCTGAAGCTCGATCTCGATAACTCAACCGTGACCATGGCCGGCCTGATGAACCTCGTCGACCAATCGCTTCATCTCAAGCTACGAACGCTGCTGAATCGCAAACTGGCCGAAGAGGTGGGGGGCACCCGGATCGGCGGCTATCTGAGCGCAGCGGTGACCGGGATGAACGGCGAAATGACCATTCCTTCCCTGGTAACCGGCACTTTCTCAAAGCCCCGCTTTGCGCCCGATACCGCCGCCATGGCGAAGCTGAAAATGCAGTCCGTACTGCCTGGTTTATCGGACGCCATCAAGGGCAACAAAGACGGTATGAAGGGAATCATCGACATTTTTACCGGCAAGAAAAAGGCCGCCCCAGCGAGCCCGCCCAACTAACCGTGGAATTAAACCGTGATGGTGGATCCATCGAAGCGAGTAAGTGAGAAGCCT
>JANLPT010000149.1:0-20511 GCA_031367405.1 Bryobacteraceae bacterium
GAGACCCGGAAGTACTCGGCTGCTTTTTTGCTGGCGAAGTAAACCCGAGGAACCCAAGAGCGTCAAAGGTTTGTTTTGAGTGAGATCGCCGGGTTCGTTTCTCGATATTTTGTTTTTCAAGCCGCTCGGGCAGTGACAGGATTCTTAAAGCAGCGTTTGTGTTTGAGCGAACTGCCGGGCGTGTAACGGCCCACGTTTGCGAAGCGTGCGGGAGGAAGAGGAGGCGACGCGGTTGGAGACATGGCGGCCACTTGGTGCAACTGGAGATCCGCGTCGAGACGGTCGCATTTCACTTCGGTGAGGGTGGTTTCGCGGAGCGTGGGGCGTTGCGATTCGACGAGTTTGGCGATTTCCATGGCCGCTTTCAAGCGGACGGAAGCGGGGGCCTTCTCGTCACTCAACAACTGTCGAAAAGTGTTGATTGCCAGGCCGGCGAGATCGCCCAGTTCGTCGAGTATTCGTTCGGCGCGGTAATGCCGGGCTTCGAGGAGGGCGCGAGCGAAGGCGGGGTTTTGCCGGGTCCAGTTATGGACGGTGGACCGGTGGATGCCCACGGCTTTGGCGGCGGCGGAAATGGATTGCCCGGCGACGAGGGCTTGGAGGACGTCCTGCTGCACAGCGTTGAGGGCGCCCGAAATTGATGAGTCAGTTGTGGAGAGCATGAGTTGAGTTACCCAATTCCAGGTTACTCCCGTGGGACTAAGTTTCCAGGTCAGTGAGGCTGGTAAGTGATTGAGGGGAATGGCAGTAACGATTTTTAGCATTGCCGTGATCGAGGTTTCGGTCCGGGGCGAATTAGGTGAATTTTCGACCGGCAATTTTCGCTCGGCGGTGACCGGGGAGCCTGAAACCACGTTTGACGCCCGCCATGCAGACTTGGCGCGCGGGCGGAGGGGCCGGGGAGGGGCCGGGGAGGGGCACCCGGGCGGGACCCGGGCGGGGCCTCCCCCCCGTTGCTAACCCAGTTAACGCATTGGGCATCTATGATTTAGCGGGAAACCCGGGTGTGAGCGGTTTTGACACCGATTCCCTGGGCACGCCAAAGGCTGTTAGCGGATCCGGGCTAGCTGGGCGCTTACGAAATCATTCTTCGGCCCGGAATAGCTCTTCCAAATCCCAGCCGACGCGGCGGACCATTCCGCGTTCTTCGCCGGATCCGCCTGCGCCAGCGCGGTCAAAATTTTGGACCTCGTGTTCATAAGCAACAGCGAATCGGGCACTCCCTTAAGTTGGATCTGAAGCAAGTAATCGGCTTCAAGCAGCCGCTCGCGAGCGGCGAGTGTGTCGTTTGTCTTCAGACGCGCACACGCGGCCGTGTAGAGATTCGCCAACAGATAGAAGCGAACCCCTTCATCTTTTGGACGCTGTGCAACCAGCGCACGGCTTTCCGTCACCCCGCGATCGGCCACGGCCACCGCGGCCCGCGTATCGCCCTTGGCAATCAGAGTCTCGGCATGGATCCGCCGCAGACGCGGAATTCGCGATTGATTCAAGTAGCTTGAATTTGCTGTTTCAAATGATTCGATTGCTTCAACCGCCTGCTTCGCCAAGGCTTCTGCCTCCGTGGCATTCTCAAAGCGCAGAGCCGCCGCCAGACGCGACTTGGCGATGGCCAGGCTGAACTGCGCGGCCGTATTCCTGGGATCCGCGGTGGCTGTTTCCTGGGCGAGTTCGAGGTATCGCTGGGCTGCCACCGCCGACTGTTTCGGATTTTCCATGCTTGGATTGAAATCGTCGTACCAGGCAACAGACAGCGTCTGCTGGTTGAGGGCACGCTGCCTTCGAAACACGGGATTGCCCGGTTCCAACTGCAGCAACTCCGCCAGAATCCCCCGTTCCCTTTCAATAAAGGACAACGAGGCCTTCAACTGTCCGATCTCGGCAATTGCAGCTCGCCTTCCCAGCACAACTTGCGCCAGCTTCAAGGTATCGAGGGTGCGTTCACGCGTCAGAAGAATGTCCGCCATTTCATTGGCTTTTTCAAGCAACGCCGCGCCTGACACCGCATCCCCTTTGGAGTCGTTGAGTAAATTCGCCTGGTATGCCAACAGCCGGGTGTATTCGTACTGCGCCGCGAACGCGGCATCAGGGGCGCTCACCAGCGGTTCCAGTATTCGTTTGGTCTCGACGTAGTGCGCATCGGCACCCGAGACGTCCCCTGTCAGCGCTTTCAACATGCCATGACGGATGCGAAAACGTACAAGAGACATCAGCTTCGATGGATCGTCCGCGGCCATCGCCACGAACAGCGGTTCCGCCTTGGCGTAGTTCACCAGCGCGTCTTTTGCCTTGCCCAGATTGGGCTCGCCCGGATAGCCCTGTGCGTTGGCAACCTTCACATACGCGTTGGCCAGCTCTTCGCGCAACCCCGCATCGCCGCCCGCGCTTTTGCTCAATTGATCGAGATATTCAACCGCTGTCTTAACCACCAACTGCCTCGCGGCCGTGGTTCCATCCACCTTGGCAATCTCATCATGGATTTCAAAGACGAAGGTCCGCGCCAGTTTGCGGACCTGATCGAACCGCTGGCGCGCGAGATTCGCCTGATACAGTGACTCGGCGACTCCCGCCGTAATCGCGATCATCAGGACAGCCGCCGCGGCCAGTGCCAGCCGATTTCGCCGTATGAATTTGCCCGCGCGGTATTGGAATGTATCCGGGCGCGCCAGCACGGGCCGGTCTGTCAAAGACCGCTCGATGTCGTCGGCGAGCTCTCGCGCCGAACGATAGCGCCGCGCCGGATCTTTACGCAACGCCATCAGCACAATATTGTCCAGGTCGCCGGAGACGTGCGGCCGGGGCGGATCCACTTCACACACCATCCGGTGCATCTCAAGAGCGCTGATATTGCCTGTTAGGCTATACGGCTTGCGTCCGGCGAGCAGTTCATACAAAACCAGGCCCAGCGAGTAGACGTCGGATGCAACCGTGATGTGCTCGTTGCGGATCTGTTCCGGGCTTGCGTATTGCGGCGTCATCGCCTGATGCATGGTGCGTGTCACACCCAATCCATCATCGGCGAGCTTGGCGATGCCGAAATCGAGCAGCTTGGGATCTCCACCAGTTGTCACCATGATGTTGGCGGGCTTAAGATCGCGATGGATAATGAGGTTGCGGTGCGCATAATCGACCGCCTCGCAGACTTTCAAAAACAGCCGCAGGTTTTCTTCGACCGGGCGGCCCTCGCAATACGCGTCGATCGTCTGGCCTTCTACATACTCAAGGACCAGATACGGCACGCCCTCCGCTGCGCCACCATCGAGGAGCCTCGCAATATAGGCATGCTCGAGGCCCGCCAGCAACTGCCGTTCGTGTTCAAAGCGCTGTTTGGCGAAGGCCGAATCAAGCCCATAACGGACGATTTTAAGCGCCACGCGCTTCTGAAAATCGTCTTCGCGTACGGCCGCGTAGACCTCACCCATGCCGCCCTGGCCGAGCTTCCGTTCGATCCGATAGGGTCCAAAACGGCTACCGGGTCCAACCGTGTGCCCCTCAAACGCTCCAGAGGAAGCCGCATCGCGAACCACCCCCGCTACGGTCTCATCCAATTGTTGTGTGCCACCGCCACCGACGTGTTGGAGCAGCGACGCGACCTCGGCGCGCACTTGGGCATCATCAATCCGGCCTAGCGCCGCAGGCAGTCCCTCCGGTGGCACTTCCACCAATTCGTCGAAAAGTTCGCTGACAAGCCTGCGCTGATCCGCGGTCATCAAGTGGCCTCCGCAACGCCTGAAAGCGAGCGTTTCAGCCAAGCCATCCCAAACGCCGTGTTTCTCTTTGTGGTGGGAGCTGAGAGAGCTGAGATGCCCAGCGTCTCCGCGATCTCATCGAATGTAAGACCGCCGAAGTAGTGCAACTCGCGTACAGACGCCTTGCGCTCGTCGAAATCCTTCAGCTTTTCCATTGCTTCGTGTAACGCCATGAACTCGTCGGCCCCTTTGCCAAAGATATCCAGGTCTGGCTGAGGGGCACTTTCTGTCCGCTGCCACGTTTCTGCGAGGTACGGGCGCGCGCAGTCCACCAGGATGCCGCGCATAATTTTGGCGGCCAGCGCAAAAACGTGCGTGCGGTCTTTGTAGTTGGCGTCTTCGCGCCGCACCATGCGCATGGAGGCTTCATTGATGAGCACGGTTGCCGGAAACGTGTGATCGGGCCTTTGAGAAAGCATACACCTGACGGCGATCTTGTGCAACTCGCTATCAGAGACATCGCTATCAGAGACATGGCGGTCGCGGTAGGGACGCTCATCGCTGAGCGCCCCCCGCACAGATCCGTACGAGCGGCATTACCGCATGCGGCTCCTACCTTGGATATCTGGCGTCAAAGCGGACGCTCGGATAAGGATGCAGGATCCGTGGGTTGGGCAACCAGCGCTTGAACAATCGCGCCAGCCACGATTCATGAAGCCTTCTCCGCTGACTCCGGCGGCGTAGAGTCCGCCGCCAGTGCTGTTGGATCCGCTCCCGAAAGCGTTTCAAAGCCGCCATATTGCCGGGAATCGCATGGTATTGGTAGTAGCCGTTCAACACTTGCCCCAACCAACGGCCCGTCACCTCCACGGCTTCATGCATCCGCCGACGCAGGTTCTGCTTCACTTCCTGAAGCTTCGCCTCCATCCGCTTCCGCACGGTGGTCCGTTTCAGTGCAAAGTAACCGCCGGTCCGGCTTACGCCACATTGGTGCGTAAACCCGACCCGAGGAACGTAAATGTCTCTGGTTCTCCCTCGCCTCGCTCTTTCCGCTGCCTTCTGGCGTACTTGCCGAATTCGATCAAACGCGTTTTCTCCGGTCACCGCATACCTCCCCGCTGCACAAATTGCCCCAGAACCCGCTGCACAAACCGATGGCCACCCAGCCCTCTAAACTAGAGAACGTGCTCTCCTGGCCGGACAATCTCGCCCAAAGCGCCGCCGCCCTGCGTGCGCACCGGCTGCGTGCCGCCCTCACCATTCTGGGGCTCACCATGGGCGTCGCCACCATCATCACCGTCATGACGCTCATCCAAGGTGCCAACGATTATGTCGAAAATAAGATCGCCAACCTCGGCACCAATGTCTTTCAAGTCGCCAAAACCCCCTTCGCCGCCACTGACTTCGAGATCATCCTGAAATCCATGAAGTACAAGCGGTTGGAATTTGCCGACTACGTGGCCCTCACCCGCCGCTGTTTCGCGTGCGGTGCCGTCGGAGCCACCATCGCTTCGCAAACTCGCGTGCGCGCCGGCGACATCGAGTTACAAGACGTCAACGTGATTGGCCACACGGCCAACATGGCCGAAATCGACACCCGCACCGTCGAAACCGGACGTTACTTCACCCCTAGTGAAGATGACCGCTCAGCCTATGTCTGCCTGATCGGCGACGCCTTGCGTCAACAGCTCTACGGCGGTGCCGATGTCTTAAATAAAGTAATCCGCGTTGCCAACCAGGAATTCACCATCGTTGGCACTTACGAGAAAATAGGATCCGTGCTCGGGCAGGATGCCGACACCTTCGTCATCGTCCCCCTCAATACCTACTTACGCACGCGCGGCTCCCGGGCCAGTCTAACCTTAAGCGTTCAAGCGAGTAACTTCGAATCCGCTATGGATGAAACCCGTCAAATCATTCGCAGTCAACGCCAATTGAAAGGCAGCATGCCCGACGACTTCTTCATCGGCACCAAGGAGAGTTACATCAGTTTGTGGAAAAGTATCAGCGGCGCTTTCTTCGCCGTCTTTATTATGGTCAGTGCGATTTCTTCCTTTGTCGGTGGCATCGTCATTATGAACGTCATGTTAGTCAGTGTGACTGAGCGGACCAAAGAAATTGGCATCCGCCGCGCGGTCGGCGCTACCCAAATAGACATTCGCCGGCAGTTCTTACTGGAGAGCGTCCTGCAGTGCCTCATCGGCGGGGCCATCGGTATCCTCGGTGGCTTCCTCACCGCCGAAGCCGTGCGGGGCATCGCCGGCTTCCCGGTCACCGTCCGCACCTGGGTGGCTGTTTTAGGCCTCGTAATCAGCACCATCATCGGCATCTTCTTCGGACTCTACCCAGCCATCCGCGCCTCCCGCCTCGACCCCGTCGAAGCCCTGAGGGCCGACCAATGATGCACGCCCGTTGGCTCGAAAACTTGCGCGTGGCGATCGCCTCGCTCCGCGTCCGCAAAGCGCGCTCCATGCTCACCCTCCTCGGGGTCGTCATCGGAGTGACGAGCGTCATCTCCGTCGCCGCCATCATCAGCGGACTCAACCGCTTCGTCCAGGAACGCGTCGAGAAACTCGGTTCGCGCACTTACTTCGTTTCGCGTATTCAGTTAGGTCCGCAAAACTTTGGCCGCCTCCCGGAAAAGATCCGCAAGCGGCGCTATCTTGAGTACACTTACTCGCGCGAGTTACGCGAGCGTTGCCCTTCGCTGGACATCGCCACGGTCTTCGGCACCCGCGCGGCTTTCTTTGGCCAACCAAACGAAATCCGCTATGGTGGCGAAAGGATTGAGAATGTCTTTATCCGGGGCGTCGAGCCGGAGTATGCTGATGCCTTACCTTTATTCGAAGTAGAGTTCGGCCGTTTTGTAACTGCCAATGACGTGGCCCAATCCCGGTCCGTCGTCGTCATCGGCCAAGCCATCGCCGATTCGCTCTTCCCCACGTCCGATCCCTTAGGCAAGACGATTCGCGTCAACGGTAAGTTATTCGAAGTCGTGGGAGTCTTCGCCAAAGACGCCGGTTTCTTCGGCGGCCCCGGCGTCGATCAATTCGCCTGCATCCCGGTCACTTGTTTTCGCAAAGAGTATCCCGAGTCAAAGGAGCTAGCCATGGCCGTGACAATCCGCAAAGACGTGCCCCTCGCGCGCGGTCTCGACGAACTCACCGACGCCTTGCGCCGCATCCGCCATACGCCGTTCAAAGAGGACAACGACTTCGAAATCACGTCACCCGACTTCCTGAGCTCGCTGTGGAATCAACTCACCGGCGCGCTCGTTATCTTAACCAGCCTCGTCTCCTCGGTTGGCCTGCTCGTCGGCGGCATCGGCGTCATGAACATCATGCTCATCTCCGTCACGGAACGCACCGCCGAAATCGGCCTCCGCAAGGCGGTCGGCGCACGACGCAGCGACATCCGCGCGCAGTTTCTGATGGAAGCCATCGTCCTCACCGTCAGCGGCGGCCTCATGGGCATCGCCTTCGGATGGCTCGCCGCTTTTCTCGTGCGAACTTTCATTCCGTCGGTGCCGGCCACGCTATCCTATGAGTGGGCCGCGCTCGGTGTATTGATCTCAGTGAGTGTGGGCCTCTTCTTCGGATTCTATCCGGCGAACCGCGCCGCCAATCTTGACCCGATCGTCTGCCTCCGCTACGAATAAACCACATGTACCCACGCAAAAATTTCGAATGGAAGCTCAAAGGGCGCGGACTTCGCTTGGGCGACCGCACCCTCATCATGGGCTCCGTCAACGTCGCCCCTGACTCCGGCACCGGCGGCCTATTTATTGACCCTGACCGCGCCTACGCCCACGCCATGTTACTCGAACAACAAGGTGCCGATGTCATTGAGCTCTCCGCCGAAACCCTCAAGCCCGGCATTCTCCGCATCGCCGAGGCTGAAGAATTACGCCGTCTGATTCCGGTGGTCAAGTTACTGCGCGACAAACTCAGCGTGCCCCTTTGTATCTCCACCTGGAAGTCCGCCGTGGCTGAAAAGGCTCTCGAACACGGGGCCGCCATCATCTCCGACCCCAGCAGTATGGCCTGGGATCCGGCCATTGCCAAGGCCATCATCAAATACGACGCCGGTCTCATTCTGGTCCATCTTCGAGGCACCCCCGATAGCTGGGGTACTCAGTCTCCGGTGAAAGACTTGATCTCTATGGTCCACATCGGCCTGGGCGCCGCCCTTCATCGCGCCATGAAAACTGGCATCGCCAAGGAAGCCATCATCATTGACCCCGGCCTCGGCCTCGGCAAGCGGCGCGAGCAAAACTACGACGTCATCAACCAACTGGGCGTCCTTCGCCAAGTGGATCGCCCCATTCTCGTCTGCACTTCCCGCAAAGCCTTCCTCGCCAAACCCGACGCGCAACAGATCGAGTTCGCCTCCGCCGCCATGCTCACCGCCGCCATCCTGAACGGTGCCCATATGGTCCGCGTCCACGATGTGAAAGCCATGAAAGCCGCCGTCGAAGCTACCGATGCCCTCGTGGCCGCCACGCCCTTGCCGCCGGAGCCGCCGCCTAAACCCCAAAGCGTGCCCGGACCTAAAGCCTTTGGCGCGCGCGATGACAGTGAGCGCCGCCCGAACAAGCCACCCTTACGGCCGCTGGCACCGCGGGCAAAAATGGGTCCCCCGCTGCGCGACTAACGTCCGTTCGATGGGCGTGCCGCACACCAGGCACGGCTCGCCCGTGCGCCGGTATACGCGGTGAAATTCTTGAAAGCGTCCGCGCTGGCCGTTGCCATCGACATAGTCGGACACGGAAGAGCCACCCATGGCAATCGCCTCGCCCAGTAGTTCCTGAATGGCACCGTAGAGCCGGGCTAGCCGTGGACGGCTCAGCAGAGCCCCGATCGACAAGGGGTGCAGACGCGCCCGGAACAGGGCTTCGTCCACGTAGATATTGCCCAAGCCTCGCAGGAACTTCTGATCGAGTAACAATGATTTGAGCCGCGAACGGCGTCCGGCGAACAACGCGGCAAAGCTGGCGTAAGTAACTTCGAGAGGGTCAGGCCCTTGTTCGGGATAGCCCGTGGCCCAGGTAATCCGGCCAAAGCGCCGGACATCGTCGAACAGTAAAGTGCCCTGGTCGAGGACAAACTCGGCGCGCGTATAAGGAGTGCGCGCTCCGTCAAAGAGTAACTTACCCGTCATGCGTAAGTGAACGAGTAACATGCCGCTATCGAAGTGCAGGGTAATGTATTTGCCATAACGGGTGACGTCGCGGATGGTTTGCCCGATCACGAGCCCGATCAGCGGCCCACTCCATCCGGTGGCCGCGACAGTGGCCGCAACAATGGTGCGGCCCGTCAGGCGCGGACGCAGCGTGCGGACGACGGTTTCGACTTCGGGTAGTTCCGGCATTAGGGTAAGTCGACGAGGACTTCTCCGTCGCGCACGGTGACCGGATAGGTCTTGAGGCGGCACCCGGCATTGCGGTCATGCTGCCCCGTGGTGCAATCGAATTCCCAAGCGTGCCAGGGGCAAACCAGCATCCGGCCATGGAGGGCTCCCTGGCCCAAGGGTCCGCCGGAATGCGGGCAGACGCTGTCCACCGCATAGACTTCGTCCTTCACCCGGCAGAGCACCAGCTCTTGCCCGCCCTCTGGTTCGTTAAGGCGGAACGGATGCGGCTGGCCGGCGGTGAGCTCCTCTAATTTGGCGATGCGGGTGAATGGCATGGACGTCCTTCACCCTACCAAACCATTTGTGCGATACTCAAAGAGTTATGGCGATCCCGAATCTCAAGCGTTACCGAATCACTGGCCCCGAAGGCGTCGAAGCCTCGGTGATGGCCGTCCTGCCCAAGAATGCCGATGTGGACAAGTACCTCACGGAAGTGTCTGCGCGTTTCGACTGGAAGGCTTACAGCGACATGCAAGCGAAGCAGTTCAAGGTCCGCGTCGGTCAGCAGAAACAGAAAAAGGGCAAGTAGCCTTTTTCTTAAGGAAATCTCAAACCGGCTCCCTCGTGGGGCCGGTTTTGTATTTTACGGCAGCCGGGCTTTCAAAGTACGCAGCGAGCGCAATGCTTCGGCGGAAACTTCAGGGTCGGTGTCCTTGGTCATGCCTTGTAGGATCACGGCACTGGCCGCGTCGCCGCTGGTGGCGAGCACTTGGGCTAAGCCGATGCGCTCCTCGCGATTGCCTTGCGCGATCGCGCGGTGCAGCGCGTGGAGAACATGCACGTCGCGCGCCGCCTCAATCAGAAATGGTTGCGCCACGCCGCGATAGAGCTTCGAGTTCAGATTGCTGATGAGATAGCGCAACGGGCTGAACTCGCTCAACTCAATCTTGCCGTGCAGCACCAGGGCAAAGGCCAGCGATAAGCGCGGATTCGTTTTGCGCTCGCCCGTGAAGCTCTTCTCCAGCAGCGCGGTATCGGCTTCCTGGCGCAGCCGGCCGAAGCCTTCTGCGGCCCCAGAGCGGAGTCCGTCGTCTTTGTCTTCGAGGAAGCGAGTGAGTAGCGGACGGCTGCTCTCGTCGGCCAGCATGCCGATCGCCCCCATGGCGGCCCGCTTCACTTTGATCGAACGGTCTCGATCCATCAGCGCCGTCAGATCGTGCAGGGCTTCCCGGTTGCCCAGCATGCCGGTCGTCTCGATGGCTTTCACCTGGATGCGCTCATTCAGGTCGCGTAAGAGGAACGCGATGCGGGGTGCGGCTGCCGGATCATGGATTTTTTGGATGGCCACCAGCGACTCGTACATCAGCAGATCGTCCTTCGACCGCAGGACCCCGATCAGTGCCGGCAAAGCCGCCCGGCCCCTGAGAATGCCGATGGCCCGGGCCGCGTTGGCCCGCGATTCCATCGCGATACTCTTCTGCACGATACCGGCCAGCCCGGCGATGGCATCTTCACGAGGCTGCACGAAGCCCGGCACCATGTCGGTGTTCTCGTTTTCGCTGAAACGTCCCTGGACGGCGGACCCAACGCGCTTCAGCTTCGCCGAAAGCCCCGTCTTGAGGTAGCCCGGCAGATAGAAGTTCACCAGGCCATCGGTGGCGCGAATTTGAATTTCAGGGTCCGGATCGCCCAGCGCCTTCACCAGCGGATCGAGGCTGCGCGGGCCGCCGATCTCGGTGAGAGCCCGGACGACTTCGACGCGTACCGGAATGTTGGCGTCGTCATAGAGCGAAACCAACTGCGGGATGGCCTCACTGCCTTGCTTGCCCAGGTCACGCGCTTGCTTCAGGCGTTCCCGGGACGACTCGACAACGGGATCGGTGTTCACCGGGCGCGGTTCCTGAAACAACGGGTGCTGAGTCAGCCAGACGGCAGCGATGAGAGTAGGCAACATTTTTAAGAACTAGCGGACGAACTCCAATTGCACCTTGTGGGGAATCAGCCCGGCCTCGAAGCCGCGGTCCAGCAGCAATTGGGCGGCGAGCGGCACGCGGTCTCCACAGTCGACCGTGTAGTGATTCACGTACATGCCGACGAACTTGTCGGCCAGCGAAGGGTCAAGGTCGCGGGCGAAATGCATAGAATACTCGAGCGCGGCTTCGCGATTGTCGAGCGAGTACTGGATGCTTTCGCGCATCAGGCGGCAACACTCTGAGCGGACATTGGCGGGCAAATCGCGGCGCAACGCATTCGCGCCCAGGGGCAGTGGAAAGCCGGTCTCTTTTTTCCACCAGACACCCAGGTCGACGATGCGATGAAAGCCGGATTTTGAATAGGTCAGCTGACCTTCGTGAATGATGAGGCCGGCATCCACCAAGCCGTCCTGCACGGCGTCCAAAATCTTGTCGAAGGGGATCACCACGGCTTCGAAGTCAGGCTGAAAGAGCCGCGCGGTGAGGAAGGCCGTGGTGAGCTTGCCGGGAACGGCAATGCGCTTACCTTTCAGGTCGCTGTGCGCCATGGGGCGGCGCGCCACAATCATGGGGCCGTAGTCGTCGCCGATGCTCGATCCGGCGGCCATCAGAAAATACTTGTCGGCCACGTAGGGATAGGCGTGGTAGGAAATGGCCGTTAGTTCGTATGCGCCTTTGAGCGCCTGTTGATTCAACGTTTCGATGTCGCTGAGCAGATGCTTCACCACGACCAATTTGGAGCGGATCTTGCGGGTCGCGAGCGCATAAAACATGAAGGCGTCGTCGGAGTCCGGGCTGTGGGCGCAGACAATCTCAAGGGGCAGATCAATTTCTCGTGGGGTGGAAGACATGAGGGGGTGGGAGGAGGCCCTCCAGCTTTAAGCTTAACAGGCTCAACGAGGGCAAATCGAGACGAGCTCCTCATGGAGGGCGCTCAAGCGCTCGTTCAACCGGATGAAGTCTTCAGGAGCGGTGGTGAGGTCGCCATTGCGGCCGGCCATCTCGAGGGCAAGAGCGGTCTCCACGACGCTATCGGCACCAAAATTCGAAACGGAACCTTTTAGGGTGTGGGCCCCCCGTTCAACGCCACGCGGGTCACCGGCCGCCAAAGCCACCTCGATCTCCGCCACCGAGTTCGGGTAGTCTTCGAGGAAAAGTTGGGCGACTTCTTCCAGAAGTTCCCGATCCCCTCCCACGCGCTCCAGCGCCAGGGCGAGATTCAGTAAGCTTAGGTTAGTATTCACGCGTTCGTACTGCCTTCCCCAATAGTATCGGAGGAGAACTCAAAAAAGTTGAATGAAAAAACACCTGTAAGTACCATTCGCTCCTATGATGTCGCTGTCACGGGGACTTTTCTATTCGATTCGCCGCCAGATCCGCCATTTGTGGCTCTGGCGCTGCATGGCTATGGCCAAACGGCGGAACTGATCGGGGCCTATGCCCGGCGGCTGCTGGGCCCAGCGCCCGCCATCGCCGCGATTCAAGGCCCCCATCCGCATTACCTCGAGAACTTGCCTAGCTCGAAGATTGGCTACAACTGGGGCACCTCCGCCGACTGGCCGAGGGCGATCAGCCAGCACCATCGTATCCTGCTGGATGTTTTGGCCGAAGTGCCCAAAGTTCCCGTCCTGCTGCTGGGCTTCTCCCAGCCGGTGGGCCTCAATTACCGCTTCCTGGCCACCCACCCCGGCCTCGTCCAGGGCGTGATTGCGCTTTGCGGGGGCCTTCCGAAAGAGTGGGCACCGGCGCATCTTGTCGATACCCCCATCTTCCACATTGCTCGCTCAGAAGACGAATTCTTCCCCACCGCGACGGCACTCGACTTCGAAACCCGTCTGCGCCACCACGCCGCCGATGTCGAATTTCACTTGATACCCGGCCAACACCGTTTTCCGTCCGACGGCCGCCGCTTGGTGACGCCATGGATTCAGCGCATATTCCATCACCATATAGTAGATTCAGTACCGAAATGACTTAGACGTCCTATTTTCGATACTCAAGTGACTTGATCGAGATTACGATGTAGTGGTATGCTCATATCCTCTGATGTCGCTATCGCATCTCCGTTCCATTGAAGCCGAGGCCATCCATATTCTGCGCGAGACTGCGGCGCAGTTTACGAAGCCCGTGCTGCTCTATTCCATCGGCAAGGACTCGTCTGTTCTGCTGCACCTGGCCCGCAAAGCCTTCCATCCCGGCCTGATTCCCTTTCCGCTGTTACACATCGACACCACCTACGAGTATCCCGAGATGATCGAGTTCCGTGACTCGTTCACCAAGCAAATCGGGGCCACGATGCTGGTTTATACGAACGACGCGGCGATTGCCGAGGGCACAAACCCTTACTCCCTGGGCACGGCCAAGTGCTGCGGCTTGCTGCGCACCAAAGCGGTGGTGGATGGCTTGAAGCACTACGGTTTCGATGCGGCACTGGGCGGTGCACGGCGCGATGAAGAAAAGTCGCGAGCGAAGGAGCGGGTCTTCTCGTTTCGGGATTCGAACGGCCATTGGGACCCCAAGAACCAACGCCCCGAGCTGTGGAACATTTACAACGGGCGGGTGGATAAGGGCGAATCGATTCGCGTTTTTCCGCTTTCGAACTGGACGGAGTTCGACATCTGGGCTTACATTGAACTCGAAAAGATTTCGCTGGTGCCGCTGTATTTTGCCAAGGAGCGTCCGGTGCTTGAACGCGGCGGCACGCTGATTCCCTACGAATCGAACGTACGGTTGATGCCGGGCGAAGAGCCGAAGATGGTGAAGATCCGGATGCGGTCGCTGGGTTGCACGCCTTGTTCGGGCGCGATCCGGTCAGAGGCCGATACGGTGACGAAGATCATTGAGGAGCTGTTTGTGTTCCGGCGTTCGGAGCGCGAGAACCGGGTGATCGATCATGACCAGGATGGGTCAATGGAGTTGAAGAAGCGTGAGGGGTACTTCTAAAATGGCTACCCTTCCACTTACTCATTTCACCCAGGGTGCCAGTGAGCGCACGTTATTGCGCTTTTCTACCGCCGGCAGTGTCGACGACGGCAAGAGTACCTTAATCGGCCGCATGTTAGTGGAGACCAAGGGTGCTTTCGACGATCAGATCGAAGCCGTGCGGTCGAGTAAGGTGAACCGCTCGGGCCGCGAACTCGACTTCTCTCTCCTGACCGATGGCTTGACCGCTGAGCGCGAGCAAGGCATCACGATCGATGTCGCTTACCGCTATTTTTCGACGCCGAAACGTAAATTTATCGTCGCCGACACGCCGGGGCATGAGCAATATACGCGTAACATGGCGACCGGCGCTTCTACGGCTGACGTGGCCGTGATTTTGATCGACGCGCGCAAGGGAGTGTTGGAACAGTCGCGCCGGCATGCCTATATTTCCGCGCTACTCGGCATTCGTCATTTAGCGATCGCCATTAATAAAATGGACTTAGTCGATTTCTCAGAGTCGGTGTATGCGGCCATTGAGGAAGAGTTCCGTTCACTGAGCGCGCACTTGCGCGGAGCGGCGTTGCATTTTATTCCCCTCAGTGCGCTCGATGGCGACAATGTGGTGGTGCGTTCCGAACGGACGCCTTGGTATACCGGACCGACCTTGCTCGAGTTTCTTGAAAGTGTCGAGATTACGCCGGCGGCCAACCAGGCGTTTCGCTTCCCGGTGCAGTTAGTGATTCGTCCGCACCTGGACTTCCGGGGCTTCGCGGGCCAGATTGCTTCGGGGCGCGTGCGGGTGGGTGACCGGGTGACGGTACTGCCCAGTGCGCGCACCAGTAAGATCGAGCGGATCGTTACTTTCGATGGCGACTTAGAGGAAGCGATTGCCCCGATGTCGGTCACGTTAGTGTTGGCCGATGAGGTGGATGTTAGCCGGGGCAACTTAATCGTCCAGACCGGCGATGAAAGTGCAGTGACTCGCGAGTTTACAGCGATGACCGTGTGGATGTCGGCGGAGCCGCTCGAAGTTGGCCATACTTACTTGCTGCGGCATGGTCCGCACCAGGTACAGGCGCGGGTGGTGGGGATCGATCATCGGGTGGATGTATCGAACTATGCACCGCTGGCGGTGGAGGCGTTGAATATTAACGATATTGCCCGGGTGCGTATTGAGACGGCGCAACCGCTGCATGGCGACTTATATCAGACGAACCGTGTGACAGGCGCTTTTATTCTGCTGGATCCGTTGACGAATCTGACGCTGGCGGCGGGGATGATCGAGGAGATGACTTCGGCGCGCCGCACGGGCGGTGCCCGGGAACAATTCCGGTCAGGCCCGGTGACTTTGGCGGAGCGCATTACGGCCCACGGCCACCGTCCGGCGTGGATCCATCATGACAATCAAGCGGCGGCCGTCCAGCTGGAGCGGCGGCTCTTTGAACGGGGCGTACATGTGGTGCGGCTTGACCGCGCGGCGCTGGAGTTATTGGAGGCCGGCTATATTGTCATCTCGAGCTTGAAGCTGGATGGCCATTCGCATGCGGCCTTCGCGCTCAAAGACGTAGACCAGCTTTTACGCGAACTCGAAACGCAAGGCATCATTGCGCGGCAAGATGTCCAGGATCAAGGAGAGGGAATTTAAAATGGCTGACATACTTTCCAATGCCCAATCACTGGTTGAGCAGACCGTGCGCGATTTTTCCGGGCACTACTGTTACACGTGCAGCTTCCAGGTGGAGGATGTGGTGTTACTGCACTTATTGAAGCAGGCCGATCCTCAGGTGCCGGTGCTGTTTCTCGAAACGGGTTATCACTTTCCCGAAACGCTTGCCTATCGCGACCAAGTGGCCGCGGACTGGAAGCTGAACTTAGTCAACATCATCCCTCCGGCCGAGGCACCGGTGGAGCTTTATCGCACCGATCCGGCGGCGTGTTGCAATTGGCGCAAGGTGAAGGGCCTGATGGCTGGCCTTGATCGCTACGACGCCTGGGTGACCGGGCTGCGCCGCGAGCAATCGCCGACGCGAGCCAACTTACAGTTAGTAGAACCGCATAAGTTGCCTTCTGGCCGGTCGATTCAGAAGATCTCGCCGCTGGCCGAATGGACTTGGAAAGACGTTCAGGCGTACGCCACCGTGAACGAACTGCCGGCACTCTCGCTCTACGCCGAAGGGTACACCAGCATCGGGTGCGCGCCCTGCACGCAAAAGCCGCTCGACCCCGGGAACCTGCGTTCCGGACGTTGGGCGGGTGCCAACAAGCTCGAATGCGGTATCCATACGGCTACCGATAGCGGCACGAATAGCGGTATAGATAGCGCAACGGGGAAATGACGCCATGATCACGGCCATCCTCGGACTCTTGATCGGCTTAGCGGTGGGACTGACGGGCGTGGGGGGCGGCACGTTGACCGTGCCCGCCTTAATCATTGCACTGGGGATGCCGGCGGCGGAAGCGGTGGGCACGGCGCTACTGTTCGTTACCGCAACCAAGATCTTTGCCACGCCCATTTATTGGTTCCGCGGCCAAGTGAACTTACCCGTATTAGGCCGCTTACTGATGGGCGGCTTGCCCGGAGTAATTGGGGGCGCGTGGCTGCTTTCCGGCATGAACACAGAACGGTTGACGCCGGTCATTCTGGCCGTGGTGGGCTTGACGATTGTCTCGCTGGCGGCGGTGAGCCTGGTGAAGTTATTCCGCACGCCGCCGGTGGGAGTGCATCGGCCGCGATGGCTCTCGTGGCTAGCGCTGCCGATTGGAATCGAGGTGGGTTTCTCGTCGGCGGGGGCCGGAGCGCTCGGGAGCTTATTGCTACAAAGCTGCGCCCAGATTACCCCGGCCGTGGTGATTGGCACCGACTTACTATTCGGACTGATTCTTTCGGCGGCGGGTGGCTTGTTTCACTTGTCGACGGGCACTTACAACGGACAGGTGCTGACGGTGCTGGCCCCGGCCGGCATAGTCGGCGCTTTGGCGGGCGCGGCCTTGGGCAGTAAGTTACCCTCGCGTCCGCTACGGGCGACGCTGAACATTACGCTGGTGCTGGTGGGCGGGAATTTATGCTGGAAGGGTTTGCGGTTGTTGTTTTAGAGTTTACGGAATTTGGGGATGACGTCGACATTACTGGGTAAGTTGGCGGCGGATGAAGGGGTTGTTGGGGAGCTTACGGTCCCAGTGACGCCACAATTCTATGCGGCGGGCGCGGAGGGCGGCGGACGCCTCGTTTTGGCGTGCCTGTTCGTGAAGCCGGGCCATGGCCCGATAGAAGTTCGACAAGTCGGTGGCGTCCTCCAGATTCGTTTGCGGTTCTGGTTTTGACGCCATGAGTTTGTCGAGCAACTGCCCGTAAGTCTCGATGCCCAGCGTGAGGTGGCCGGTAAACGCTTGCTGCTCCGCCAGGGCACGTAGGGCTTCATCCGGTTCCGAACCCAGTTCCACCACTGAGGCAGGGTAAAGCTTTAACTCGCGCAGGATCGCGAAGGCTTGGTCGAGACGCTGGCCCGCTTCGCCGGAGCGGCCCAACGCGCGCAAGGGATAGGTGGATGCCGCTAGTGCTGCGGCTTCGTTGCGGCGAGCCCGAAGATTGTTCTTAATTTCCGCCGCCGCATTTCTTACCGAGTCGTAAATGGCAACGGCTCGCGGCCCGTCGGTGTGGCGTAGGACAGCCGCCAGCATCATTCCGTCGCCGGCCATCGCGAATCGGCTTTCGGCATTGTCGGCGTCGCTCCGGACCAAATCTTGAGAGATCGCAAAGGCTCGCTCGAATAGCCCGGTTGCTTCGCGGGTGCGGCCTAAGCCGATGCCGGCATCCTCCCCTAGAATTTGCCCCTCGGTCATGAGGGCCAAGCGGAAGGTCCTTCGCGGGTTGTATCGTGTTTCGCTGGGAGGCACCACCAGCATGCGCGCCCCTTCGCGAATGGCGGCCAGCGCGCCATCGAGATCGCCGCGGCTGCGCAGGGCGCGAGCCACGACGACTTGGATGGCTCCGGCTTGTAGGGGTTGATTGGTGGCCTTGGCGATGCCGATGGTCTGGCGCAAGAGGCGAAGAGCGTCGTCAACCAGGCGCTGGCGGCTATACCAATTGGCAATATTCATTCCGACAATGACGACGGCTTCGGCTTCCACCCGCGCGGTATCCACGGGCCCGGTATTCACAGACCCGGTGCGCAGATACTTCTGAAGCCACTCCTCCGACTGACGCGCCAAGGGCAGCGCCGGCCCAGTGGGGCGGCGCGATTGCGCGAGCACCATCCGGTCGTGAGCAATCTGCGCGGCCCGGAGGAACGCCAGGCGATTTCCGGGCTGCGCTCGAAGAACCGAATCGATCAGCCGCCCGGCAATCCGCAGGTTTCTTTCGGCCTCGTCTGTCTGGCCCAGGTGAGGGCTGATCGGCACTCCCTGGACGCGGGCGACGCGCATGTAGGCTGTGCCGAGATCGAGGTCGAGCGTTGGATCGCCCCCGCGATCCTTGGCTAGACGGGCCAGGTACTCGAGCGAAGTGTCGACAATCAGTTGCCGTGTTTTCGCGGCACCCGGGAGCTGGCGAACCTGCACATCGATATCGAAGAGACGGTTCGAGAGTTCACGGACGTCGTTGAAGCGGCGCTGGGCGACGGCCCGTTCGCGGTTGGCTACGAAGAGCCCGGCGGACAGGCCGGTGAGCGTGAGCGCCGTGGCCGCGATCGGCAGCCAATAGCGTTGCGCGAATTTGCGGGTGCGATAGGCCAGTTCACCTTGGCGGGCGCGGATGGGGCGCGAGTCGAGCAAGGCTTGCAGATCTTCGGCAAACTGCTCGACGGTGGCATAACGGTCAGGCGGCTCGGGACGCATGGCCTTGGTGAGAATGACGCTGAGGTCTCCCTTCACGGCATGGGCCATGATTCGCTTGAGGACGGCGGCCAGCGAGTAGATATCGGTGGTGGTGCCGATTCGTCCGCCTGAGAGCTGCTCCGGGCTCGCAAAGTCTGGGGTAAGCATGCGAAGGTTGGTGATCTGGGGATCGACTTTCGCTTCCAGAATCTTGGCGATGCCGAAGTCGAGGACTTTGGGTTCACCATCGGCCGTGACCAGAATATTGCTGGGCTTCAGATCGCAGTGAACCACCAGGTGACGATGGAGATAAGCGACGGCGGCGCACACTTTGAGGAACAGCGTGATCTTCTGACGGTCGTCCAGTTGGGCGGCGAAAGCGTCCAGCGGTTGGCCATCTACGTACTCCATCGCCAGGTAGGCTTGCCCGTCACCGGTGTGTCCGGCGTCCAGCAGGTGGGCGATGTTCGGATGGGCGAAGCCGGCGAGGATTTCTCTTTCCTGAAGAAAACGGTCCTGTTGAAGGCTGGCGAGCCCGGCCCCCAGCAGCTTGACGGCCGCGCGCTGATGGACCTCGCCGTCGGCACGTTCGGCGAGATAGACCACGCCCATTCCCCCGCGGCCGATCACGTCGATGAGGCGGAAAGGCCCGCAGCGTTGGTCATGACGGTCGAGCCGGGTGAGCACGTGGCTGGCCACCAGGCTGATGCTGCGGTCGAGATCTGCATCGCCGCCGGCATCGAAAGCGAGCAAGGCTTCGGCCTGCTCTTTGAGTTTCGGATCCACGCGATGCTCTTGACAGTACTGCTCGCGTTGCGGCAAGGAGAGATCGGCCAGCTGGTGAAAGAGCTCTTGAACGGGCCCCGTCATTCCGCCATCTCCTGACGCAGCCAGGCTTGGGCGAGGCGCAAGTCGCGGCGCACCGCGTGGACGGAGAGTGAGAGGACGGAGGCGGACTCTTCGGCCGTCATGCCGCCGAAATAGCGCATCTCAATGAGCTGAGCTTTGAGCGGGTCAGCTTTTGCCAGACGGGTGAGCGCCTGATCGATGATGAGCACCGATTCGTCAGGGCGCCGGCCAAAGTCCGGGATGTCGGCTAGTTGCACTTCGGCTAGATAGTTGCGCTTTTCCGTCACCCGGGCGCGGGCCATGTCGACCAGAATCTGGCGCATCAAGCGGGACGCGATGCCGAAAAAATGCGAGCGATTTTCGTAGGAAGGATGTTGCCCTTGCGCCAGCCGCAGAAACGCCTCATGCACCAGGGCCGTGGTTTGCAGGGGGCCGCCGGCCGATTCCCCCCGCAAGTGTCCGGCGGCCAGCTTCTTCAGCTCGTCATAGACCAGCGGGATCACCGTCTGCAGGGCTTGCGAATCGCCCTGGTGGACTCCTTGGAGTAGCTTGGTGATCTCCATACCCGTGGCCTATGCTACAGCACATCGGGAACGGTAAGTTGTTAATTGGACGCGGCCAGACCCATCTCCACCAGCCACTCGCGAAAGCGGTCAGGCCAGGCGTCGGAGGGGCTCTTGATTTTACGGATGCCAAAGCCGTGGCCGCCACGCTGAAACACGTGCAGGGTGGCGGGACGTTTGGCTTTATTCCAGGCGAGGTAGGCCACGACGGTATTGCCGGGCGTGAGCGTATCGTCGTGGGCGGCGGCAAAAAAGGCGGGCGGGGCGTCGTCAGGAACGGTGAGGTCACCGGCCCCACCAGCGTAAATGGGGGCCACGAAGTTGGGGCGCAGATCAGTGGGGCCAGTG
>JANLPT010000389.1:0-1576 GCA_031367405.1 Bryobacteraceae bacterium
GAGAAGATACCAACAAAATCGGGATGCGCGGAAAGCCTGTAACATCCTGTGGAAAATGCTTCTGAGATAGGTAATGAACGATTACAATTCCAAGATGGCGACCGTGAAAGAAGCCATGGGATGTCCGAACTGCGGCCGACCTCTTTCGGCGGGGGCGTTGGCTGGCTTGTGCCCGGCCTGTCTGCTTGCGCAGGGTGGGGATACCGACGCGAGCGGGCGGGGGGGCGGCGCGCGGTTGCAAACGCTCCCGGTCGAAGAAGTGGGGAAACTCTTTCCGCAGCTGGAAATCCTGGGGCTGCTCGGCGCGGGCGGAATGGGCGCGGTTTACAAGGCACGGCAGCCGGCCCTCGATCGCATTGTCGCGCTGAAGATTCTTCCGGCGACGGGGGCGGGGGGCGTGAACTTCGAGGAGCGGTTCAACCGTGAGGCCCGCGCGCTGGCGCGGTTGAGTCATCCCAACATCGTCGCCGTGCACGAGTTCGGGCAGGTGGGGGGGCTGCATTATTTCCTCATGGAGTTCGTGGACGGCGCGAACCTGCGCCAGCTGGAAAAGGCCGGACGTCTGGCCCCGCGAGAGACGTTGCAACTCATTCCGCAGATTTGTGATGCCCTGCAATATGCCCACGACGAAGGGGTGGTGCATCGCGACATCAAGCCCGAGAACGTGTTGGTGGACCGCAAAGGCCGGGTGAAGATCGCCGATTTCGGTCTGGCGAAGATTCTTGGCCACGATCCCGGATCGCTCCGCCTCACCGCCGAGGGGCAGATCATGGGCACGCCGCATTACATGGCGCCGGAGCAGGTCGAGCGTCCGCTCACCGTGGATCATCGGGCGGACATTTATTCGCTGGGCGTCGTGCTCTACGAGATGTTGACCGGCGATTTGCCGTTGGGAAAATTCTCTCCTCCTTCGCGCAAAGTCCAGGTCGACGTCCGTTTCGACGAAGTGGTGTTGCGCGCCTTGGAGAACGACCCCGCCCGCCGCTACCAGCAGGCCAGCGAAGTGAAATCACAGGTCGAAACCATCGCCGGCACGCCCGCCTCAACCCCGGCGACGAAGCCTGCCGGTGCGGCGGAGGGGTCGGGCCGAGCCGAGAAGCATTACCGCTATTGGGCCGGGATCCCGGTGGTGGTCGTGCGCGACGGGAAGGCGGAGGTGAGCTGGAATGGATTGCTCAGCGCGGTGGCTCTGGTGATGGGCGTGCTTTTTGTCGGCTTCATGTTGGTCTGGGCGATCACCGGCCATGCGCTGTCCGGCGGCGCCACGCTCCGGGTCAGCCTGTTGGCTGCTGGCTGGATCCTGGTTCTCGGCGTGCGTCGGCTCATCCAGCAGGAGCATGCCCCAGCCGTGTTGCCGCGCACACCCGAGGGCACGGTCATTCTCGCTCGGCGCCGCTGGCGCCCGGGCCGCGAGCATTTCGCGCTGGCCGCAATGCTGGGGTTGGTGATCGGATTCGGCTGTTTCGAAGTGTTCCGGCTTCGGCAGCGCGGCGCGATCGCCTCCTCAGAATCGACCGCGCAGGTCGCCACCTTGGACCGGAAGACCCGCGCGCTCGTGGCGAAACTGCCCGGGCGC
>JANLPT010000400.1:0-1743 GCA_031367405.1 Bryobacteraceae bacterium
GCCGGTGCGGTATCGGGAAGTTTGGCTTTGAATCGGTCACCAAAGATGCGGCGGTTGAGGCCGCCCGGCGGAGAAATGAGCGTCGCGGCATATTCGTACGCCCGGTGGGGCCGCTGGCCGCCGCCGTCCTTGAGCACGAGATCTGCCATCCGGTACAGCGCTTCGCCGAGCAAGCTTCCGGCCTGACCGGTGGTGACCATATCGTTGATAGAAGGCGGGTCGGTTTCACCCGCCATCTTCCAGACAAAGCTGCCGACATTCGCGTGAATAAGTGACGTCCAGAAGCCATGGCCGCTAGATCGCGCCAGTCCGTACATCGTGGCGCCCTGGTATGGATGCTGGAATTGATTGACACTAAAAGGATCCTGATCATGCACCCAACGTTGGGTGCGAAGATGATCCCAAGTGCTGGCAAAGGTCGAGCTATAGACCTTCTTTCCATCCTGCATCACGTTGGCATAGGCGATGCGATCGTAAATGCTGAGCAAGCCCAGAAAGCCGACGATCTCGACGGCCGGGAGGAAATTGCGCTTCGCCCCTCCCGAATCGGCGGGCGGCGCCGGGCGAAGTGTGTCAGGCGCGGCGGCACCGGCCTGCGCCGACGCTGCGATCGACGTGAGGCTAACAAGCAATGCGATACGAATCGAGTCGCGAACGAGGTGGCGCATGCTCCTCTCTGGCTTCACAGGAATTTTCGCTACGGCCGAACCATCCTAATGAAAGGCCGGCGGGCGCCGGCGGCTATCGCACGAATGAGGGAGGGCCACTCGGATGATAACCGAGCATCGGATTCCGACTATTATTCGAAATGCAATTACGCCGAATTTTCCTCGCCGCGTGCGCGCTGCCTGTGGTCACGCTATCCGCGCAAAGCGGCACGCAACCCGATACGAGTCGCCACAAGGAACCGCTCTTCACCCTACAAGACGCGGCACTTGCGGCGGGATTTGCCGGACTCACCATCGCCTTGTTCCCGGTGGACAGGTCTATGGCGCAACGGCTGCAAAACAAGAATTCATTTGCCAGTAAATCCGCCGCGCCCTGGGCCACCGGCTTCGACTATTTAGCGTTGCCCGGCGTCTTTGTACTTGGCGTGGGCGCATATACATGGGGGCGGTTGGCGCCGCATTCCGACATGGCTGACTTCGGCTGGCATACCACCGAGGCTGCACTCGTCGGCGCTGCCGTCACGGAAGTCCTCAAGGGAGCCATCGGCCGGTCGCGTCCGTACGTCTCGGCAGACACGAATCCGAATGACTTCCGATTCGGCGCAGGATTTACTTCGACAGCCCGTCAGTCGTTTCCGTCCGGTCACACCACGATCGCCTTTGCGGCAGCGGCGGCAGCCACGAGCGAGATTCATCGTCTCTGGCCGCGCTATACTTGGGTCGCTGGCCCACTGCTCTACGGGAGTGCGACGGTGGTTGGATTGGCCCGGATGTATGAGAACCAACATTGGGCGAGCGACGTGGTATTGGGGGCGGGCATTGGAACGTTTGCCGGACTGAAGACAGTGCGGTACGCTCATTCGCACCCAAACAACCTGCTCGATCGCATTCTTCTTCATACCAACGTTACGCCGGATTTGAACGGTGGGGGTCGAGTCAGTTGGTCGACGACCTTTCGCTAGAATCCATTCGACGGGTGTGCCGGTCTAACTGATCCACGTTCCAAGCGCCAGAGACAGGACGCGGAGAATCATTCCTGCCCCGGCAATTACTCCAACAACGCCGAAAACAAAAC
>JANLPT010000009.1:0-16424 GCA_031367405.1 Bryobacteraceae bacterium
CGTTTACGTGAAGCTTTTGGCGCTTTGGCGGTACTTGGGCTTTGAGTTTCTCGTGAACCACTTTGAGCGTTTTCGGCGTTTTTGGGAGTATTACCTCTGCTACGTCATTCGCGGCAAGGTGATTGAGTGGGAGTTGCGGCGTGTTTAGGGCGTCCCTAGCCCACAGCGATAGCTGTGGGGTGCATTCCAGTGCCGCTCGCACCCCACAGCTATCGCTGTGGGCTAGTAGTCGAGTCAAAGCTCTGGCGGCCGGGGTGCTGCTGACGGGGCTAGGTGTCAGACTGCGTGATTTGCTGGCCTGCTTACTAGCCCACAGCGATAGCTGTGGGGTACATTCCCAACTGGAGCGCACCCCACAGCTATCGCTGTGGGCTAGGAGTGGGGACGGGCGGGCCTGTGGACTTTAAGGACCAGCTCAAGGCCTCGGTGAGCATCGTTCGCGTGGTGGGCGACTATGTGAAGCTGCGGCGGGCATCCCCGGGCCGTTATGCGGGGTTGTGCCCTTTCCATACGGAGAAGACGGGGTCGTTTTCGGTTAGCGAAGACTAGGGCTTTTTCTATTGCTTTGGCTGCAAGGCCGCGGGCGATGTCTTCAAGTTCGTGCAGGAAATCGAAGCCGTCACGTTCTTTGAAGCGATGAAGTTGCTGGCCGAGCGGCACGGCATTGCGATGCCGCAGCGGCGCGACTTGACGGACGAATCGACCGAGTTGCGCGCGGCCCTGCAGCAGATGCATGACCTGGCGGGGCAGCACTTTCAGCAGCTGTTGGCGAGTCCGGCGGCCGAAGCAGCGCGGGAGTATCTGCGGAAGCGGGGGCTCACCAAACGCGCGGTGGAAGAGTTCGCGATCGGCTACTCCGATTCCAACAACACCCTGCTGAAGAAACTGCAGGGGGCCGGATTCGCGATGGAGCAGATCGAAAAAAGCGGACTCATCCGCGAAAGGGAGGGCGGAGGGCACTACGACTATTTCCGTCACCGCCTGATGTTCCCCATCCACAATGAGAGCGGCAAGCTGATCGCGTTCGGCGGTCGCGCCATTGGCGACAACGAGCCCAAGTATTTGAATTCTCCCGAGACCAAGCTCTATTCGAAGAAGCTGGTGCTCTATAACCTGAACCGGGCCAAACAGGCGGCTCGCAAGAGCGATTTCACGGTGGTGGTCGAAGGCTACATGGACGTGATCGGCGTGACGATGGCCGGGGTGGGCAACGTCGTCGCTCCCTGCGGCACCGCTTTGGGCAACGAACAAATTAAGGTGATGCGGCGGCACTCCGATAAGGTAGTGGTGAACTTCGATCCTGACAATGCGGGGACGGCGGCGACCGAGAAGTCGATTCAAGTGCTGCTGGATGAGGAGATGCACGTGCGGGTGCTGGCTCTGGAAGGCGGGCTCGATCCGGACGAATTCGTCAAGGCCCATGGCGCGGAACTTTACCGGAAGCGCCTGGAAGAGGCGCCGCGTTACTTTTTCTGGCTCGCTGACCGTGCACGGTCCCGTTTCGACGACGGGACGGCTGAGGGGCGCATGGAAGGCTTCCGCGAGGTGCTGGAGCCGGCCATCAACCGCATTCCAGACCGTCTGGAGCGTCTGGCCGTGGCCAATGAAATTGCCGCTTACCTGGGCGTGGATGCGGCGACGATCCGCGAACGCTTCCGCAAGCAGGAGGCGGTGAAGCGGATTGAGAAGCCGCGGGCGAATCCGCTGGCCATGATTTCGGACTCCGAGCGGACCCTGCTGAAGGGCATTTTTGAGGACGCCGCCTTGCGCCAAGTGGTGCTGGAGTGGCTGAAGCCGCACCCGGTGCTGGAATCGGTGCCGACGCGTGGCCTCTTTCGAGCCATGATTGCGCTTAATGAAGGAGGAGGAACTTGGGGCTTCAGTGAATTGGAGGCGCGGCTGGGTGAAAATGACCGTGCCCTACTGGCCGCCCTGATTCTCGCCGATAAGGCTTCTGAACGCGAAACAGAAGGCTTTACGGCGCAACAGGCTACGGCTTGTCTGGCCGCGCTGGATCAGGTGTGGCGGAAGCAGGAGATTCTCCGGCTGGATGCCCAGATCAAGCAAGCAGAGCGGGAGCGCGACTTAACCTTGGCCATGCAACTCATGCAACAACGGAAAACACTCGAACGCGGACGCTGGGGCGGCTCATGAAGGATCGCGGCTGTTGTATTCTAGGGGAAATCGGAGAATTAGTTTCCGGTGGTCTCGACCGAATAACGAACTGGGGCTTCCGTGGCGAGTGAACAAAAAACAGGGCGGCTGAAAAACCTTCTGGATTCCACCGGGAAAGAGAAAGGTTACGTCAACTATGACGACCTTGATCGGGCGCTGACCGATGATTTCGCCGCTGGCGTGGACATCGAAGAGCTGATTGGCGACTTGGATGCTTCGGGCGTCGAGCTGCTTGAAGACGTAGAAGTGAAGCCCAAGGGCGACGAAATCGAGGAGGTGGGGGACCTCGAACTTCCCACCGACGCCGCTGACAAAACCAACGATCCGGTGCGCATGTATTTGCGCGAAATGGGTTCGGTGCCGCTGTTGACGCGCGAGGGCGAGATCGACTTGGCCCGCCGCATCGAGCGCGGCCGCAATGCGGTTGACCGGGCCATCTCCCGCTCGACGCTGGTGGTACTCGAAATTCTGAGCTTGCGGGAAGAACTGGCGCGCAACGACCTTTTCATTGGCGAGATCCTGCAGATTCCCGATACTTTGAGCGATGTGGACGAAGAAGACCCCGGCGCGCAAGTGGAAGCCGAGTTCGCCGCCGCGCTGGACGATATTGAGCATGAGCACCGCAAAGCGCAATCGGCCCGGCAGAAGATGCTGGCCGTGTCGCGCAGCTTGAAGCCAAAGCAGCACCGCGCGCTGCGCTGGGGTTTGGCGCGCGCCGTCGTGGCGATTTCGCGCCGCATCCGGCTGGTGCCGTTCACCCATCAGATGCACCGGCGATTTATTCACCGGCTGCATTCGACGGTGGAAGAACTGCGGCAACTTGAGCGTGAAATTTCAAAAGCGCAGCGCAAGAGCGAAGATGTCGAAGCGCCCGATTCGGCCACCCGCGATCGCCGCAAAGAGCTCAAAGCCGCTCAAAGCCGCCTGCAACAGATCGAGGAAGAGGCCGGTGCCACCAGTTCTGAACTGCGCCGTTCGCTGCAAATCGCCGACCGTGGCGAAGCCGAGAGTGTCGTCGCCAAGAAACAACTCATCGAAGCCAATTTGCGTTTGGTGGTGTCGATCGCCAAGCGTTATACCAACCGCGGCTTACAATTTCTGGATTTGATTCAGGAAGGCAACATCGGCTTGATGAAAGCCGTGGATAAGTTCGATTACCGGCGCGGCTATAAGTTCTCCACTTACGCCACCTGGTGGGTGCGCCAAGCCATTACGCGGGCCATTGCGGACCAGGCCCGCACCATTCGCATTCCGGTGCACATGATCGAGACGATCAATAAACTGGTGCGGACGCAGCGCCTGATGCAGCAGGAACTCGGGCGTGAAGCGACGACGGAAGAGCTATCGAAGCGGCTGGAGTTGCCGGTGAATAAGGTGCGTAAGGTGTTACGCATCGCCCAGGAACCGATTTCGCTCGAGACGCCGGTGGGCGAAGAAGACGAGTCGCATTTGGGCGATTTTATTGTCGACAAGCGGCAAGCGTCGCCGTCCGAAGCGGTGATCAATCTCAATCTGCGTGAGCAGACCGCGGAGGTGCTGAAGAGTCTCAGCCCGCGCGAAGAGAAGATTATCAAGATGCGCTTCGGCCTGCAAGATGGCAGCGAGCATACGCTCGAAGAGGTGGGTCAGCACTTTATGGTGACCCGCGAACGCATCCGCCAAATCGAAGCCAAGGCGTTACGCAAACTGCGTCACCCCAGCCGCAGCCACCGGTTGCGCGCGTTCCTCGACACGGCCAGCCACGACTAACCTCCAATTGTGATACACCTGAGCGATGCGTTTTGCATTGATTCTGGTATGTTCATCGCTGGCATTTAGTGAAGAGTTACCACTCGTCACCAAGGTGGAGTTCCAACCCCTGGCCGCGCAAGTGACGCGGGTGTTGCAAGCGCTCGAACTACTGGGCGAACCCTTGCCGGCCGCGACGGCGACCGAAGTGCGGAAGATTCTAGAGGCGGGGCCGGGTGGGCCTGCCGAGGTCGCGCGGCTGCAGACTCTGCTCGATGCTTACTGTCTGGTGGGCGTCAACATCAACCCTGAATCGCGCGTCAAAGTGCAGCAGGGTGGGGCCTCGGCCAGCTTAGTGGAGCAAGGCTGGCGCGCCTTTCTCGTCAAGGTTCACAACGAAGCCGGCGTCACGGCGGTACTGGCAGCCGACAGCCCCAACCTCGGGCAACTCGCTAACTCTTCCTCGAATACCGTCAATCGTAAGTGGATGGATCTCGCCATGTTCAACAAGCAGCCCATGCGGGTTCATCTTTCCGGGCTGGAGCTGGAATACAACGTTCTGCAGATCTATTCGAAAGACGCCGGGAAACGCGAAGGGAAACTGACGTTCGATGTGGGCCAAGGTTCGCAGGATCTGGGCTTCCGCAACGAGGTGGATATTCTGTTCACCGCCGCGCCCTCGGCCAAGGTGACGTTTCGCGTGCGCGATTTCGATGGGCGGCCCACCACCGCGTCATTCCAGATTCGCGATGCCAAACAACGCGTATATCCTTCCCAAACCAAGCGCCTCGGCGGTGACTTCTTCTTTCACCCGCAGGTCTATCGGGCGGACGGTGAATCGGTGGCCCTACCGCCCGGAACTTACTCCATCGAATACGGCCGTGGCCCCGAGTATCTCACCAGAAAACAAACGCTGATCATCGCCGATTCAAAGCCGCAGACACTTACATTTCAGTTACAGCGCTGGATCGATCCAGCCAAGCTCGGCTGGTACTCCGGTGACCATCACATTCACGCGGCGGGGTGCGCCCACTATGAGCGCCCCACGGAAGGCGTCTATCCGCAAGATATGATGCGCCACGTGCTCGGCGAGGACCTCAAAATCGGATCGGTGCTGACCTGGGGGCCCGGCTGGTACTTCCAGAAAACGTTCTTCGAAGGCAAGGAAAATAAGCTTTCCACCCCGGATCATCGCATTCGTTATGACGTGGAGGTATCGGGCCATCCTTCAAGCCACACCGGGCATTTGATGTTACTGGGCTTGAAGCAGCAGGACTATCCCAATACGCAACGCATCGAAGACTGGCCGTCCTGGGGCATGCCGATTCTGCAATGGGCGAAGAAACAAGGCGCGGTGGTGGGCTATACGCACTCCGGGTGGGGCTTACAGATCAAAGAGCCGAAGTTACCCTCTGACGAGATTCCGCCTTTCGATGGCATCGGGGCCAATGAGTATATCGTGGCCGTAACTCACGGCGCGGTGGATGTGCTTTCCGCCGTGGATACGCCCTATCCGTGGGAGCTGAACATCTGGTACCACGCGCTCAATCTCGGCTATCGCACGCGAATTTCTGGTGAAACGGATTTTCCCTGTATTTATGGGGAGAAAGTCGGGCTGGGGCGGAGTTACGTACGCCAGAAGGCATTGGACTATGAAGACTGGGTGCGGGGGCTGCGCGAGGGACGTAACTACGTTTCGGACGGCAAAAGCCATCTGATTGATTTCCGGGTGAACGGCATTGAAATGGGCACGAATACCGACGTGAAGTTAGCCGCCTCCGGCAAGGTGAAGCTCACGGCGCGTATCGCGGCGCGGTTGGCCGAAACTCCGAATGAGGAATTACGCCAGAAACGAATCGACCAGAAGCCGTACTGGGATGTGGAGCGGGCGCGCGCGGGCAATACGCGCATGGTGCCGGTGGAGGTAATCGTGAACGGAGTGGCCGTGGCCCGTCGCGAAATTCAGGCCGACGGCGAACTGCGCGACGAAGTGTTTGAAGTGAACATCGAGCGTTCGGCGTGGGTGGCGCTGCGCATCCTGCCTTCGTCGCATACGAATCCAGTCTGGGTAACCGTGGCCGAACAGGCGATCCGGTCCCGTAAGAGCGCAGAGTGGGCACTGAAGGCCGTGGAGCAGTGCTGGACGCAAAAAGTGGATCGCGTCCGGCTGACGGAACAAGGCGAGATGAAGCGGGCCTACGACCACGCTCGAGTGGAGTACCGGCGTTTGCTGGCAGAGTCACAGGACTGGTAAATTTGATCGCTTGGCTGGCGGGTTAGGTGAGTAACTCGCGCACGACATTGCCGTGGACGTCGGTGAGGCGGAAGTTACGGCCCTGGAACTTGTAAGTGAGCTTGGTATGGTCGAAGCCCATCTGGTTCAGGATGGTGGCGTGCAGATCATGCACGTGGACTTTGTTTTTCGCCACATTAAAGCCGAGGTCATCGGTTTCGCCGTAAACTACGCCGGGCTTAAAGCCACCGCCGGCCATCCACATAGTGAAAGCGTTCGGATGATGATCGCGGCCATCGTTGCCGCCTTGCGTCATCGGCGTACGGCCGAATTCGCCGCCCCAGAGGACGAGCGTGCCGTCCAGCAGGCCGCGTTGTTTTAGGTCGGTGACTAATGCGGCGCTAGCTTGGTCAGTTTCTTTGCAGTTGATGGCCAAGTCGCGAGTGAGTTGGCCGTGTTGGTCCCAAGCTTCATGAAAAATCTGGACGAAGCGCGTGCCGCGCTCCACTAAGCGCCGGGCCATCAGGCAGCTGTTGGCGAAGCTGGGCTTGCCGGGCTCCGCGCCATAGGCTTCGAGGATGTGCTGCGGCTCTTTACGAATGTCCATCAGATCGGGTGCCGCCACTTGCATGCGCGACGCCATCTCAAACGAGCTGATCCGCGTGGAAATTTCGGGGTCGCCAATGGCTTCGAGCCGCAATTGATTCATTTTTTTCAGGGTCGAGAAAGTCTCCTGCTGTAACTGCTCGTCAATGCCGGGCGGGTTCGAGAGATACAGCACCGGGTCGCCGACGTTGCGGAATTGTACGCCGGAATAGACGGTGGGTAGAAAGCCAGAGCCCCAGCAGGAGTTGCCGCCACTGGGGCCTTTCTTACCCGTCGAAAAGACGACGAAAGCCGGCATATCGCGGCTCTCACTGCCCAAGCCGTAAGTCACCCAGGAGCCAAAGCTGGGGCGTCCGAAGATCATGTTGCCGGTGTTCATCAGTAACTGGCCAGGGGCGTGATTGAAGGCGTCGGTGGACATCGACTTGACAATCGTCAGGTCATCGACGATCTTGCCCGTATGCGGCAGTAACTCGGAAAGCTCGGTGCCGTTCTTACCGTAGCGCGTGTACTTGAACTTCGGCCCGAGTAAGGTGGAGTTTGGGTTAATGAAGGCGGCGCGGTAGCCTTTGAGTAACTCGGGCGGCGGCAGCGTGCCATCGAACTTGGCGAGCTGCGGCTTATAGTCGAATAACTCCAGATGGCTGGGAGCACCCGCCATGAACAGGTAAATAACGCGCTTGATTTTGCCATCGAAGTGGGGCTTTTTCGGGGCGAGCGGATCGGCATTAGCCGTGGCGGCGACGCCCGCGTCGGCCATCAGATGGTGCAAGGCCAAGGCACCCATGCCGACACCGCACTCTTGCATAAACCAACGGCGTGAAGTGGGATTCATTTTAGTTATTCCTTCGTAATGGCTTCGTCAAGATTGAGGAGCACGCGGGAAACGGCAGTCCAGGCCTGCACTTCGCCGAGGGGCGCGCCCGCCCCGGCGTAACGCGCTTTTTGCCGCTCGAGCAGAGCGAGTAATTCAGTGGACTCCTTAGGCTCCGGGGTGCGGGTCAGGACGCGGCGGAAGGCGTAGTTGAGGCGGCCCGCGTCAGTCTTGCCGCCTTCGCGCATCGCCGTTTGCGCTAAGGCGCGAGCGGTCTCGATAAACAGGGGCTCGTTGAGGGTAGTGAGCGCCTGCAGCGGCGTATTGCTACGCGAACGGCGCACGCAGGACGTGTCGCCATTGGGCGCATCGAAATTCTGCAGAGCAGGATAGGGCACGGAGCGGTAACTGAAGGTGTACATGGCCCGCCGGTAGCGCGCGAGCCCTTTTTCCTCTTTCCAGATTTTCGGGCCGTAACTAACCGGGGGCTGATAGAGAAACTCGGGCGAGGGCGGGTAAACGCTGGGTCCGCCAACGCGCGGATTGAGGAGGCCGCTGGCGGCGAGCGCGATGTCGCGCACGATTTCGGCTTCGACGCGTAAACGGGGCGCGCGGGCCAGTAAGCGATTGGCCGGATCTTTCTCCAGTAACTCCGCAGTTACCTGCGACGATTGCTGATAAGTCGCCGACATCACAATTTGCTTATGCAGTTTTTTCAAGCTCCAGCCTTGTTCCATAAAGTCGACGGCTAACCAATCGAATAACTCCGGGTGCGAGGGCGTGTCGCTCTGCCTGCCGAGGTCTTCGCTAGTGGCGACGATGCCGGTGCCGAAGTAACTCTGCCAGACGCGATTGACGATGGAACGGGCGGTGGTCGGCGCTTGACGGTCTACCAGCCATTGGGCAAAGGTGAGCCGGTTCTTGGGCGCATTTAGCGCATTGAGGGGGAGTGGATTGAGAAACGCCGGCACGCCGGGCTCTACGGCGCGGCCAGGCTTTAAGAAGTCGCCGCGCATCAGCAGATTGGTGGGGCGCATTTCGTCGCGCTCGGCGAGCACTAACTGCGATTCGTTGTCCGGATGCTGCCGCCATAACTCGTCGATCTGCCGGGAAGCTTCGCTCCACTCGGGCACCATCGTCCGCCAGTAACTGAAGACCAATTGATCTTGCGAAGGCGTACGCGATGTGGCCGTAAGTAACTCGCGCACTTTTGCGGGCAAAGGGTCGGCCTTGGCCAGGTTAGCGCTGGTGTAAGCCAAACGGGTGCGGCCCAAGTTATGGTTCTGGTTATCGTCGCTATTCCAGCCGCCGTGATTTTGCTTCAGATAAACATTGACCACCAGCCCTTGCGGATCGCCGACCGGCTCGGCGAGGACGAAAACGGCTTTGCGGGGCTGATTGCGCAAATAGGGCCCGGCGTCGATGCCCCACGCCGTATCGTCATTGCCGTCAATGGCATAGTCGATGGGGCCGGTGACGCGGCGTTTCGTTGTTTTGTCGAAGTACATCGCGTCGAGCTCGCGTTCGGGCAGATTGATGTCGGCCGTGGCTCTGGCGATTTTGATTTTCTTCACCTTGGTGGGGTCGCTAGCCGGAGCTACCTCGACTTCGAATTCAGTGAGGGCACCTGTTCCTTTGGGTGAACGGCCGGGTCCGCCTTGCGGTAAGTTCAGGTCGTTCATTAGCTCCAAGCGGAACGCGCCGATGTTCGTCGCATTGGTTTTGAAAGTGAACTTGACCCGGAATTTGGTGGGCGCATATCCGGCGGCCAGGACGCTACCGTCCGGCTGGACGATATACTTCTGCCCGCCGGTGGAAATGTCATCGATACTCAACGGCGGCACGGTCCACTCCGGCTGATCGTTTTTGACAGACGCTTCCCATTGGGCCATCCGCGCTTTCCAATCCGGCGCGCGGTGCTGTAACTCGCTTTCAATCTCGCGGATCTTACGGAACATATTGGCGCGCTGCATTTCTTCTTCGGGCGCGTAAACGGCGAGGCTGCCTTCGCTGGAGTTATTCAAGTAAGCGAAGATCTTGTAATACTCTTCTTGCGTGATCGGGTCGAACTTATGATTATGGCATTGCGCGCATTGAATGGTGACGCCCAGCATGCCCTTGCCGATGGCCTCCATGCGATCGAACATACTCTCCATGCGGAACTGCTCGGGGTCGACGCCGCCTTCTTCATTGATCATGGAGTTTCGCAGGAAACCCGTGGCCACCTTCTGTTCCTGGGTGGCGTTCGGCAGTAAGTCACCGGCGAGTTGTTCGATCAGAAAGCGGTTGTAAGGTAAGTCGCGGTTGAGAGCGTTGATCACCCAGTCACGATAAAACCAAACCGAGCGCTGCTTGTCTTTCTCAAAACCATCGGAGTCGGCGTAGCGCGCGGCATCGAGCCAGTGGCGTCCCCAACGCTCGCCATAGTGGGGCGAAGCGAGTAAGCGGTCGACTTGTTTCTCGTAAGCACGTGGGCTGGGATCCTTTAAGAAGGCATCGATTTCGTCGATGGCTGGGGGCAGGCCGGTCAGATCCAGACTCAAGCGGCGCAACAAGGTGGCTTTGCCGGCGATGGCGGAAGGCTTGAGTTGCTCTTGCTCGAGCTTGGCCAGAATAAACCGGTCAATCGGGGTGCGCGCCCAAGCCATATTCCTGACGGCGGGCAGCGGCGCGCGGACGGGCGCGACAAAGGCCCAATGCTTTTTGACCGTAGTGGCGGTGGCGCTGGCCGCATCGGGCCAAAGCGCGCCTTGCTCAATCCAGCGCTTCAGAATGTCCACCTGCCCGGTGGGCAAAGGCTTACCGCCCATCGGCATGCGGGCCTGTTCGCCGAGGCCGGCGACGCGCTGATAGAGGGAACTTTCGGTCGCTTGGCCGGGCAGGATTGCCTTGCCGGATTGCCCACCGGCGAGGGCCAGCGTTTTCGTGTCGAGCCGCAACCCGGCCTGCTGCGCCTTTTCGCCGTGACAGCTATGGCAGCTCTTCGCGAGGATGGGCTCGACGTCGCGGACAAAGTCGATGGTCTGGCTGAAGACGGGGAGCAGACATATGGCCAAAAGCAAAAAGAAACGTGGCATGGGGCTGATTCAAATTTACACCCAAGCGACCCTACCGGGGCGCACCGTTGCATCTACAATAAAGGGGCGGGAGATTTCCATGAAATCCGTGATTTTGCTGCTGGCTTCGTGGCCGCTGTGTCTGCAGGCGGGAAAGATCGCCGACGATGAGCGCCTATTATTGATGCGCGGGTTGCTGTCGGAGTACGGCACGGCCAAGATCGTCGTGCCGCGTTCCAAAAAGCCTTTACCCATTGCGGCCCAGGACGGGCCGGACCGTGATCGCTGGGCGGCGAGCCTGCGTGACGAAGGGCCCTGTGCCCGCACCGGCGACCTGGTACAAATCACCAAAGTGGATATCGACAATGACAAGGTGACGTTGCAGATTAACGGCGGCTACAAGGGCGGCCACAAGTGGTATGAGAATGTCCAAATGGGTGCCGGGATGGGCAACAATACCCGCACCGTTCCGATCGGCAACAACCGCCGGGGCGGGCCGTCCGGCACTTCGGTGGTGCTGCATTTTCCTAAGGAATTCGAGAGCATCACGGTGGCCGAAGTGAAAAAGTGGCTGGCACCGGCCATCGACTTTGAGAAGCAGCGCAGCCCCACCGAGAACTACATAGAGCAGATGAAGCCCGAGGTGCAGAAAGCCATCAAGGAACAGCGGGCTCTGGAAGGCATGGACAAGGAGCAAGTGGTGATGGCGATGGGCAAGCCGCGGGGGAAGTCGCGCGAAACCAAGGACGGCCTGGAGCTTGAGGATTGGGTGTATGGGCAGGCACCGGGGAAGATCACCTTTGTCACGTTCGATGGCGACAAGGTGGTGAAGATTAAGGAAGCGTTTGCCGGGTTGGGCGGCGCGACGGGGCCTACTCTCAAGACGCAGTGATGGAGCTTAATGATTGACGAAGCAGTAGCTCCGGCAACCTGGACGTATTCCCCCGTATTCGGACATTACGATGAGGTGCTGGATGCGCGGGGCCGTCCGCGGCGGCATTGGCGCCGTTTAGCCAACACCATGACGCGGCTGGGCCCCGGGCAGTTCGCGCGCCGGTGGCAACACGGCCGGCAGATCATTCAGGCCAATGGCATCACGTTCAACGTTTATGGCGATCCGCAGGGACAGGAACGGCCCTGGCCCGTGGATCCGATTCCGCTGGTGCTCGCGGGCGACGAGTGGCAGGCGATTGAAGCGGCCGTGCAACAGCGCGCCACGCTCTTGAATGCGATGCTGGCAGACATTTATGGGCCGCTGCGTCTGCTGAGCGATGGTTCCCTGCCCCCGGAACTGATCTTTCACAATCCCAGTTTTTTGCGCGCCTGCCATGGTTTGGCCGTCCCGCAGTCAGTCTTTCTTCATCACTATGCCGTCGACATGGGCCGTTCACCGGATGGCCAATGGTGGGTGCTGTCTGACCGCACACAGACGCCTTCCGGCTTGGGCTACGCGCTCGAGAATCGCATGGTGAGCGCCCAAATTCTGCCCGAGGCCTTTAAGCGCTCGCAGGTGCGGCCGCTGAACCGGTACTTTCATGAATACCGGCAAGGTCTCTTTGAGCTAACCCGGACGAAGCGCGAGAATCCTCGGGTGGTGCTGCTGACGCCGGGCCCTTTCAATGAAGCCTATTTTGAACATGCCTACTTAGCGAAGTATCTCGGGTACACGCTGGTGGAAGGCGCGGATTTGGTGGTGCGCGACGAGCGCGTGTTTCTGAAGACGCTGGGCGGTTTGGTGCCCGTGGACATCATCTTGCGCCGCCAGGATGACAGCTACTGCGACCCCTTGTCCTTTCGCGGCGACTCCGTGCTGGGGGTGCCGGGGCTATTGGCGGCCGTGCGCGCCGGCCATGTCGTGGTCGCCAACGCATTAGGTAGCGGCGTGCTCGAAACGCCGGCCCTCTCTGGCTTTCTACCGGCGCTGTGCCGCGCGCGGTTGGGCGAAAAACTCAAAATTCCGTCGCTCGCCACGTGGTGGTGTGGCGAGGAGAAGGCCCAACGTTACGTGCTGGAACACCTGCCGCAGCTGGTGATCAAGCCCGCGTTTCCGCGCTTTGGCTTGCACCCGGTGTTTGGGGCGGGGCTCTCCGCCAGTGAGCGCGACGACTTGCGCCGCCGCATTGAGGCCGACCCCACGCAGTATGTGGCGCAGGAGCAGATGGCGCTTTCGACGGCTCCGGTGCTTTCTGAACACGGCCTGGAACCGCGGCACGTGGTGCTGCGCGTCTTCGCCGTGTGGAGCGGCGATGGCTATGTCGTGATGCCCGGCGGCCTGACGCGCATCTCCACTTCAGAAGACTCGTTAGTAGTGTCGATCCAACAGGGCGGCGGCAGCAAGGACACTTGGGTGCTGGCCGACCACGACGAGGAACCCTTGCCGCAAGAGCCGGTGCGGCAGCCGGTGGACATTAGCCGCACGCCCGACCTGCCGAGCCGGGTGGCCGATAATATGTTCTGGCTGGGACGGTATCTTGAACGCGTCGAGTCAATGGGGCGGTTGGCGCGGGCGCTGCTACCGGCCTTATCCAGCGAAGCGGATTTGGGCGGCGGACTCTCCATCGAGTCGAGCCTCGAGTTGCTGATTGGCTATGAATATCTGCCCGAGGAGATGCGGGGCGCGCCGGTGCTGGAACAGCGGCGCTGGTTGGAAAAGGTGCTGCGGTGGATTGTGTTCGATACCGAGCGGATCGACGCGCTGAGTTGGAACGTCAACCAGGTGCGCCGTTCCGCTCGCAGCTTGAAAGAGCGTCTGTCGAGCGATGCCTGGCGGCTGCTGAACCGGCTGGACCAGGAATTTCCTTCGGGAGTGATTTCCGGGGAAGCCCACCTACTGAACCAAGTAAACACGCTGGACCGGGCCATCCTGACGCTAGCCTCCTTCTCCGGACTGATGATGGAGAACATGACCCGCAGCCAAGGTTGGCGGTTCCTGGATATTGGCCGGCGTCTGGAACGTTCCCTGCAATTGGTGGAGCTGTTGCGGCACGGGTTAGCCGGCGTGGTCTCCGACGAACAGGCGGCGCTCGACATGTTACTGCAGATCGCCGACAGCGCAATCACTTACCGCGCTCGTTATTACACCACTTTGCAGACTGACTTAGTGCTCGACTTACTGTTAGTCGATGAGGCTAATCCGCGCTCGGTGGGCTTTCAACTGCATACGCTAGCGATCCATTTCAAGCAGCTTCCGGGCCAGGATCCATCGGGACGCTTGCCGGAGGAGCAGCAGAAGATCGTGAAATTGCTCACCGCCGTGCGGCTGGCGCGAACCACCGAGCTTGCCGCCGACCGGCAGCAGCTCGGCGAATTCCTTGACGGCTTGAAGCAAGATCTTCTCGAAGCCTCCACCGCGCTCAGCAGCCGCTACTTGAGCCATTCGATGTCGACCCGCTTACTGGCATCGGCATGATCTATCAGGTTCGCCATTTGACTCGTTATTCCTATGCGCTATCGGTGGCTAGCACGCACAGCGAACTGCGTTTGACGCCGCGCGAACTGCCCTGGCAGAGCGTCGTGCGGAGCGTGATTACCGTGGAGCCGCCGTCCGCCACCATGCGCGGCTTCCGCGACTATTTTGGCAATAACGCCCGCTACTGCTCGGTGCTGGAGCCGCATCATGAGTTGGCGATTACGGCCGAGAGCATTGTCGAGGTGCGGGAGACGAATCCGCTGATGCCGGCGGCGACGTTGCCTTGGGAGCAGGTGCGGGCGAGCCTGCGGGCGTGGGACGATCCGGTGGCGTTACAGTCATTCGAGTTCGCTTCCGAGTCGCGCTACGTGCGCTGGAATGCGGCGATTGCGGAATACGCTCGGAGCAGCTTCACCCCGCAACGCCCGATTTTGGAAGCGGTGATTGAGCTATCGAGCCGCGTTCACGGCGACTTTAAGTACAAGCCGGAGTCCACCGATATTGACACTTCGGTGGAGGAGGTCTTTCGGAGCCGGCGCGGCGTCTGTCAGGACTTTGCCCACTTGCTGATCGCGATGTTACGCGCGCATGGCTTGGCCGCGCGTTACGTCAGCGGCTATCTGCGCAGTGGCAGCGTGGGGGCCGAAGCTTCGCACGCCTGGGTAGGCGTTTTCGTCCCAGGGCATGGCTGGGTTGACCTGGATCCGACGAACGATGTGGTGGTGGCGACGTCGCACGTCACCTTGGCTTGGGGCCGGGATTACGGCGATGTTACACCGGTGAAGGGCATCACGATGGGCGGCGGCGAGCATACGATCGAGGTGGTGGTGCGGGTGGATCCGCTGGCAAGCATTCCGGCCCCGGTGGAGGTCCGGCGCATGGCGGGCCGCCGCTGGGATCGTTAGCTTGGCGGAATGCGGGGTGCCAGAACGTAGACACCCCGTTTCCAGGAAGTGCGTACTTAGGGGCAGGAGTTGGGGAAGAACTCCTTTTCTTGAAATTAACTAATCCTGCTGTTCCTTGCTGGCTTTGCCGGGAATCGGAGGCATTGGGCTTGCGCCCTTGACTGGTAGCCGGATGTGGCCGGCCTTAACGTTTCCCGGCGCGCCAATCCCGGATCTGAACCCACCGGCAACCTGGTCCAACTCCTGCTCAGTCAACTCGACCTTCTTCGTTTCTTCACTCATCACATTTCTCCTGGTTGAATTTTGAAGGCCTCAACTGCTGCCTGCACCCTGTAATGCGTAAGATCGCGAAAAATGGATCAAAGTTTATTTACGAGGGCGACGCACATTTGCAAATGCCTGGGTTTCAAACAGGCACGAGTCCACTCGAGTCGCGACCGGAGGAAGCGGGCCATGTTTTTGGCGAACTGGATTCCGGCCGCTCCCTCCGGTCGCGGCTCGATGCTGCCTCACACCCACGCTCTCCTCATAAGACAGCAATGGGATATACTCGACGCCAGCGAGAAGCACACATGCCTGAACCCCCAGGTGAAGTCACGCTGCTGTTGGCCCAACTCCGCGAAGGCAACAAGGAAGCAGTGAATCAGCTGGTTCCGCTGGTCTACGACGAACTGCACAAGATGGCCGCCGCCTACATGCGGCGTGAAAAAGCGGGCCATACCTTGCAGGCGACCGAGCTGGTGAATGAGGCCTATATGCGGCTCGCCGGTGGAGAAGCCGGGCAGTGGCAAAACCGGGCGCATTTCTTCGGCATCGCGGCCAACAGTATGCGGCAAGTGTTACTCGACCATGCCCGCAAAAGGCATGCCGGAAAACGAGGCGGTGCCCACGCCCAAAAGGTGGACCTCGATGCTGAACTGCTGGTGGACCACGATTCGCTGGACGATGTACTGGTGGTCGACGAGTTACTAGGCCGGTTGGAAAAGATCGATCCCCGGCAGGGCCGCCTCGTCGAGCTACGCTTTTTCGCCGGCCTCACCGAGGAGGAAACTGCGGAGGCGATGGACATCTCCTCCGCCACCGTAAAAAGGGAATGGCGATCGGCCAAAGCCTGGCTCAATCGGGAAATGGCAGTCGAGCGGCCAGCCCACGATTGACCGCTGGCGAAGACTTACAGGGTTTCGCCGCGAACGAGGTCAGCGTAGGTTTCGCGGTCGCGGACGATGCGCCACGTTTCGCCCTCGACGAGAATTTCCGGGACGCGGGGGCGGGAGTTGTAGTTGGAGGCGAGGACGAAGCCGTAGGCTCCGGCGGTGAGCAGGGCGGCGAGATCGCCCGAGTCGAGCTTAGTCAGTGGCCGGTCCTTGGCGAAGAAGTCGCCAGACTCGCATACCGGGCCGACGACGTCCACCGCCGAGGCCTCTGCCGTTGACTCGCGCAAGGGCAAAATCTCGTGGTGCGCCTGATAGAGCGACGGGCGAATCAAGTCGTTCATGGC
>JANLPT010000028.1:0-6181 GCA_031367405.1 Bryobacteraceae bacterium
GTCCGCTCGGCCGTCGACAACCCGGTCACTGCGTTCCCGGCTGGTAGCGACGTTGACAATAATGGGTTTGCGAGCATGCCTCATGGAGAGTGAGCGGGTCCTGCGGCAAGCCGGAAAGCAACAATTCAACCGGTCGCAGCACGAGCCGCCGGCCGCAGTCTGACTAAGCCCTCTTGCGAAAAATTGCCAAACTGCTCAGAAACGCCCCGAAAGCCCCGATCACCAGCGCGATCACCCAGTAGAACTGTTCCGCGTCCGCGAAGTGGAAGGGGAGCCAGAAGAAGCCGCGAAACATCAGGATGGCCAGAGCCAGACTCGTCACCGGCAGCAGATAAGGGAATTTGCCGCTCAAGTGCAGGGCGCAGGCGATCACGCCGATGGCGGAGATTCGGAGTAACCAGCTGACGAGTTCCTCACCGGTCCAGGGCAGCATCTCGAGCTTCACACTTCCCGTCCCGGACTGCCACGCTACCATGCCCACCCCGCCCAGAAAAATCGTCACCGCAAAGTGATAGAGGTTGGCGTATGCCGTCATCAGCAGTCGCAGGAACTTCATGCATCTTCTCCCTGGCGCCCCCAGTCCACCGGGGCCAGGAACGCGATGTAAACGAAAACACTTAGTCTACCAGTGGCTCGCGGCGCGTGGGGACAAAACTCGATCCCGGCGCGGCCAAAAACCTGCCAGCCCGGCGCGGCCAAAAACCTGCTAGCCCGGCGCGGCCAAAAACATGGTACCCTCAGCCTACTTTCCCGGCATCTCTGGTATGGCGGCGTAAATTAACTTGGCAGCTCAGTCCAATCTCGCGGCCCGATCGGTGGAGGTGCTCCACTCGATTGTGCAGAGCTACATCGAAAACGGTGAGCCGGTCGCTTCCAAAAACATTGTCCTCAAGAAGGAATCGCTGCGTTCGCTCGGCTCGGCCCAGGCTTCGTTGAGCCCGGCCACCATTCGCAACATTATGCAAGAGCTCACCGAAGAAGGCTACCTGGCCCAGACGCACGCTTCGGCCGGCCGCATTCCCACTCGCAAAGCCTTCCAGCACTATGTTGAAAGCTTGGCCACCGGCCGCGTGATCAACGCCGAGCTTGACCGTCTGCGGGCCGACCTGCGCCGCGCGCAAACCGTGGAAGACCACGTCGAACGCACTTCGCACGTCCTCAGCGAAATGTCCCAATCCATCGCCATCGCCGCCGCCATTCCAGCCTCGAGCCAACGGCTGGACACCGTAGAGCTCCTCCTGCTGCCTGACCGGCGCGTGCTGATGATCATCGTCACCGGCGACCGCATGGTGCGCAATCGCATCGTCGGCATCGACACCAAGGTCTCGCAAGACGAGCTGCATCGCATTCGCAACTACATCAATCAAAACTTCAGCGGCTGGATGCTGGACGATGTGCGGCGCGAACTGGAACGCCGTTTTGAGCAAGAGCAGGCCACCTACGACGCCATCTTGAAGACCCTCACTCAGCTCTACAACAAGGGCTTGCTCGACTTCACCTTGGTGCCCGAAATCCATCTGGAGGGCACGGCGAATCTGGTGGGTTTGGACGTCAGCCTCACCCATGAAACGCTGCGGGAGCTCTTCAAAGCCCTCGAGCAGAAAAAACGCATCCTGCAACTGCTTGACCGTTTCCTCGAAACGCCCTCGGGCGAGGTGGCCATTCAGGTAGGGCTCGCCGGCCTGCACCCCGCCATGGCCGACCTTTCGATGATCGGGATCACCGTCACCTTGCCCAGCGGCATGGAGACGAAACTGGCCGTTCTCGGCCCTTTGCGCATGAACTACGGGCGAGCCCTCTCGGCCGTGAAGCACGTCGGGCGCGCGCTCAACGAACTGCCCGAATAGCGAGTTTGCCGAAAGCCCCGAAAATTTCGGATAATAGAGGTTAGTAGCTGTAACTTGAGCGAGGACCACAACCGTAGTGAACGAAGACCACCGCCCGGACGACCGCGATCCGTCGCTTGACGCGATCTCCCTGGACGACCCCCTTTATCAACTCACCGCCCTCACCGAGGAGCGTGACCGCCTGCTGCTCGAACGCAACGATCTGCTGGACCGGCTGGTGCGCCGCGCGGCCGAGTTCGACAACTATCGCAAGCGCATTGAGCGCGAACGGGCCGACTTTGCGCAGTACGCCGGCATGACCACCGTCAGCGACCTGCTCCCCGTCCTCGACGACTTCGAGCGCGCCGTCCGCGTCGAAACCGCCGACCGCGAATACGCCAAGGGCGTCGAGCTCATTCAACAGCGTTTCGTCGATATTCTGAAGAAACTGGGTCTCGAACCCATCCATACCGTCGGCCAGCAGTTCGATCCGAATCTGCATCAGGCGATTGACATGGTGGAGACCGATGCGGCGCCTGACCAATCGATTCTGGCCGAGTACGCTGCGGGGTATAACTTCAAGGGGAAGATGCTGCGGCCGGCGATGGTGAAGGTGGCGGTGCGCCGGTGACTCAGCAGGATTATTACGAAGTACTGGGCGTGGCGCGGGACGCCGATGAGCAGGCGCTAAAGGCGGCTTATCGCAAGCTGGCCATGGCCCACCACCCGGATCGCAACCCGGGCGACCATGCGGCGGAAGAGAAGTTCAAAGCGGCAGCCGAAGCCTACAGTGTCTTGAGCGACGGCCAGAAGCGCGCCGCTTACGATCGCTATGGCCATCAGGGCGTGTCCGGCGCGGCGGGCAACGGCGGCGGCTTCGACCCCAACGCGTTCACCGACTTTAGCGACATCCTGGGCGATTTCTTTTTCGGCGGCGGCCTCAATCAAGGCCGCCAAAGACAGCGCACACGCTCTGGCGACGATCTCCGCTACGACCTAGAGATTACCTTTGAAGACTCCGTTCGCGGCACCCAAGTCGACATCCAGGTGCCGATTCTGGAAGCCTGCGGCCGCTGCGAGGGCACCGGTGCCGAAAAGGAAGATGGCCTCACCACCTGCCCCACTTGCCGCGGCCGCGGCGAAGTGGCCTACCAGCAAGCTTTCCTGACCATCCGCCGCACCTGTGGCACCTGCAATGGCCGCGGCAAGATCGTGCGGCGTCCGTGTAAAGAGTGCAAGGGCGAAGGCCATCATCGCGTCAACCGCAAGCTGAAGGTCACCATCCCGGCGGGCGTCTCCGACGGCATCCAGCTGCGCGTTTCCGGCGAAGGCCAGCCCAGCATGCACGGTGGCTCGCCCGGCGACCTTTACGTCGTCCTGCGCGTCAAAGATCATCCCATCTTCGAGCGGCAGGATTATGACCTGCACTGCACCGTACCCATCAACATCGCCCAAGCCGTCTTGGGTACGGAGGTTGATTTGCTTACCTTCGATGGCCTTGAAACCATCAAGATCCCCGAAGGGACACAGCCCGGCACCCAACTGCGGATTCGCGGCAAAGGCGTTCCGCGCTTGACCGGCGGCACGCGTGGCGATCTGTTTGTCCACATCGAGGTGCGCGTACCGGAAAAGCTATCGCGCGATCAGAAGAAGCTCTTCGAGCAACTGGCAGAAACGCTGCCTAGCGAGAATGATCCGGAAGAGAAGGGTCTGCTGGATAAGGTAAAAGACTACTTCATGTAAGCGATAATTGAAGGCAGTATGCGCTTCCGTCTCGTTATTTCGATGGCCATCTTAGCGGTCTCCCTGTGCCTGCTGGGGCAGGACAAGAAGCAGGACAAGAAAAAGGTCCCCAAGCCTCCGGACATGGAGGTAATCACCGCCTCCGCGCGGCGCTCCGGCGACACCATTCATTTCGATGGTACGGTACGCAACACCAGCCCCAAACCGTTAGAGAAAGTACTGATCCTGGTGGACGCCTTCGCCCCCAATCATAAGCCCATGGTGCAAAGGAAGAGTGCGCTGGAACCCGAGTACCTGGCCCCCGGCGATGAGGCCGATTTTCACCTGGCCATGCCGGATACTGGCCAGCTGGTGGAGTTTGAGCTTCAAGCAGAGGACGGAAAAGCGCGGGAACTGCGCGTGGCCAGGAATGGCCCCTTCCCCATCGAGTAAGTCTTTACTTTTCAATTACTTACAGAGAAGTCATATAAATTAAGGTTAGTTTACAAGTGGAAATCCAGTTTTCTGAAACGGATTTCCAACTGCGATACGTCTGAGGTCACATGACGAGCGGAGCGACTCTCATGATGACAACAACAACAACACACACCGACAACACGGTTCCCCAGGTCTACCAGGACGAACATCTCTCGATCGATTCCAACCGCGAAGCAGTGGTACTGGATCGGGAAAAGCTAATTCTGACGCGCAAAGAGTACCAGTTGCTCACGATGCTGGCGGCAAACGCCGGCCGCGTGATGCCACGGGAGTACTTGCTCGAAAAGATTTGGAACTACGGCAAGGGCATCCGGACGCGCACGTTGGACGTGCACATCCGCCGGCTTCGACGCAAGCTGGGCAACACGGGCGACCGTTATATCGAGACCGTCTTCGGGGTGGGATACCGTTTTCGCGCATCGCACGAACAAACGTTTTTCCGGCATCTGAACCCCGCGTTCGCCTCTGGCTTTTAATCACCCGTTCCTACCTCCAAATCAAGCGCCCTCACCGCATGGTGGGGGCGTTTGTATTTCAGCAGCCGAGGCCTAGTGTTAAGGCGTAAACGTGATCGATGACTCCGCCGTTGCCTTGCGAAAGTCGTAACACTTCATCGAGTAAGTGCCGTTGCGCTTGAAGAACCACACCGCATCCAGCTTGAATTCACCGCTCCCCTTCGCCGGAAACGCGAAAACCTCCTTTGATTCTCAATCACACGCTGCATGATCTCGTCAGCGGTAAAGGCGGTGTCCGGGGCCAAGCAGAGAGCCATGATCAGCAACATCGACTTACTCTTCTTTCCCTTTATCCTTGCTCTTGTCTCTGTTCTTGCTCTTACTCCCGTCGATCTCGATCTTCGGAATGCCGAACTTACCGCCCAGCTTCGACAGTTTATTCATATCCAGCTTGCCGACGATATTCACGACGCTGATCTGTCGCGCCTCGGCCGACAAAATCAAGAAGCCGTCTACGTCGCCGTTGGGCCCCTTGTGGGTCATGATCTCGGTGAAGCCACCTTTTTCTTTCACGCTGATCAGGCTGAGCCACTTACTGTCGGCCTTCACTTTGGCTCGCAAGTTTTCGGCTTCGGCCTGGCTGTACATGCCATCTTTATCGAACTCGAGCGAATACACTTTCACTCGCAGTAAGCCGGCCGCGAGGTCGCCCAAGTCGCCGCCCACTAGTCCGGAGAAGCCCTTAATGAGCCCCATCTGCTCCGGGCCAAGGTCAATATTCGATGACTCCCGGGCCTTCGCCTCCAGCCCCTTCAACAGACTCAAGTCGATCTCCTGCGCCACGACGGGCCACGCTAGCAGGGCCAGCAAATAGACGATTTTCATTGTAAGTTCTCCTCTTGGCTATCTGCCTGTAAATGAATGACGCGCGTCTGCGGGGCGCGCACTTGCCGCTCCACTTTCGTCAGCCGCTCGCCTACCATCCGTAGCGCCATCTCCAACTGCTGCGCCGAATGCTCGGCGGCCAAGCGGCGGCCGCGCTCGGCGCTGTATTGCCACGCGAGACCCGCCATCGCCACTACCGCCGCCGCTATCGCCAGCCAACGGGCACCTAAACTTCTAACCAGGCGTCCGCCCTCGGCCTTGGCCACAATCCGGCCCGCCAACCCGGCCGGCGCATCCCGGCGTCGCAACGCCGCCCTTAATTGAACTTCGATGTCTTGCATGCGCTGTCCTTTCGCTGCATCTTCACCCTCAGCATCCCTAGCGCCCGGTGCAACCGGCTCTTCACCGTCGCCACCGGTAGCCGCAATACTTCGGCAATCTCCTGCGGCTCCATCTCTTCCTGGTACCGCAGGATCGTCACCACCCGGGCCGTCGCTGGTAACGTAGCCATACTTTCAGCTAATTGCCGGCTAACGAACGGGTCGCTGGGTCGATCGACGCTGGCCGGCTCCGCCACCTGATACAGCCCCGGACCATTCCGGAACTTCCCGCGCCTCAACTCGTCAATGCAACGGTTCGCCGTCACCCGCCGCAGCCAATAGCGCACATGCTCCATTGACTCCATCTGGTTCAGGTTCTGATGCAGACTCAGGAAAACCTCTTGCGTCAGATCCTCGGCCTGCGCCCGATTCTCGAGCGAATGGTAAGCGAGCGAGTACACCATGCTCTGGTGCA
>JANLPT010000029.1:0-1897 GCA_031367405.1 Bryobacteraceae bacterium
GAAGCTCTTGGCGCGCACGCAGTAGGGGCAGACGGCGGTAGTATAAATGGTTACTTTTTTCATGGGGCTCAACCTAGTCGGCAAGGTGGCTCTTGTCACCAGGGGGCAGGTAATTCGCAGACTTGATCGGAGTTTGTCCGGGCGAGCCCGGCCTCGGGTATTGGAGGAAGTTTTTACGCGGTTGGGCAGGCTGGTTCGCGAGGGGATCCCCTTGCCGCGGACCCGCAGCTGCTTCAAGCGTCTAGAAATGTGGTGAAACCAAAGAACCGGTGCGGAGATGGGCTAATCAGCCGCAGACGGTGCATGGCTCCAGAGCGATGTGCCAGGCCTGGTTTATCCAGGCAAAGACGTCCTTCCAAGGGGGAGGCGCTTGGCGCCGCCCATCGGGGAGTTTTTTGCGCAAGGTACGGCGCCGGGCCAGCTGCACGAGGTTGTAGGCCATGAGCCGAATCCAGCTAAGGATTTCAGTTGAACGTCCGGTGGTACACCAGGGGGCGGAGTCTTCGTGCCACTGCATATCGAGAGACCAGAAGCAGTCATTCTCCACTCGCCAATGCCCGCGCACAACGAGCAGGATTTGTTCTGGCGTGAGCCTGCCGGAGGTAACGCTACTCAAGAAGTAGCGCTGTTCGCGGTCGATTCTGCCGTCGGGATATTCGGTGATTTGCTCCACCCGCCAGACTTGGCGAAGGTGATGCCAGTCATGGTAGCCCGCCATCTCATAGGTTCGAAAGAGCCGCCGTTGCATGCGCTTACCTTGATAGCGCTCCCAAGGTGTTTCAGCCTCTGGTTTTCGTCGATTCCCGAGTAGCCTTTCGGCCTCGGCGAGAAGCTCTCTCTGCCCGGCTTTGAGCGCCATGACGTAGGCTTTGAGACTTTCATGAACGCGGTCGGCGTTGGCTTTAGAAGTCATTCCTGCATCGACATCGACTATTTCGAACAGGTCGTTGTTATCGCCGTAAGAGGCCAGAAAACGATCGTAGAAGGCAATAAAATCGCCCATCTCGTTGGTTTTGGCGGCAATCGACATCTGGTCGAGACAAGGACGAGACTCGGCGGAGCTCAGTACCACGCGAAAGGCGCGAGCCAAATAATACTCGCTTCCATCTTCTTGGTGGTTGAGCTGAGCCGTTCCACAGGCCGAATGCTTCAGAGCCCCCAGTCCTTTGCCGTCGATAGTTGCCACGCCGCAGGGAAGCCCCACGGGCTTCATCTCCTTGTTCCTCCACGACGCTTTGACCTGGGAAATCAGTTGCTCTCGCAACTCTGTGGGCGATAAACGAGGAATCAGGTCGGTCAGCGTCGTGTCGGGAATCCGACGACCCACGTGTCTTCGGCCGAACTTGCCAAATCCCCGGGTCAATGTCTCCACCTCCCGAAGCGCACCGCAACCGGAAATAAACCCCAGCAGCATGCCATTCATCAGCTCGCCGAGTCGTTTCCACCGCCGGCCGCGGCGGTCTCTCGGATCAGCAACCTTGTCCCAGCGGAACGCCGGACTTTTTAGCTGCCGGCCCAGGAACTTCTGGACCCGCACGTTTTCTGCAATTACCTTCAATCTGTCCTCCTTCAGAAAATAGGTACTGGGAGCCCATCCCCGCACCGGTTTTTTTTGTTTTCATTGCGGTGATCCCGCCTGAAGGAGGACTCTTCAACTACTTTTCGATCAAAATTGCGATTTCACGGCTAATCGAAAAAGGTTATCTTACTTGTCTCGGCTACTCTCTCCCTGCGAGAAAGGAGGCCGCGAAGCAGGCCGACTTTCGAGCAGGTCTGGCGATCGGAGCCGGGCATTTTTGAGCGATTTAAGACTACCGGCGAACACTGTCAGCGCTCACCTAGAAACGCGTAAATCTGGAATTTTAGCCGGTAGTAGCCGAGTGGCAGTGGTCAGGGT
>JANLPT010000039.1:0-29116 GCA_031367405.1 Bryobacteraceae bacterium
GGCGCTCGCGCCCAATGTGGCCAGCAGACCCCATCGAATGCCCCAACGCAGGCCCTCCCCCGCCGGAATGCGGTTCGTGCAGTGCCACACGAAAAGCCACGCCAGCAGCCCGGTATTGATCAAAATCAGAATGCCCATCGCGCCAAAAATCAATCCATCCACAAGCGCTCGATCATTGAAGTGCGAGGCGACTCCGCGCGCGGCCTGAAAAACAATGGCCAGGTTTTCGCCAATCATGGTGAGCGCCGCGCCGTAACCGATCCACCGCAGCGGACGGCCCGAAGTCCATTGCAGCAAATAGCGCACCGTTGCCAAATAGACCGCCACGCTCACGAAGAACTTGATCGGCTTCCACCACAGGTTGGCGCCCGCCAGTTCGCGCGGGTCGAGCAGGGCCAACAGGATCAGCACGGGCAGGATTGCCACATGCACGCGGACGGTCCACAACAGAAAACGACTAGGCGACATAGACTTCCTCACCGCTTATCCAGACGCGCCGGATTGTCAACCGGCCTTGCGTGCAATCGAACTCCACCAGGTCGGCTCGCTCACCCGGTTGCAAGCCCAGTTGCCGCCCCGCGATGCGGCCGGCGCGCGCGGCATTCACCGTAGCCATCCGGACGGCGTCGCGCAAACCGATGCCGCCCAGCCGCATGGCATGGCCGATCCCGTCGTGCATTTTGAGCGCCGCACCGGCCAGACGCGTGCCACCGCGCAAGGTCACCCGGTCGCCCGGATGCAGGGTGACGGCCACCTCGCCCAGCATGTAATCACCCGGCGCGCAGCCAGTGGGCATGACGGCATCGGTGACGAGCACCGCGCGTTCAACACCCTTGGCTCGCAAGGCTACGCGGAAAAAGTTCTGGCCGATGTGGATGCCATCGGTGATGAAGCTGGCGGTAAGGCGGTCGTCGGCCATCTGGTCCCACAGGTAGTTGGGATGGCGGCGCAGTTCAGAGTGCGCCCCATTGCCAAGATGGGTGGACATCGTGGCCCCCGCTCGAACGGCCTCGTCAATCTGCTCGCCCGATGCGCCGGTGTGGCCAATACTGACGACGACGCCGTCTTGCACCATCGTCTCAATGAGCGAAGTGATTCCGGGCCACTCGGGAGCCACGGTCATCAGCCGGACATGGCCATCGGCCGCCTCTTGAAAACGCCGGTATTCGTCAACGGAAGGTGCCCGGACGCAGTGCCGTGGATGCGCGCCTCGCGGACCGTCTTCGGCCGAGATGAAAGGCCCTTCCACGTGAAAGCCTTCCATCGCTGCGGCGTAGGGAACTTTGGCACGCGCTTGGGCCAGATTTTTGAGCGCGCCGGTCATGTCGGGGGCCGAACCCGTGATCACTGTCGGGTAGAAACGCGTGACACCAGTGGCAAAGATCGCCAGAATCGAGCGCGCAATTTCATCGTGCGGCGCAGTCGGCGAGTTGTAGTCGACGCCGGCAAAGCCGTTCACTTGCAGGTCAATAAATCCGGGTGCCAGATATTGGCTTACGCCGACCGGTGTATCAGGCTCAATCGCCTGTAACGAGGTATCGAAGCTGGCGACGACGGCCCCACCGGTCGATAAGTCGATGCCCTGGGCATGTTGTCGAGTCAATTGAGTAACTCCTCTGAGACCATTTTCAATGGCCGATGATTTTTCCACAGCTTTCACACATTCGCCTTAGATGTAAACTACTGTAAAATATAGGGAAAAAAGCTGTTAAAAACAACGCCCAGAGGAGGCCTTACCCCTTCCCACGAGGGCTTCGGAACTGGTACAACACAATCTAGATCGCCTGCGGGCGTATGAAGAGGCGGATAATCTCGGGGGAGGTGGCCGTCGCGAATGCGTCCGCGGATCGATCGTAATAAAGATACGCTCTCCGGCCTGTTAAACCGCAACCGCAGCTGGTACGGGCGTTAGCCAGCCGAAGCGGTCTTCCTGCCGGCCTTCCACAATCGCGAAGAACTCTTTTTGCAACGCGGCGGTGATGGGTCCACGTTTGCCCGAGCCCACTTGAATGCGATCCACCGAACGGATGGGGCTGATTTCGGCCGCCGTGCCGGTGAAGAAGATCTCGTCCGCAATGTAGAGGAACTCGCGCGGAATCGCCCCTTCCACAATTTCATAACCCTGGCCCCGCGCCAATTGGGCTACGGTGTCGCGAGTGATGCCGGGCAGCACGGAGTTTGCCAAAGGCGGCGTATAGATCTTGCCTTGGCGAACGACAAAGATGTTCTCGCCGGAGCCTTCGCTGATGGTGCCCAAATGGTCGAGCGCGATCCCTTCGGTGTAGCCGTTCGCGATGGCCTCCATCTTAATCAGCTGTGAGTTGAGGTAATTGCCACCGGCCTTCGACAAAGCGGGCAGGGTATTGGGGGCGATCCGCTGCCAGCTCGATACGCAGACGTCCACCCCGTTCTCGAGCGCCTCGGTCCCCAGATACTTACCCCATTCCCAGGCCGCCAAGTAGATGTCAATCGGGTTTTTGAGGGGATAAATGCCGATCTCGCCATAACCGCGTAAGGCGATCGGACGGATGTAGCAAGAGGGAAGCTTGTTAATGGCTACCAGTTCCACCATCGCTTCGGCGAGCTCGGTGCGCGTAAACGGCAAGTCCATGCGGTAGATTTTGCCGCTGTCGATGAGGCGTTGGGTGTGTTCCTGCAGCCGGAAAATCGCCGGCCCGGTTTTCGTGGCATAGCAGCGGATGCCCTCAAATACCGAACTGCCGTAGCTGACGACGTGGGAAAGTACGTGAATCTTGGCATCTTCCCAGCGAATCCACTGTCCGTTGTGCCAAATTTTCTCGGTGGGCTTCATTTCGGTATTATACCTGCATGGAGATTTGCATGATGCAACGCAGTTTTTTATTCGTTCTGATCTTGTCGTTACCGGCCCTCAGTGCCGCCGACAAGGCCCCGAAGCCGGTGAAACAGCGGGAACTAAAGCCCGGATTCACGATGTTCCCCGTCGCCCAGGATATTGAAATGGGCAAAGCTGCCATCAAGGAGATCGAACCCACCGTCACGATCCTGAATGACCCGGCCATGACGGCCTACATCAAGCGCCTCGGCGACTCCATCACCAGCCAGATTCAGAATCCGCCATTTCCCTTTACCTACAAAATGGTGAATGACCCGCAGATCAACGCCTTTTGCGTGCCGGGCGGCTTCGTTTATGTCAACACCGGCATTTTGATCAACGCCGAAAACGAGGCGCAGGTGGTGGGCGTGATGGGCCACGAAATCGGCCATGCCATTCTGCGCCACTCGGCGAATCAGATGTCCAAAGGCATGTTGCTGCAAGGTCTGGCGACGGCGGGCGCGATGGTTGGCGAAATGAAAGGCGGCATCGTCGGCATGGCCACGCAAATGGGTGCCGGCTTAGGCGCTCAATTGGGGGCGATGAAATTCTCCCGCAACCACGAGAAGGACGCGGACGCGTTCGGTTCGCGCATCATGTCGAAGGCGGGCTATAATCCGCTCGAAATGGCGCGATTCTTTGAAAAAATGGAACAGATGTCGGGCGGCAAGCAGGCGGGCGGCGTGGCCGGTTGGATGTCGTCGCACCCCAATCCGGGCAGCCGCGTCCAATTGATTGAGCAAGAGATCCTCGCCATGCCGCGCGCCAACTATAGCAGTGACACCGGCGAATTCGCTCGCTTCAAGGCCGCCGCCAGCAAGGTGGTGCCGGCCAAGCCCAAAGCGGTGAGGCAAGGGCAGGGAGGTGCCCCCGCCCCCGATTCCACCACCGTCAAGGGCTTCAGTTATTTCCGCGCCCAGAGTTTTGAGATCTCCTATCCCAAAAATTGGCAGGCGCAAGGCAATCCGGAAGCCGATACCGTCACCTTGGCTCCGGCCGAGGGTGTAAAACAGCAGGGGCAGAGCGCGGCCGTTGGCTTAGGCGTCATCGCGAGCCGTTACAAAGCTCCCAGCGGCAAAGGCGACCTCGCGCGGGATACCCAGGCGCTCGCCCAGGAAACTCTCAAAGGCAACAATGGCATGCAACAGACCCAGGCTCCCGCCAGCCGCACTGTGGACGGCCAGCCCGCTTTACTTACCATGTTTACCTCGCCATCCCCACTTGAACAAGGTAACGAGATGGATCTGCTGGTTACCGTGCAACGACCGGACGGTTTACTCTACTTCGTGCTCATCTGCCCGGAATCGCAATGGAAGAACGCCGAGTCCACCTTCGATCAGATTATTGGGTCCATCAGGCTTGCGAAGTAACTACGACGGCTTGCTGTTCGACTTCGACGGAGTGGTGGTGGACAGCGAGCCAATTCACTTTAACTGTTGGCTGGAACTGCTTGATCCTCTTGGTATTAAGCCAACATGGAAGTGGTTTCAGGATCACTGTGTCGGGATCGCCGACACCGAACTCTTCGAGACCATCGCCAGCCTAAACCCGAGCGCTACGGGTGACCAAGTGAGGGCCGTCTACCCAGCTAAAACGGCCCTTTACCGCCGCACGATGCAGGTGTCGCCACCATTTGCGCCGGGCATCCACCGGCTGCTGGAGGACCTCACCCAGGCTGGATTGCCACACGGTTTGGTGACCTCGAGTGCGAGCGAAGAAGTGGAGCCGATTCTTTTAGTTGGCCGATTAAACTTCAACCCGAAAATCTTCCGCGACGACGTCACTTTGCGCAAACCTCATCCTGAACCTTATCTGAAAGGCGTAGCCGCGTTGGGAGTGCGGCGAATTCTGGCGATCGAAGACTCCGAACACGGTGTCAACAGCGCTCGTGGTGCTGGGCTCGATGTGCTACAAATTGCAAACGCGCAGGATCTGGATACCAAGCTTCGGCAAGCTTTATTTCATAGTTGACATAATACATGTTATCGGAAGCGAATGCCATGAACGTTTGGTTTCCGCATCGCGCGGCATGTGCGCCATCAGTTCCAGAGATTGGGTGAGGGCTTCAAAGTGTACGGGGTCATTGGTTCTCATGCTCACGCGCCGCGCCGCTTGACGTCGATGTTCAATCGTTTGATCTTCTGATTCAGGGTTGAAAGCGGAATGCGCAGCACCTCGGCCGCCTCCGTTTGCGACCAGTTTGCGCCGTCCAAAGCGGCGATGATGCGGGTCCGTTCGAAGTCCGCCACCACTTCGTAGAGCGAGGCGTCGGGAGCCAGATTGCCGGCTGAGTCGCGCCGGATGCGGAGCCCGCCAGCTTGCAGAAGATGATCCGGCAAAACGTCGGCACCCACCACTTGTGCCGAAGCCAGCACCACGGCACGCTCCACCACATTCTCTAATTCGCGCACGTTGCCGGGCCAATTGTGATCGATCAGCACCTGCATCGCTTCCGGGTCAAAATGCAGCTGACTCTTGCCGTTCGCGCCCATCATCTTCTCGTTCTCGCGGCAATACACGTTGAAGAAATGGTCCACCAAAGGCGGAATGTCCTCCTTGCGATCGCGCAAGGGCGGCAGGTGAATCGGAATCACGTTGAGGCGGTAGAAAAGGTCTTCGCGGAACTTCCCTTCTTCAACCAAGCGGCGCAGATCGGCGTTCGTCGCCGCGACAATGCGCACATCCACCTTGATGGTTTCGTTCGAGCCCAAGGGCATGAACTCTTTTTCCTGGATCACGCGGAGCAGCTTGGATTGCGTTTCGGCGCCGATGGTGCCGATTTCGTCAAAGAAAATCGTACCCCGGTCGGCCATTTCGAAGTAACCCTTGCGCGAACTCACCGCGCCCGTAAAGGCACCCTTCAGATGACCAAAGAGCGTCGACTCCAGCAAATCGGGCGGCAAGGAACCCGAGTTCACCGCCACAAACATCTGCGATGCGCGCGCCGAATTGGCGTGAATGGCCTTCGCGATTACCTCTTTGCCGGTGCCGGTTTCGCCCGTAATCAGCACGGTGGACCGGGTGGGCGCCACTTGCGCCACCATGTCCAGCACCCGGATCATCCGATCGCTCTTGCCGACAATGTTAGGAAACTCGTAACGCTGCTTCAGTGCGCGTTTGAGCTGGAGATTTTCTCGTGCCAGCCGCCGCGATTGGATCATCCGGTCGATTTCGATGACCAGCTTGTCGTTGTTCCAGGGCTTCGAGAAATAGTCGTTCGCGCCGGCCTTGACCGCTTGCACCGCCACCTCAATGGATCCATAGGCGGTGATCAGGAAAATGGGCGTTTCGTTGTCGCGTTCCCGCAGCTCGGTGATCACCTCGATGCCGCTCTTGTCGGGTAGCATCAAGTCAAGCAACACCAGGTCATACTGCGCCGCTTCCACGCGCTCGATGCCGGCGTTGGCCGTAGCCGCCAATTCCACCTGATAGCCTTCGAGCGTCAGCAGCGCTTCGAGGGATTCGCGGATGTCGGCCTCATCGTCGATGACGAGAATGCGGCCACGGACGGCGTCCAGAATGACATCGTCCGGCGGAAAGTTCGTCAATGGGGGGGGGCGGGATTCAGACATTCTTTGCTTAGGGCCGGACCGACGGGAACTCCAGCCGGAAGCGCGTTCCCACTCCAGGGCGGCTATCGACCACAATCGAACCGCCATGTTCCTGCACGATACCATAGGAGACCGACAAGCCCAAGCCAGTTCCCTTCTTCGGCGCCTTGGTGGTAAAGAAAGGATCGAAGATACGCGGCAGCACCTCTTCGGGAATGCCGCTGCCGTTATCGGATACTTCAATGCAGGCGAGTTGATCGCTGCTGGCGATGGTGGCGATGGTCAGGTGCTTCCCTTCCCCCCGATCGGTCCCTTCCATGGCATCCCGCGCATTGATGAACAGATTCAGCAAGACTTGCTGCAATTTGCCGGAGTTTCCCTTCACCGGAGCCACGTCCTTCGCCAAATCGAACGTGACCGTGACATTCGCCTCGCGCAGCTGATGCTCGATCAACGAAACCGTGTCCCGCACCAAGCGGTTCAAGTCAATGTCGGAAACCTCGGTGGTGGAGGTGCGTGAGAAGTTCAGCAGCGAGTTGACGATTTCGCTCGCCCGGAACGTCTGCTTGGCAATCTTCTCGAGCAGCACCGATTTTTGTACGTCGCCGCCCAACTGCTTGGCGAGCATTTGCGCGTAGGTGGAAATCACGGCCAGCGGCGTGTTCACCTCATGCGCGACGCCCGCCGCCAGCAAGCCAATCGAGCTCAGCTTGTCGGCTTGCACCAACTGACGCTCCAGTTCGGAGCGGTCCGTAATGTCGTCAAAGAGAATGATGCGGCCAATCTGCTGGCCATCTTTCGAAACCAGGGGCGCGATGGCGATGTTCAAAATCGCTTCCCGCTGAATGGGGGCCAGAACCGCCGCCGTCAGCAGCGCAGTCACCGGTGCCGAAACCAAGGCTACACCGGCTGCCACGCCGGCTGCTAGAGCGGTGGAGTGGCCGTTCACCGCTGTTTGACTGTAAGTGCGCCGCCCGTTCACGCTGCCGTTTGCGCCGGCCGGTCTCGGCAGCCGCAAACGGAATCTTTCAATGTGATGGATGCCCATTTCGCCGCGCAAAGCGGCTAACCGGTCACCGAGTTCAACCGGCAGCAATTCCGCCAATCGCCGCCCGAGCGCCCGCTCGCGCTTGATCCCCGTTAGCCGCTCAATCTGGCCATTCCAGCTCTCGACGCGATCATCCAGGTCGGCGGCCATGATCCCAACATTGATCGATTCGACGATATTTTCGCTGAAGTCCTTGAGCCGCTCGTATTCGTCCACCTTACGCTGCAGGGAGTTATAGAGCCGGGCGTTTTCAATTGCGATGCCGACGTAACCAGACAGGGTGACTAGCAGTTCCACGTCGTCGCTGGTGAGGAAGTCGCCTTCGATGGTCCGGGAAACGCCCAGGTAGGCGATGGTGCGGCCGCGAACGGCGCAGGGCATGTAGTAGGTGAGGTCGAGATCGCCGATGGTTTGACGCACGCCGGGGGGTAAGTGCTGGAAGAGGATGTCGAGATTGGTTCGGGTCCGCTCGAAGAAGAGATAGGGCTTACCGGCCGACGGATCGAGGAACGCGAGGTCGGTATACTCGGGCACCGGCTGACTCCGGTTGCCGGCCGCTAAGCGCAGTTCGAAACGGTCATCCTCGTCGACCAGAAAAAAAGCTAAATGCTGAATGGAAAGCGTGCGCAAAAGGCGCTCCGCCGTCGATGAAAGCATTTGGTCCAGGTCGGTCTCCGAGCTCAATTCACGCGCGAATTCGATCAATGTGCGGCGGTAGTTGTAACTCTCTTTGTAGAAAAAATAGCGGTCCAGATTCTCCTGGATCCACTGCCGGATTGGCTGAAACACAAAAGTTGCGATGACGATCAGGATGCCGAAACCCGACGGACTCAATTCTTCCAGATTGCCTAGCAGCGTGACGGAATAAACGAGCCCGTAGAAGATTGCGAGCACGGACAATGTTGCCAGCGTGTAGACGTAGCCTTGCTGAAAGATGACATCCACGTCCATGAGCCGGTAGCGGGCAATCGCGTAGGCCCAGGTGAGCGGAATCAGCGCTAAGGAGAAGATGCTCAGTTCCATCATCGGCGAGGGTACAGCTCCCCAGGCGTAAGGGATCGCGTAGAAAATGGCGAACGGTAAGATGCCGAGCACCGCGCCGTTGCGCACCCACTTCATTTGTTGGCGCAGAATCGAATCGTCCACCCCGCGTTGCCGCCACGCCACGACGGCGGCACCCAGCAGATATCCGGCCACCAGAAAGGCCATCCAGAACCGGTCCAGCGCCCAGCGAAGTTGGGCGAGAGGCGTCGCGACTTGGATCAATCCCGTGCCGAGCGCGAACGTCACGGCGATCAGCGCCAATGCGGGAAAGTAGAGCATCGCCGAACGCCAAAAACCGCGCCAACGGCGCTCCGGCTCAGGGAAGGTCAGGCAGAAGTGCAAGAAAAGCGTGGGTGCCAAATATCCCGCCGCGACGTTGCCCCAATAAATCACCCGGTCAAAGAGGTTGAATTTGCCCGTGTAGTGGAAAGAGCACAGCACGAAACTAGCCAGGCACAGCACGTAAAACAGCTGCCCGCGAGGAGCGCCGCCCCGGCGGAAAAAGACAAATAGGCCGATCATCAGGTAGGCGATGCCCACCAAATATTGGTAATAGGTCCCCGTCGAAACTTGCCGCTCACCTACCACCAGCTTGGCTTTGGTTTCGACACCCCGGCGCAAAATGAAATATTCTGCCTTTTGCCAGGGCCCGATCCGGTAAAGCACTTGCGGTACGTCCTGCGCCTTCTCGATCGGCACCGTCTGGATGCGCTCCAGCACATCACCCACCCGGATCCCTGCCTTGTCAGCCGGGCTATCGGGCACGACGTAACGGGCCTCCACCAAACCCGGACCAGCCTGGGCCTGCGGATGGCGATCCAGCCGGTCTACCCATTCGACGCCGTCCTCGGGAGTGAAGTAGAGCTGCTGTTGACGGAAATTTAAGCCAGCCGCCGCCACCGCCGCCAGGGTCAAGATGACCAGGAGCGCGCTAACGATCTGTGTCTTCAGCTCTTTCATCAGATTTCACACGGGAGAATACACTTCTCCCCGCTCACTTTTGCACTGCACGTTTGGGGCCATCGTTTAGGACTTACATGACCCATCAATCAAGCTTTTATTTCAATACCTTACAATTCTTGAAGCTTCGTATTTACCGATTTTGGAATCTGCCCTACGGGATACGGAACAGACGCCTGCGTCGAACTCTATCACGATCCATGGCGAGCCCAGCCAACCCCAGACGATCGACCACGTCCTTTAGTGCTCGAACCTTTCCGGCGCGGGGCCATTTCGCGACTCATCTAGCAGCACCGAGGGCCAGCTTTGGCGCAACCACTTTCCCGCCATCCCCATCTACATTGAGCAAAACCCCACCAAGCCAACTCCACCCGCCAACCCCACTTCTAACCCCTACTCAAGCGCCGCGGCGCATGTCTTTCAAGCAACCCCCCAAAGCCCCTCAGATCCCCGGTTAGGCTACCGCTTCCGCGAAGACATTCTCGAGAACATCGCAACTCTCGTCGATCGCCTCCTCAGTAATCACCAAAGGAGGGCAGATCTTGACCGTCGCGCCACCGAAGCCGACCGGATTGAACATGAGAACGCCTTTTTCCCAGCAACGTTTCACCACGTCGAAGGCTAGATCGCCGTCGGGCTCAATGCCGCCGGGCTTCACACAGTGCAGGCCAGCGACGAGTCCTTTGCCGGACACTGCGCCGATGTGTGAGGGATAGCGCATCTGGAGCGCGAGCAGATGGCCCTGCAGCCGCTCTCCCATCACGCGCGCCCGCGCTGCGAGGTCCTCCCCGAGAATGACGTCGATATTGGCCAAGGCTGCCGCGCAGCAGATGGGATTGCCGGTGTGGGTGGACGACATGCTGCCGGGCGGGAACATGTCAAGGATCGCCGGCGGACCGGCAATGAAGGCCAGCGGCAGAGAACTGCTGACGCCCTTGCCCCAAGTGGTGAGGTCGGGGACGATGCCGTAGTGCGTGAAGCCCCACAGCGTGCCCGTGCGGCCGAAGCCCGCCTGCACTTCGTCGCAAACAAGCAGCACCTCATGTTTCGTACACCAGGCGCGCATCTGTTGCATATACTCGACCGGGGCGAAGGCCGCACTGCCGCCTTGATATGTCTCTAGAATTACGCCGGCCACCTGTGCCGCAGTGACTCCCTGCTCAGCGAGCGACTTTTCGAAGGCGGCGAAGCTGGTGTCCGTGGTGCGGAAGCCGTCGGGGAACGGAACTTGAATGAAACCCGGGTCGAGGTTGACGATCCAGTCCTTGAGCACCGGAATGCCGCCGGCTTGCTGGGAGCCCATCGTGCGGCCATGAAAGGCCTTCTCGTAGGAGACGATGACGTTCTTAGCGCGACCGCCCTTTTGCGCACCGTGGGCGCGGCACAGCTTGATGGCGCATTCCACGGCTTCCGAACCCACCGTAAGCAGAAAAATCTTTTTCATCGGCTCAGGCATCAGGTCGCTGAGCCGCTTGGTGAGCCGGGCGCGTAACTCCGTGGGAAACGCGTAGTTGGTGAGGAGCTTGGATTCCGCTTGCTCGACAATGGCGCGGATGATCGCTGGATGGCTGTGGCCCGCGTTCGTCACCAACACGCCACTCGACCAATCGATCCAGCAATTCCCCCAACGGTCATAGACCTGGAAACCTTCGGCGTGATCCCACAAAGTAGGCGGCTGGCCGGTCATCGCGATGGGCTCAGTAGCCAAAAGCGACTCGAGCACCGGAATCGACTCGGGCACCGGGAGGGCCGTCAGAATCGAGCGCAGTTTCGTATGGACCTGCGGGACCATGTGGGGAATGAGAGAAAATTCGCGAGCCATAGACACTTCATTCTACGAGAGTCTGTGGCGGGAGCGAGTTCTTGGAAATGAGTGGAGCTGAAATTTCGAGTGAATGCCGCAAAAGGCAGATGAGTCGGTCCCCCCATATTGTTGCAAATCGCGAGGAACAGTCTTTGTTTTCAACGCTGGGGTCAGAGCACCACCGACCCCAGGTACCCGAGTATGGGGGGAGAGGAGGGGTAGGGATTTTACGAGTTTGGGGGTAGTGTTGATCAGGAACCGCCGGGAGCCGAGGGACGTCGATCTGATCGAATCGAATGAGCAAGCCCTACTGGACCGGCAGTGCCCGCATCACCGAGTGGTCTGGCGTGGGCAACTCTCCCGGTAGCGGGATCGTCACTTTGCCCGTGGCAGCCCACTCGATCCCGCGGGCGACCAGGGTTTGGAACCCGACACAGTCGTAGTTAGGATTCGGCTCATTCAGCCAGGTGTGGCCCAGCATCGTGGTGTAAACGCGGCCTCGGCCATAACGGCGTATCCAGTCCATGGGTTCGTTGCGTTTAGAGTCCTTCGACCACGCGTAGGTTAAGACCTTGAGGCCCTCGGCGGGCCCGTGCTGGCCGTGAGTCAGCTGCTCAGAGGGATGCAGCCACTTCGCCGGCAGACCTTGGGTAATGGGGTGTTGGGGATCCAGGATCTCCATTTGAAAGTCGTGCCGGGGACCGTGGCCAGGCTTCGGACCTTCGCCCGCCGCTATGGTCTCCACCTTGCCCTGGGCGTTGACGATCAATCCGGGGCCGAACTTCGGATCGCGCCACAGCAATCCGGCGATTTCCTGATATTCCGGCCAATTGAGAAACGCATTGTTAGCCGCATGAAAAATCACCAGGCCGCCGCCGCCGCGCAGGTACTTGAGCAAGGCTGCTTCGACGGGCGCGGGCCACCGTAAGCCGCTCTCCAGGTGGCCGCCATTGAAGTTATTGATCACGACGTTGTACTTGCTGAAGTCCGGCCGCCAAGTGTCCCAGTCGGCGGACGGGGCATCGCGACGAGGACTCGTCGAAACGTCGACGGTGAAGCGGCCCGTCGCTTCCAGGATCTGTCGCAGACCGCGTGTGCCCGCCTGCCAGTCGTGATTGTTTACCCCATCGACAATCAGAGCTCTCAGGCGTGGAGCGTCGGCAGCGAAAGCAGTGGTCACCCAGACAAGAAACAGAGGCAGCGTACGCACCTCTCCATTGTAAAGCGCGGCGCAAGCCAAGGAATCATCCAACGGGAAGAATAGTTGACGCGACTGGGATACTACAATAGCCAAAGGAGTCTTGAGAAACCTTCATGGATCGCCGCACTTTTCAACTTACGGGAATTTATGGCTTATGGGCCCTCATGGGGGCGGCCATGGCCACTCCGGCACTGATTTATCTGCTATTTCCTCCCAAAGCTCGTAAAAAGACCGGCTTTGTCGAAGCCGCCGATCTCAAAGAACTGACTCTGAACGCCCCCGAAGAGATCGTTTTCCGGCGCACGCGCGCCGATGGCTGGAAAGTGACGAGTGAAAAGAGCAGTGCGTGGGTGGTGAAGACCGGTCCCAAGGAAGCGATTGCATTTGCCCCGAGTTGTACACACCTGGGCTGCGCCTACCATTGGGACGAACGCAAAAAAGAGTTCATTTGCCCTTGCCATACCTCGGGCTTTTCCGTCGACGGCAAAGTGCTCTCAGGACCCGCGCCCCGCGAATTGGACCGTTACCAGATCAAGGTGCTGGGCACCAAACTGATGATCGGCGACGTGGTGAAGGGGTAGCCGATGATCCGGAATATTGTCGACTGGTTGGAGGAGCGCACGGGCCTTGAAACCGCCGTCCGCAGCTTTCTCTACGAAGAAATCCCCGGCTCGAGCGGCTGGCACCAGGTGTTTGGCAGCATCGCCGCCTTTCTCTTTATGCTGCAGTCGTTCACCGGCATTATGCTGGCATTCAACTACGCGCCGACGCCGGGAGAAGCTTACAACAGCTTGAAATACATCATGGCGGAACTGACGGGCGGCGCGTTGATGCGCGGCTTGCATCACTGGGGTGCCAGCACGATGATCGTCGTGGTGGTGTTGCATATGTGCCAGGTGTTCCTCTGGGGTGCTTACAAAAAGCCTCGCGAGGCCACTTGGGTGCTGGGCGTGGTGCTGCTGCTGATTACGTTCGCCTTCGGACTCACCGGCTATCTGTTGCCCTGGGACAATCGGGCCTATTGGGGGACGGTGGTGACGACCAAGATCGCCGCATCGGCACCGCTGATGGGGCCTTACATCGAGCATCTGATGGGCAGCGATGGCACCATCGGCGTGGTGACGTTTACCCGTTTCTACGCGGCTCACGTGTTACTGCTTCCTCCGATTACGATGATCCTGATGGCCCTGCATATTTTTCTGGTGCGAAAGCACGGCGTCGCCCCCTCCGCCATCGAAACCAAGCCGCCGAAGAAGTTCTATCCGGGGCAGGTGTTTAAGGACACCGTGGCCATCTTCGGTTCGTTTGTCCTGCTGTTCGTGTTAGCGGTTTCGGCAAAGGTTCCGCTGGAGCGTCTGGCCGACCCCACCGACACCAGCTACATCCCCAAGCCGGATTGGTATTTCCTTTTTCTTTACGAAATGTTGAAGTACTTTCCGGGTTCGCTCGAGATTGTGGGTTCCGTGATCCTGCCAGGGCTCGCCGTATTAGGACTGTTCCTGATTCCGTTTCTTGACCGTGGCAAGCTCGCGCGATTAAGGCAGCGCACTGTCGCGTTTGGCGTGCTCATCCTGGCGGCGACTCTCTGGACCGGCCTCACCGTGAAGGCTGTGGTCGATTCGCCGAAGCCGCTTGAACTCAACACCGAACTGCTTGACGCTCCGCAGCAACCGTGGCAGGAAATGTCTCCCGAGGAGGTGGCGGGCATAGGCTACTACCGGAAGGAGAACTGCGTCGCTTGTCACAGCCCGGGCAAGATGGGTCCAGACCTTTCCCGGCCCGTGATTCGCAAAACCGCCGCGTGGATGATTGACCATTTCAAGCGGCCGCAGGAAGTGGTGCCGGGCTCCGCGATGCCCACCATCCAGCTAAACGACTCCCAGCTGAACACCTTGGCTGCCTTTCTGCTGCGGCTCACACCGCAAAACTCGAGTGTGATCGAAACGACGCCCGCCTTTGCGGTGGACGGCGCGATCGTTTACCAGAAGCAGCAATGTGGCTCGTGCCATCTGGTGAACGGAGCGGGCCAAAAGGTGGGTCCGGGGTTGAATGGCGTGGCACTGCGAAGGTCGAAGGTGTGGATCCAGCAGCACTTCTTGAATCCGGAGAAGATGTCGCCAGACACGTCGATGCCCTCGTATAAGTTCAAGCCGAAGGACATGGAAGCGATCACATCGTATTTGCTGGCCTTGCCAAAAATTTAGCGCTGCTTCCGGAGCTTGGCGAGAGACGGCATCCGGCCAGGCCTTTACGTTGAGGGCGACGCTCTTCGGGCTTGGCCAGGTAGGCCGCCTGGTCTTCGTACGGTTTGGCGTCTAAACTAAGCCCGTTGATTCCTGGCGTGCGACAGAAGTCAGATCACACTGAGCCACGCACCGCTCGCATCAGCAAACTGCCTGCCTGATGGCCGGCAGGCGTAACAGCGGACGCGCCTGGTTCTCGAAAAAGTCGCCGGCCCACAAATCGGCAGACCAGGGGAGAGCGAGAACGAAAAGTGCGTCGTGTCTGATCTTAATGCACTTTCTTCTTTTTCTTCGAGACGCGCAGGTTCAGCATTTCGACAAAGACCGAGAAAGCCATCGCGAAATAGACGTAGCCCTTGGGAATGTGGAGGTGCCAGCCTTCGGCCATCAAGTTAACGCCGATCAGAATGAGGAAGGAAAGCGCTAACATCTTGACGGTGGGGTGGCGCTGCACGAAGTCGCCGACGGCCCGGGCTGCGAACATCATGATGCCCACCGAAATCACCACGGCGCTGATCATCACGCCGACATCGTCGGCCATGCCCACGGCGGTAATCACGGAATCGAGCGAAAACACGATATCGAGCAGCATGATCTGGAGAATCACCCCCTTGAAGCTCACCTCAGCCGGGGATGCGTCGTCGTCTTCTTCGCCTTCTACTTTTTCATGGATTTCGCGAGTGGCTTTCCAGATCAGAAACATGCCGCCTACCAGGAGGATCAGATCCCGGCCGCTGAGCCCATTGCCGGCGATGGTGATGAGTGGCCGGGTGAGGCCCATGATCCAACTGATGGAAAGCAGCAGCAGGATGCGGGAGATCATGGCGGCGGCCAAGCCCAGTTGCCGGGCGCGGTGCTGATCGGGCGGCGGCAACCGGCCGGCCAGGATGGTGATGAAGACGATGTTATCGATGCCGAGGACGATTTCCAGCGCGGTCAGCGTCAGCAGCGCGATCCAGGCGTTAGGGTCGTAGATCCATTGCATGGGCTAGGTTTCGCTCCTGGCGCTGGACCTCGCCCCGCCGCACGCGCCAACGGGCACCCAGTTTGAAAAGACGATCGCCTTCACCCGAAAGAATAAAGTAAAATCCATGCCCCTCTATTTTGATGCAAGCGAGGCCAGTATGATAAGAGACTAGCGGGAAATTGTTTATTTCCGCCGATAAGGGATCAAGAGGCGGGGCCGGATTTTGCAACCGGCGTGGCGCGCATGCGTCCAAACGGGTGAGGCTTGTTGATCGATGGTAACCATGGCTGCTCATACAATCGAGATTTTGTCCCTGGCACCCAACTGGGTGAGCCTCCGCGTTCCTTGTCAAATTGAGAACGTCGACGCCGTGCTCGAGATGCTGGAACCGCGCGAGGTTCAACTCAACTCAAAGAAGCACGACGAGATGTGTACCGCCGTGCGCGAGGTCTTGATGAACGCGATCGAGCATGGTGGACACTGCGACCCGCGCCTGACCGTTGAGTTGACCTGCATCAAGACCCATGATTCGGTGATGGTGTGGGTGCGTGATCCGGGACCCGGCTTTCGGACCGAGAATATGAAGCACGCGGCGATCGGCAATCCGCCGGACGGCACCAATTTGGAGCACGCCGAAATCCGGGAAGCGCAAGGCATGCGCCCCGGCGGCTTCGGAATCTTCATGGCGCGCCGCATGGTGGACGATTTGATTTACAACGCGACCGGCAACGAAGTGTTACTGGTGAAGTCAATGAAGTAGGGTTGGGCGTATGCTGAAAGAGAGGCAGTGTCACCGTGGATCTAAAAACCGAAATCGTGCGCCGATTGGAGGCTTTGCCTCCAGAGCGCCAAGGTGACGTGCTGTCCTTTGTGGATCGTATCGGGCAGACGTTGACTCGGGGCACGCCGGGTAGCCATTTTCTTCCTTTCTTTGGGACCTTAGACGATGTTTCTGCCAAGGAAATGCGCGAGGCGATCGAAGCGGACTGCGAAAGAACCGACCTGAGTGAATGGTAGGTATCTCCTCGATACCAATATCTTGATTGGTCTGATGAACAGCGAAGCCGGTATCGAGCGGGCGGTGTTGACATCGGAAATCTTCATCCCAGTGGTCGCTTTGGCTGAACTCTATTTCGGGGCCGTTCATTCGGGTCGGCCATCCGCAAATCAGAACATAATTGACCGCTTAATTGCTGGTAAGGTCGTGCTTGGCTGCGATGCGACGGTGGCTCGAGAATACGGAACTGTAAAAAGCAAGTTGAGAGCCATTGGAATTGCCATACCTGACAACGATATTTGGATCGCCGCCATCGCTCTTACACACCAGTTGCCCCTGGTAACCCGCGATAAACATTTCCTGCGCATATCTGACTTGGAGTTAGTGCGGTGGTGACATCAGCGAATCAGATCGCCGCGAGATAAGCACCACCGCGCTTTCGGCATGCTGACCTCTCGGCCCCCCCATCGGGTCCTCCTACTTACGCGACTCGTCATAAAACCGATCCACGTCAGTCTTCAACTTCTTGAGCGATGGCAGGTGAATGTACATCATATGGCCGGCTTCGTACTCACTCCACTGTAAGTTTTTGCGTAGCGCTGGAGTAAGTCCCATGTGAGAAACTGTGTATTCGACGGCGTGGAACGGCGTCGCCAAGTCGTAGTAACCCATAGCGATGAAGACCTTCATATGCGGATTGCGTTCGAGCGCGGCCCGTAAGTTCTCACTGGTATCGGCGAACCCTTGCCCGCCGTTTTGAGTGATGCCCCAATCCCAGGGCGCGGTGATGCCGCCGCCCAAGGAGAAGTACTCTTTCTCTTCCTCCCAGCCAAGTTGTTCGCGGGCGTATTGGTTCATGATGGCCGTGTAGGGCGGGCGGATGGCGGTCATCGACGGATCGAAGCTAGGCGTTTCGGCGGTGGCCGAGCCTTCATGTCCGGTGAGCCTGCCGTCGAGACGGCCGACGGTGAGCCCTCGGTCACGGAGTAACTCCTTGGTGAAGCGCTGAATCTCAATTCGCAAGTCGGAGCGGTCGACAAAGTCACGCGACAGGCCCGTCAGACGAGTAAGTTGATCGAGGCCGCGCTTTCGCTCTTCGGGTGTTAGCGCATCGCCTTTGTAGAGTAACTGCTGATACTCCCCTGCGGCGAACTTACGGCTCTCGTCCACCGCTTTGCGGAGATCTTTCTGTAAGTCAGGTGCCAATTTCTTGTGATACCAGGCGATCGCGGTGTAAGTGGGCAAATGAGTCGTATACGCGATGTCGTTACCACGCTGGAAACGCACCGTCTGGAAGTTCATGATGGTGGAGATGAGCATGACGCCGTTCAAGGCAATGCCATGGTCGACGAGCCATTGGGAGAGTCCGGCGGCGCGCGTGGTGCCGTAGCTCTCGCCCGCGATGTAGAGCGGCGATTGCCAGCGTTTGGTCTGGTTGAGATAGTGCCGGACGAAGGTGCCGACCGATTCAATATCGCCGCTGACGCCAAAATACTTCCGCCCCACCTCCGCCGAGCGCGCGCGAGAGAAGCCCGTGCCCACGGGGTCGACAAAGACGAGGTCGCTTTTCTCGAGCCACGTCGATTCGTTGGGTGACATTTGATACGGCGCCGGGGGGAGAGAACCGTCGTCGTTCATCATGGCGCGCTGAGGGCCGATGGCGCCGAGATGCAACCAGAGCGATCCTGCGCCGGGCCCGCCGTTGAAACAAATGGTGAGTGGCCGGTTCGGAACATCGACCGTATAAGCGACATAGAACAACTGCGCGTCGATCTCGCCGGCGTCGTTCTTCAGAGGCATCATCCCGGTCTTCGACTGGTACTTCAGCGTCTTGCCGTTGAGCGTGATTTCCTGATCGCGGACTACGGGCTTCGGTTCCGTAAGGGGCTTGGCCGTTGACGGGGCGGGCTGGGCCCAAAGAGCGGGCAGCCACAGGCACGAGAGAAAAATCCGCATATTCCGTTAGGGTAACAGCTGGTTTGTTACACTCAGGAGCGAATGAACTATCGTGTGGCTGTGTTGCCCGGTGACGGCATTGGCGTAGAAGTGATGGCCGAGGCGTGCGAGGTGCTGGAGGCGGTGGCGGATGGCTTCACGCTCGAGTTCGCCGAAATGAGCGTGGGAGCTACGGAATACTTGGCCTCCGGCGACCCGCTGCCCCCCGCCACGCTCGACCGCGCCCGGACTTACGATGCGATCCTTTTAGGGGCGATGGGACTGCCCCACGTCCGCTGGCCCAACGGCACGGAGATGACGCCGCAAATCGACATTCGCGAGCAACTGGACCTCTACCTTGGCTTGCGGCCCATCCGGCTGATTGACGCCAAACTCTCGCCGCTCAAGGGCTATGGCCGCGGCGAGATCGACTTCCTCTTGATCCGCGAGAACACCGAGGGTCTGTTCTTCTCGCGCGGCGCGGCACAGAAGGAGAATCCGCCGTTTGTCGAAGATATCATGCACATCTCGCGCGATCGCAGCGAACGGCTGTTTCGGCGGGCCTTTGAGCACGCGCGCTTGCGGCGTAAAAAGGTCACCTTGGTGGACAAGGCCAACGTGCTGCCTTCGATGGCTTATTTCCGGCGCATTTTTCTAGAAATTGCCACCGATTATCCCGACGTGGCGACGGAGTGTGTCTACGTCGATGCCATGGCGCTTTACTTGGTGACGCGTCCGCAGGCTTACGACGTGCTGGTGACCGAGAACATGTTCGGCGACATTTTGAGCGACTTGGCGGCCGGCCTCATCGGCGGTATGGGCTTCGCGCCTTCAGCCGACATCGGCGACAAGTGGGCGGTCTTTCAGCCTTCGCACGGCACGGCCCCCGATATCGTTGGTAAAGGAATTGCCAATCCAGTAGCGATGATTCTGTCGGCGGCGATGATGCTGGATTGGTTTGGTACGGAGGCTACCCGTGCCGCTGCGCGCCGCATCGAGCGGGCGGTGGATGCGGTCGACTATTCCGTCGCAAAGGGCACGCAGGCGATCACGGCGGGTATTTTGGCGTCTCTCTAGCGCTGGACCGCAAAAAAGGCTTACCGAGAAACGATTGACACGGCGCACCGGCGATAGTAGGCTTCTACAGTCCTGGGGAAACTTAATTCCCTTAAGTTACTGAGACGAATATGCGAACCAGTTGGATTTTAGCTCGCGCGGTCACGATGGTAAACAAAACCAGCCAAGTGGACGCGGCTGCTCCCGTGTTCGAATCGAACACCTCGCCATTGAGCCGGGTGGGTGTTGCCCATTGGGCAACGCATGGTGCGGTTCCGCAATGAGTGTTTTTAACGATCCCCAATTCGAAATGGAGAAAGTATCGTGACAAGAAGAGGCTTTGTTTTGAGCGGGGCCCTAGCGGCAGTTACTCCACTGGTGGCTCAGCCACCAGCAGCAGTGCCAAGTGGCTTTGGCGGACGCGGGAGACGCGGAGGTAACATCGGACCCAGCGAGCTTGGGTTACAACCCTTAAATGGCGGAAAGATCGGCCATACCGGGTCGATGAAAATCACCGACATAAAGACATTTCTCGTCGGGGGCGGCGGGCGTAACTGGGTCTATGTCAAGATCCTCACCGACCAGGGTATCTATGGCATCGGCGAAGCCTATTCTGCGGGTCCCGACGAAGCGACAGTGAAAGTCATTGAAGACTTCAAAATCTGGTTGATTGGAAACGATCCGCGCAACGTGCAGTATCTCTTCGATCTGATGTACAACACGACCCGTTTCCCCGGTGGCATCATCGTCAACTCCGCTATTAGCGGCATTGAGCACGCATTGTGGGATATCGCAGGTAAGTCAGCTGGTCTGCCCGTTTGGGCCCTGCTCGGCGGACGCGTCCGGAACAAGATCCGGACTTACCAGAGCACCAACGGTGCCACGCCTCAGCAGGCAGGCGAAAACGCCAAGCGCATGGTGGAGACTTATGGTTACACGGCGTTGAAAATGGGGATCCAAGCCGCCGGGAACATGCCTTACAACCAAGCCACCCGCGTCACCGCTGAACATGTCCGCGCGGTGCGCGAAGCCGTCGGACCCGACATCGATATAGGCGTCGATGTCCATGCGAAATTTTTCGAGGCCGCACGGGCGATCCGCTTGGCCCAGGCGATCGAGCCCTACAATCCGATGTGGATGGAGGAGTCGGTTCGCCCGGAGAATTACGACGCCATGAAAAAGGTCTCCGATCACGTCAACATCCCGCTAGCGAGCGGCGAATCGAATTACGGGATTTACGAGTTCAAGCAACTCATTGAGCGGCAATGCCTGGACTTTCTACAGCCGGACATTTGTTGCTGCGGCGGGGTCCTCGTTTTGAAGAAAATTGCCGCTATGGCGGAGGCGCAGTATATGATGATCGCTCCTCACAATCCGATGAGCCCGCTCGCGACGGCCGTCAATGTCCACTTCGCCGCCTCCACACCGAATTTCTATATTCTGGAATATACGGCTCCTGTCTCCGGCCCACGCAAGAACGTCTTGAAAGAGCCTCTCATGGTGAATAAGGACGGTTACCTGGACATACCCAACAAGCCCGGCTGGGGCGTGGAACTCAACGAAGAGGCTTTCAAAAGCATGCCCCCAGCTCCTTGGAGCCGCGGTACCAGTTTCCGCGAGGACGGCTCCCCCTACTTTCAGTAGTTAACAAGAACGCGGTAGTCTACCCGCTTCAACTAAGCACCGCGCGCACCACTTGGCCATGCACATCAGTGAGCCGGAAGTGACGGCCCTGATACTTGAAAGTCAGTTGCTTATGGTCCACTCCCAGCAGGTGCAGAATGGTGGCGTGCAGATCATGCACATGCACCGGATCCGCCGTGATGTTATATGAAAAGTCGTCCGTCAATCCGTGCGTGATCCCGGGCTTGATGCCCCCGCCTGCCAGCCACATGGTAAAGCAACGCGGATGATGGTCGCGGCCATAGTTATCCGCGGTCAACTTACCCTGACAATACACGGTACGGCCGAATTCCCCGCCCCACACGACTAACGTGTCATCCAGCAAGCCCCGTTGTTGTAAGTCCTCGAGTAAGCCCGCCGACGGCTGATCGACATCGTGGCACTGCCCTGGTAACTGTTTCGGCAGCGTGTTGTGCTGATCCCAACCGCGATGGAATAGCTGGATGAAACGGACGCCTCGCTCGGCCAGTCTTCGCGCTAACAAGCAGTTATAGGCGAATGTTCCGGGACGGCTGACCTCCGGGCCGTAGAGGTCAAGGGTAGCCTTGGTTTCTTGCTTCAAGTCCAGCAAATCGGGCACCGACGCTTGCATCCGGTAGGCCATCTCGTATTGCGCGATACGCGTGCCGATCTCCGGGTCGCCGTAATCCTCAAGCTTCATCTCATTGAGCTTGGCTAGGTCATCGACAAAACGGCGGCGGCCCGCCCGGTCCAGCCCTTCCGGGTCTTGTATGTGCAATACCGGGTCGCCAATCGAACGAAACTTGACGCCCTGATAACGCGTGGGCAGAAAGCCCGATCCCCACAGCCGGTCATACAGCGGTTGGTCGGCCAAATTACCGGTCCCCTGTGACACCATCACCACGAACGCCGGCAGATCCCTGTTATCGCTTCCTAACCCGTAAGCCAGCCATGAACCAATCGACGGCCTCCCCGCTATCTGAGAGCCCGTTTGGAAAAACGTAATCGCCGGGTCGTGATTGATCGCCTCCGTATACATGCTCTTGATGAAAGTGAGCTGATCGGCGCGCTTGGAAAGGTGCGGGAGTAAGTTACTCATCCACGCCCCACTCTGCCCATGCTGCTTGAAATCGTAGATCGTCGGCGCGATCGGAAACGTCGCCTGCGTCGCGGTCATGCCGGTGAGCCGTTGCCATTGGCGGATTGAATCCGGTAACTCCTGCCCGCGTAACTGCCCCAGCTTGGGCTTCCAATCGAATAAGTCATGCTGCGAAGGCGCGCCGCTCTGAAAAAGGTAGATGACGCGCTTGGCCTTGGGCGTAAAATTCGGGAACGTTCCCTCGGCTCGTAGATCCGCACTCATTAGCGATCCCAGCGCCGCCACGCCCAGGCCGTGCGCGCTCCTACCGAAGAAATGCCGCCGGGTAAGTGAGTTCATTCCTTGGTCACCGTTTCATCCAAATTGAGAATCATGCTCGCGACCATCGTCCAGGCCGCCAGTTCCGGCTTCTTCAGGTCATCCGCCGGCTTTTTCTCGCCGTAAGCGAGTAACTTACCCGCCGCCGCCGGATCGGTCTCGTACCGGTCGCGATAATGGTGCAAGCTTGCCAGTAACACCGCAGATTCTCGCGCCCCCGGTGGCCGCAACAAGGCCAACGCAAAGCCCCGGTCTAATTTGCCCGCCTCCGTCACCCCCCCTTCATGAAGCATCCGCTCCGCCAGCTTGCGCGCCGCTTCCAAGTAAGCCTCATCATTCATCAAGGCGAGTGCCTGCAGTGGCGTATTTGTGCGATTCTCCCGCACCACGCAGGACTCCCGGCCTGCCGCGTCAAAGGTCATCATCCCCGGCGGCGGCACCGCTCGTTTCCAATACGTGTAGAGGCTGCGGCGATACAGCCCCTCGCCCTGGTCACGTTCATAATCCGCACCGCCCGATAACTCCTTCCACAAACCGGCCGGCTGATAAGGCTTCACCGAAGGGCCGCCGACGCGTTCCACTAACAAGCCTGACGCGGCCAGCGCCTGGTCGCGCACCACCTCCGCCGGCCAGCGGAATCGCGGACCCCGCGCATACAACCGGTTCTCGGGGTCACGGGCGAGTAACTCCGGTGTCACGCGCGCACTCTGCTGATAAGTGCGGCTCATCACCATCGTTTTTAGGATCTGCTTCACGTTCCAACCCGAGTCCATAAACTCCACCGCCAGCCAATCGAGTAACTCGGGATGGCTAGGCCATTCGCCCTGCGAACCGAAATCCTCCACACTCTTCACAATGCCCACGCCAAACAGCATCTGCCACAGCCGGTTCACGGTCACCCGGGCGGTAAGCGGATTGTCCCGGCTCGCGATCCACCGGGCCAACGCCAGCCGATCTGTCACCCGCAACGGCGGCGCTAAGGCCGCTGGCAAGCCCCGTGTAACAATTTCGCCCGGCTGATCGTAAGCCCCTCGACGCAAGACGTGAGCCGGACGGACTTCCGCCATCTCTTGCATGATCATCACCGTGGGCAAGGTCCCCGCATACTCCCGCAACTCGTCACGCGTCCGCCAATAGTCCTTCCAAACCGCCCCTAACTCAGGCGGGGCGTGCTCATCCAGAAAGCTCCACGCCACTTTCCGCAATTCCACAGGCGTGCGATCCGGCCTCGCCAGGATTTCTGCCAAGCTGCGCGACGCTCCGAGAACGCCGGCCTCCTCCGGAGTCAGAGCATCCTGATAGATCCTCGCGCCAGTAATCGCTCCCTCAAAGCGAAGTCCATTCCCCGCCCCGATCCGCAAAGGATTCTTGCTGGCGAAGTCCTGATTCAGATCGTCCACCAAGTAAGTCAGCTTCACACGTTCGCCGTTAACATAAAGCTGAATGCCTTTAGCTTCGCGCGTCCCATCGTAAGTCACCGCCACATGTGACCACTTACCCAACGGCAACTTTTCTTCACTCTCAACCCGTAAGCAATCATCCAGCCAACGCAGGACAAAGTTTACCTGGACCTTCCCCTTACGCAGATAAACCCCATAGCCTGACTCTTCTTCTTGATCGCTCGCCCGCGTAAGAATTGCGCCATCCTGCGCTTCGGGCTTCACCCACGCCGCCAGCGTAAACCGGTCGTAGTAGCCGAGCGCCGCCACGTCGCCCGCCTCCACCATGGTCTTCCCATCGAACTGCTTGGTGCCCTCCGCCGCCTGCCAAAGTAACTTACGCTTCGGCGTCCAGTCCGCCACCTGCCCCGCCCGTTTTTCCCACGCTGCCCGGGCCCGTGCAATTTCCGGTGCCAACGCCGACAAGCGCCGTTCGGCCGATTCCGCCGCCGCCTTCAGCGCCGCCCACCGGCTCTCCTGCTCCTGCGTCGGCGCGGCCATCATCGGCGGCGAGTTACCGTACTTGAAAACCTTCCCCTTCTCCGGTATATTATTGAAAAACGCAAACATCGAATAAAACTCGCGTTGCGTAAATGGATCGTACTTATGGTCATGACAACGCGCGCATCCCAGCGTCAGCCCTAACCACACCGTCGACGTCGCCTCTACCCGGTCAATAGCGTACTCAACGAGAAACTCTTCCCCGATACTGCCGCCTTCCCCATTCGCCCGGTGGTTTCGATTAAAGCCTGTGGCAATGATCTGGTCACGCGTCGGATTGGGCAGTAAGTCGCCGGCTAACTGCTCCACCGTGAATTGGTTGAACGGCATATTCTTATTGAAGGCCTCGATCACCCAATCGCGCCAACGCCACATGGATCGCTCGGCATCGGTCTGGTAGCCATTGGTATCGGCGTAGCGAGCCGCATCGAGCCAGCGCATCGCCATCCGCTCGCCGTAACGGCTTGACCCCAACAAACGGTCAACCAAGCGCTCATACGCTCCTGGTGAATCGTCTTTCCAGAAGGCGGCCGCCGTCTCTTCACCGGGCGGCAATCCGGTGAGATCGAGCGATACTCGCCGCAGCAGCGTCGCCTTGGCGGCCGCCGGGGAAAGGGCGAGCCCCTCGCGGGAGAGTCGCGCTTCGATCAAACTATCGATAGTCTGCGATACGGGCCGCACCGGTGGAATGAAGCTCCAATGCTTCTCCCACTTCCCGCCCTCGCCCACCCACTGCTTCAGTAAGTCGATCTCCCGCGCCTTCAACGCCGCACCCGCCGACGCCGGCGGCATGCGCATACCCTGCTTTTCGCTCGACACCCGCTCCACCAGCAGACTAACTCCCGAAGCACCAGGGCGCAATGCCGCCCGCGCTCCCGCTTCGGTATCGAGCCGCAACTTCGCCTTCCGGTTCGCCTCATCCGGACCATGGCACGAGTAGCAACGATCCGACAGAATCGGCCGGATCTCGCGATTAAAATCGGTGCCGGCCATCAGAAGTGGAAAGAGAAACGCCGCCCAACGAATCACCATGCCATTATCTTATGTCAATCGCGATAAACTATGGTCACTACGATGCCGTCGCGCTTGCTCATCGCCGCCCTATCCATCTCGGCCGTTACCGAAGATGTGCCCCGGCGTGATGCTCAGGCCTTCGTCAAGCAGCACTGTGTCGCCTGCCATCAGGGCACCAAGCCCTCAGGAGGTTTCAACGCCGCGCAGCTAAAAGATGACAACCAACGCGCCTGGAACCGTGTGCTGCAGCGCGTTCGCGACGGCGACATGCCCCCTGCCAGCGCCCAAGCGCCCTCCGCCGGCGCCCGCGAAAAGTTCGTCGCCGGCCTCGACAATTCCCTGCGCGCCGCTGCCTGTGCCGACGGCATCCAGCCGCGCCCCGCCCCCATCCGTCGCTTGAATCGCCACGAATACGGGGCCACGTTGCGTGACCTCCTGAACATTCACATCGACGCCGGCCACAACTTGCCCGCCGACGGTGCCGGGGGCGAAGGCTTCGACAACGCCGCCGAAACCCTCTTCCTCTCGCCCCTCCATGCCGAGAAATACCTGGCCGCCGCCAAGGAAGGCATCGAGTATGGCCTCAAGGATGCCAAGTCCCGCGCGCGCTTCATCACCGCCGAGCCCAGCGACAAGCTGAAGGCCGAAGACGCCGCCCATCATGTGTTAGTCCATTTCTTGCCCCGCGCCTTTCGCCGTCCCGCCACACCGGAAGAGGTCGAGCGTTACCTCGGCGTGTTCCTGCGCCAAAAAGGCAGCTTCGATAGCCGCATTTCCTACACGCTCCAAGGCATCTTGCTGTCGCCCCACTTCCTCTTCCGCTTTGAAGAGCCAACCCCTTCAGCCCGCCCTGTGCCGGATTTCGCCCTCGCCTCGCGCCTCTCGTATTTCCTCTGGGGCAGCATGCCCGACGACACGCTCTTTAGCCTCGCCGCCCAAGGTAAACTCGCCGGCCCGATCATCCTCAAAGAGCAGACCCTGCGCATGCTGAAGGACCAAAAGTCCCGCGACTTCGCCGAGAACTTCGTCGAGCAATGGCTAGGCACCCGCGAACTTGGCCGCGACATCAAACCCGACCCCAAGCTCTACCCGGCCTTCTACGACGCCGAAATCCAAAGCGCCATTCGCTACGAGCCAATCCTTTTCTTTCAGGAGTTACTCACCGAAAATCTCTCGCTGCTGTCGTTGCTCGACGCCGATTTCACCATCCTCACCAACAAGCTGCAAAAGCACTACGGCATCCTGCTCGAAACCAAACTGAGTCAGCAGCCCAAGCGCGTCACCCTGCCGCCAGGCACGCACCGCGGCGGCTTGCTCAGCATGGCGGCCGTGCTCGCCGTGTCGTCTTACTCCAACCGCACCAGCCCCGTCTTACGCGGCAAATGGATCCTTGATTCCATCCTGGGCACACCCTCGCCTCCCCCGCCGCCCAACGTGCCCGTATTGCCAGAACACCAGGGTGCCACGCCCACCACACTGCGGGCCCGCTTGATGCTGCATCGCCAGAACCCTACCTGCGCGTCCTGCCATAACCGGCTCGATCCGCTCGGCTTTGCGCTCGAAAATTACGACGTACTCGGGCTCTGGCGGACCACCGAAAACGGCCTCCCCATTGACACCGCCGGCGAACTCCCCGATGGCACGCGCTTCAACGGACCCGGCGAGCTCAAAACAACCCTCCTCGCCCGGCAGGATCTCTTCATCCGCAACCTCACCACCAAACTGCTCGGCTTCGCCCTCGGCCGCGGACTCAACCGTGAAGACTCCTGCGCCGTCGACCAAATCGTGTCAAACCTCGGTCGCGATGGCTTCAAAGGCCAAACCCTCATCCGCGGCATCATCGACAGCATCCCATTTCGCCAACAGCCGCCCGCAGTAACTCCCGCAGTAACTCCCGCAGTAACAAGGACGTCACCATAGAATGAGAAGCTCCACGCCGCTCGCTCGCCGCACCCTGCTGAGAGGCATGGGCATGTCGCTCGGTCTCCCCTGGCTTGAAGCCATGGCCGCGACGCCGAATGCTAATCCGCCCGTGCGCTTCGCTGCCCTTTACATGCCGAACGGAGTTCGCGAAGATACCTGGACTCCCGCCGAAACCGGCCCTAACTTCGCCGTCTCCCCCACCCTCGAACCGCTCGCCGACCTGAAGCAGGACCTTACCGTTCTCACCAATCTTTGGAACCAAGGCAGCGTCGGCGGCGATGGCCATTACGTCAAAATGTCGGGTTTCCTCACGAGCACTACCGTCACCAAGACGCTCGGCGTCGACATCAACTGCAACGGCACTTCGATTGACCAGTTGGCCGCCCGTGTAGCCGGCCGCTTTACGCCTCTCGCCTCGCTCGAACTCGGCATCGCGCCCGTCACCACCGGCGTCGACAAAAACGTCGGTTACACGCGCGTCTATGGCTCGCACATCGCCTGGAGTTCTCCCACTACGCCGCTGGCCCGCGAAGTGAATCCCCACCTTGTCTTCGAACGGCTATTCCACGCGGGCAGCCAAAATACCGATACCGCCCTGCAGGACCGTCAGTTGCTCGATGGCGTGCTCGACGACGCCCGTCAACTTCGTGGCAAGCTCGGGATAGCCGACCGCGTGAGGCTCGATGAGTACCTTTCCGTCGTCCGCGGCCTGGAAGATCGCCTTGCCCGGGCGACGCGCCCCCATCAGACTCCCTGGAAAGCTCGCGTCGCTCTCAACCCCGCCGATAAGCCCCCGGTTCAGCCCAAAGATTATGCTGAACACGTGCGGCTGATGATGGACATGATCGCTCTTGGCTTCCAGTCCGACACCACGCGCATTGCCACTTTCATCTTTGGCAACGAAGTCAGTAACCAGAGTTTCTCCTTCCTGGATGGCGTTAAAGGTGGCCACCATTCGCTGTCTCATCATGAAAAGAATCCCGAAAATCTGCGCCAGTATCAATTGATCAATCGCTGGCATGTTGCGCAATACGCTTACTTACTGAGTAAGTTGCGGGCCATGAAAGAAGGCCCCCGCACGGTGCTCGATAATTCCGTCATCCTGTTCGGAGGCGGCTTTCGCGATGGCAACAAGCACGATCCGCATAACCTGCCGATTCTGCTGGGAGGGCGCGGCGGTGGCCGGCTCGCGGCCGGTCAGCATCTCTCTTACGGCCCCGACACGCCGCTCTCCAATCTTTACGTCAGCCTCCTCGACATCCTCGGTGCCCCGGTGGAACGCTTCGCCGACAGTACCGGACCGCTCCCCGGCGTGCTGGTAGGCTAGTCTTTCGATCCGACGCTAAACGAACCCCTCGCCGTTATCCGCCCCTAACGCGTTATGCGCGACATGCAGAGCCGTTATTCACATTATCTCAATGTCAAGTACCGCGAGACGCCATGGGTCATGATCGCGCCCCTCTTTGGGGTCAAAGATATCGATCATTTCGCGCCTTACTTACGCATGGGTCCTGTCAA
>JANLPT010000041.1:0-1704 GCA_031367405.1 Bryobacteraceae bacterium
CAGGGAGGCGATCCAGGTGTTTGAAGCTGTGGGCATGGAACAGATAGCCAAAGGCGAAGTCCGGGTGGAGTTCGATCATTTTACTGGTTTCGTCGAACAGCTTTTTATAGCTGCCGGAGACCGCATAAGTAAGCGGAAGGAATCCGAGGGCGTTCGTGTCACGAGGGTAGGTCTGGGCCCATGCTTCGCAAGTTTCTCGCAGCCTCTCCAGGTTGCCGGTCACGCGGAAATCGTACGCGGCATCTATGTAGAACTTCTCCCGGTCACTGGTGCGATCCCGCAGCCGATAGGCTTTGGTAATGTGCTCGGCGGAAAGGGCCGGATCTTCCAGGCTGCCGTACGTATTCCCCAGAAGCGCATGAGCCATGGCGAATTTGGGGTCGATCTCGATGGCGCGTTTTAAAAGCGGCACTGCGGCGGCGTCGCCCGTGGAGTAGAACAGCCCCAGGCCCGCGCTCAGGGCTTTCAATGCTTCGAGTGACGGCGTGGCCGCCTCGGTGAGCGGAGTGGAGTGTTTCTCTACCGTGGCCAGTTTTTCGCCCACCCGGGTTCTGAATCCAGTGGCAATTTGGCTAAGGGCATTCAGGACATCTTCCTTGCGGGCAACTTGCACCTGCTCCTCAGTGACAATCTCTCCGGTGCGGCAACTCTTGGCTCGTAACCCTACTACGTACTGGCTACCCAATTTGGCGATCGATCCGTCGAGGACGGCGGCACCGCCGGTGCGCTCGCAGATCTCCCGGGCCAGTTCCGGAGTTAGTCGCGCGTCCTTCGCTTGGCCCATCAGGCTCAGGGTGCTTTGAATGCGTTTGTCCGAGACCAGGCTCAGAAACGGCGATTGCTCCAGCTGAATCGCCAGGCCTTGGCGAAGCGTCCCGTCGAACACCGGATCGCCGGTGGTATTGGCGAAATCGGCAAGCACAATGGTGTCCTGGTCGGTGAGTTTCGCGCCCATGAGTTTCGGCGCGCGTGAAAAAAAGAAGTACCCGGCGCCAACTAATGCCAGCACTGCGGCTGCGGCCGCGAGCGTTTTGTGAGAGCGTCTGGGAATTTCCCTGGCCGGCTTCTCCTCGCCGGTCGCGCGACCCGACTCCAAGTCGCGCTTTAGGCGTTGCAGATCGCTGCGAATTTCCGACGCGTGCTGGTAGCGCAGATCGCGATCTTTTTCCAGGCACTTGCCGATGATGCGTTCCACTTCGGCCGGCAACTCGGGATTCAGGCGTACGGCGGACACGGCAGCGCGGTTGAGGATGGCATCGAAGATCATCGGCGTACTCTCGCCGGAGAACGGCAGTCGGCCGGTGGCCATTTCATACAGCACGACGCCGAAGGAGAACAGGTCCGTCCGCGCGTCCAATGGCTGAGAGCGGACTTGCTCGGGCGACATGAACGCCACCGTCCCCATGGCGCTGCCCGGCCGGGTGAGTTGGTCTTCCAGGGTTTGGGTTTCGTCATTCGCACCGTTACGCCGCTGGAGCGCCAACTGGACTTTCGCCAAGCCGAAATCGAGGATCTTCGCATGATGGCGGGCGGTAATGAAGATGTTGGCTGGCTTCATGTCGCGATGAATGATCCCGGCGCCGTGCGCCGCATCTAGCGCGTCGGCAATTTCTATGCCGAACGAAAGCAGCGTGGGCACGTCGAGCGGACTCCCGCCAACGCGATGTCTCAGGGTGGTTCCGTCCAGGAACTCCATCACCATAA
>JANLPT010000161.1:0-12945 GCA_031367405.1 Bryobacteraceae bacterium
GGCCTCGCTGGTCGTCACCGTACCGGTGAATGGCTCATCCGGCCAATACTACATCCAGGCTCTGACCGATACCGGCAGCGCTACCTTCACCATCTCGGCACCTGGCTTCACGCCAAGAACCGCTACGATTAACTTCGCCCCCTCCGGCCTCATCATCACGGCCGCCCAAGGGGAAGTCAATCCCAACGCGACATCGACCAATCCTTTCGGTCGCACCGTGACCCTCACCGCCTATTATCTAGAGGCTGGTACGAACGTCCGTTTTGACCGTCAAGCCGTCCGAGGGGGTTTGAATCTGGCCCCGACCATTAACAGCAGTGCTGGTCTTGGCGTTAGTTTCCCGGCCATTACGCTGGCTGGAGGCACCGATTTTGTCGATGCGGTCTTCACCAACACTTCGCAAGGTACGACGGTGTTCTCGATCGGGCAGCCTAGCGGTTTCGTTACCCCGGCGAGCATCTTTAGTACGCTCACGGTCAACATCAACAACTAACCCTGGGCTTCCAGGCTTACCAAAGGCAACGGCGCTGCTCTTCGGAGCAGCGCCGTTTCCGTTTCAGCGAGATTTTCCCAGCCGATCTCATGCACTCCCCCGTTTTGGACGATAGATTGGGGTAGGCGAGTACCGGGCCCGGTAGGCCGCGAAAGTTAGAGTAGTACTTGAAGTTCACTCGCTTCGATTGAAGTACCGAAAGATGGTACTCTAACTCTAGGGAAATTTATGTTTGGAGGAGCGTGGATGCGTCGTCTGTTGAGCTTTGCTTTTTATACCGGAATTGTGGCGGGAAGCCTCTCTGCTGCCACTGTTGGATACACAGTCCAACCGCTGGGTGGTAACTTGTACCGGTATCTCTATAATGTCACCGGTGCCCCCTTGCAGCTCAATCAGGAGTTGGACATCCGCTTCGAAGTCCTCCAGTACGCCTCAGTCGTCAACGGCGTGGCTTCCCCTGGTACAGGGCTCGACCTGCTGTTCTTCTCCCCGAACCCCGGCCTTCCCAGCCCCGGCACGTACAACCTTTTCGCTCTCGTCAATAACCCCTCCATGATCGGCACCTTTAGCGTGGAATTCACGTTTCTCGGTGGCGGCACTCCCGGCTCCCAAGTGTTTACCATCAACCAGCTGACGGCGCAGGGTGGCTTCCTCAGCAATGTGAGCTCTGGTGTGACGTCCAATCTCTCCGCAGGCGTTCCTGAGCCCGGCACGATGATGATGGGCCTGGCCGGCCTCGCCATCGCCTACTTGGCCCGCTCCCGCCGCCGCACCTGAGTTTTGCCTTGAAGTGACTCGTTTGACCCGATTCCTGCGACAATAACAGGTTGCTTACCGATTGGACTCCCGATTCCTGGCGCCAGCGCGTCGCCCTTCAGCAACCGCGTTACGATGACCCCGCTGCGCTCACTCGCGCCGCCGCCGAACTGAGCGGCTTGCCGCCCCTCGTCACCACCTGGGAGGTGGACGAACTGCGCCGCCAACTCGCCGAGGCCGCTCAGGGCAAACGCTTCCTGCTCCAAGGCGGTGACTGTGCCGAGAGCTTCGCTGATTGCCGCGTCGAGCCCATCACCAACAAACTGAAGGTCCTGTTGCAGATGAGCTTGGTGCTCGTACACGGTGGCCAGCGTCCCGTCATCCGCGTGGGCCGCTTTGCCGGCCAATACGCCAAGCCGCGCTCAGAGGATATGGAGACTCGCGACGGAATCACGCTCCCTTCCTACCGCGGTGACATCGTCAACCGCCCAGCGTTCACTGCGGCAGACCGGCGTCCGGACCCCGATCTTCTCCTGCGCGGTTACGAGCGCGCTGCGCTCACCTTAAACCTGATCCGGGCCCTATCGAGCGGGGGTTTCGCGGATCTCCACCATCCCGGAAATTGGGACCTCGATTTTATAGAAAGCTCCCCGCTGGCCGCCGAGTACCGCCGCATCGTGGGTTCGATTGGCGAAAGCCTTCGCTTCATGGAGCACGTGCTAGGCGTGCGGACCGGTGGCCTCGAGAAGGTAGACTTCTTCTCGAGCCACGAAGGGCTCCACCTCGAATACGAGCGGGCGCAAACCCACCAGTATCAAGGCCGCTGGTACCACCTAGCCACCCATTTCCCCTGGATCGGCTTGCGAACGGCTGACCCCGATGGTGCCCACGTCGAATACTTCCGCGGCCTGCAAAATCCGATTGGCCTCAAGATCGGTGCCTCCACTTCTCCGGAAGTTCTCCAGCGCTTGCTGGACACGCTGAACCCAGAGCATCAACCCGGCCGCATCACCCTCATTCACCGCTTCGGCGTCACGAAGATTGCCAGCCATTTGCCCGCGCTGATGGCGGCCACTCGCGAAACCGGCCATCGGCCACTCTGGGTGTGTGACCCGATGCATGGCAATACCATCGCCACCAACGAGGGGTACAAAACCCGCCGCTTCGAAGCGATTTTGTCGGAACTTGAGCAAGCCTTCGATATCCATCAAGGCGGCTTGGGTGGGGTACATATCGAACTCACCGGGGACAACGTCACCGAGTGTACCGGCGGTGCCCGCGGTCTGGCGGAAGCGGACCTCAAGCGCGCCTACCGCACCGAGGTCGACCCGCGCCTCAACGGCGAACAAGCTCTCGAGATGGCGCTGCTGATCGCCCGCAAGATGCGTTCACTCTAATTGCGTCATTTGAAACCATCCGGCTGGCAATCTCGTAATATTGATTAGGAGATTGTCAATGAAACCCGTACTCGTTCTTTTGCTGGCGCTTCAAGCCCCGATGTTGATGGCCCAGGCCGCCAAAACCATGCCCAACAAGCTCTCTGAGAAGGGCATGCAGAACCTGGTGAAGGAAGTGCGTCACGAACTCGTGATGATGCCTTTCTACGGCGTTTTCGACAACGTGGCGTTTCGGGTCGACGGTTATGTGGTTACCTTGTTGGGCCAGGTAACGCGCCCCACCCTCAAGAGCGAAGCCGAGAATCGCGTGAAGTCGGTGGAAGGCGTGGAGCGGGTGGTGAACCAGATCGAGGTGCTGCCGCTCTCACCCAACGACGACCGCATCCGGATCGATGTGGCCCGCGCCATCTTTAATCACCCGGTCCTTCAGCAATATTCGTTGCGGGCGGTGCCGCCGATTCACATTATCGTTAAAAACGGCAACGTGACGCTCGAAGGCTTTGTCGCGCGAGAGATGGACAAGAACGTGGCCAATATCCAAGCCAACGGTGTATCGGGCGTCTTCTCGGTGAAGAATAATTTGATGGTTGACGCAAAGTAAGTTACAACTTCCGGATCCGGATGTGGCGGAAGCCGATCGGTTTCCGAGGGTTCACTTGTAAGCCAATGTAACCCTCGCGGCTGTGGCCGTCGTGGGCATCGAGTACCTTCCGCCCGTCCAGCTTAATGATGAAATGATCGCCTTGACAGGTAATGTCAAAGGCATGCCACTTACCGTTCCGGGTGACAAACTTCTTCGCCACGGCGACGTTCACCAGGCTACCGGTGGCAAAGCCCTTGGGGTGAAGGTCATAAATCTGTAACTCGTACCCGGTCTCGTGCGGCAATCCTTCTTTGGCAGAGCGGAGAAAGACGCCGCTATTGCCATCATGCGCCGTACGGAATTCCAACTTCAACTGAAAGTCCCGGTATAACTCGTTCGAGCGCAGCCAGCCATACACGACCGTCTCCGGGACAATGTTGCCATCCTTCACTGACCATTGCGATTTCATTTCCGCCGTCCACCCGCTCAGGGTAGAACCATCGAAGAGGGAAACGAAGTTCTTTTCCTCACCGGCCGCTGTTGCCGAAAGGGTGGCGAAGAACACCATTAGAATTGCGTGATTCATGCGAGTTTACTGCGTTCGAGTGCTCAGCCGCCAAAGGACATCACGGAAACTGGGATGCCGTCCGGATCCGCCCAAACGCCCATGCGGCCACCGAATGCTTCCTTACGAACGGCACGCACGACGGGCACGCCGCCCGCCCGCATCTTCTCGGCAAAATGGTCGATGTTGTCGACCACAAAGCCCGTGTGGGCGTGCCCGGCCGGGATCTTCCCGTCCTCCACCGCGCGCAGGTTGCCCTCGGCGGCAATGTGCAGTGCGAGCGTGCAACCCTCCGTGCCGAACTCACTCCAATCGGGCGACTCCATCCGCAACGGAAGGTCCAGTAAATCGCGATAGAACGCAATGCTTTTCGTCATGTCGCGCACGAACAGGATGGCATAGGCGAATTTGGTCATAAATTGCTCGCCTGGAGTCTATCAGAGGATACTTCAAAAGTCGAGGCGCAGGGTAAACCGGAACGTTCGGCCGTCGTTCAAAGTATTCGTGATTTGCCCGAAGGCGGGTGAGGAAAGGTCGGCGTTGGGCTCCGCGAATTGCGGCGTATTGAGGACGTTGACTCCCTCGGCGCGAAAGGCGAGCGCGCGCTCGCCGCGCAGCACGAAGCGCCGCTCGAGGCCCGCGTTCAGATTGTAGATGCCGCCGCGGCGAAAGGTGTTCGAGCCTAGGTTGCCGCGCCGGTCAAGCGGCTGAATGAATTGGAAGGCGGCGTGCGTTAGCAAGAGCGGCGCGGTATCGGGATGGCCGAACGTCCGGCCGAGGAGGGCGGTATTCAGCAAATTCGGACGGTCGCCGGAGACGCCATCGACATTGCCGTAGCCGGGCGAATCGGAGCCGCTGATCACCGTGAAGGGAAGGCCGCTCTTGGCGAGGTAAACGGCCGATAGCCGCCAATCCTTCGTGATCGTGCGCGTCCGGTTCCAAGCGGGTACGGCGTAATTGAAACGCATCAGAAAGGCATGCGACTGGTGGAAGTTACTCGCTCCCTTAAGGTCGGCGGCAATTCCATCGGCCGTCTGGGAGTAACCCTGTAGCGCATCGTCGCCGGCGGCAATATTGACGTAAGTGGCACCGGTATCGATGGCTTTGCTGAACCAGTAAGAAGTATCGATTGCCATCCCCCGCCAATTAGGTAACGTGTAAGTCACGCGCGCGGCGTCGAAATAAGCACGGGATGAATTGGAAACCTGCCGGAAATCGAAGTAACGGTTGTCCGGGCGGCGATCGTTGATGGTGGCTGTAGTTTGAGATATACCTGGAACGATCAAGGCGCGGTTGTTATAGTACATGAACAGTAACTTCCAGGTTCGAGTGCCGACATAGCCCATTTGTAAATGGCCACGACGCGTGCCCAGCGGAAGTTCCCAACTGGCGTTGTATTGATGGCTGTAAGGAGTAACTAAGTCCGGAGGCACATCGAAGGCGATCGCGCGCTGATTGCCACCGAGCGGCACGCCGCGCAAGGGATCGAGCAGCGAGGCGTTCAATACTTCAATCTTTTGGAAGCGGGGCTGGTTCCAACGCAGTTGTTGCAGCGTCGCCGCGAATACTTCTCCGAACTGCACGCTGTAGGCGGCTCGCAAAACGCCCCAGCTTCCGGGTAAACGCCGCGCCAGCCCGAGCTGGGGGGCAAAGTTATTGCAATCGCATTTGAAAGGGATCGGCGTCAGATGGTTGACTTCGGTCTGGCCGAGTACCGGTTCATAACGAAGGCCAAAAGTAACTGTCAGATGGTTAGTGGCGCGCCAAGTGTCCTGCACGAACAGATGGGTTTCCCAGCGGCGAAATCCACGGGCTAACTCGCCGATGCCGAAGGAGTATCGGGTTACCGCGCCCAGGCGAAAATTGGTAATCGCGTCGCGCCCAAAGTCATTCCGGAAGTAGAAATTGCCCCGGTTGGAGCTGGTCTCACGGCCATTCATTTGCAGCCGTGCTAATTCGCCTCCCCAGGAGAGCGAATGGCGTCCCATCTGGCGAGTGATTCGCGCGGCCGTGCGGTAGCGATTCTGGACGCGGTCCACTGGAATCGATGAGCCCGGGCCCAGTTTCTCCCAAGCGGTACCAATGATGACTTGCGGCCCCACGGCATTCGGCTCCGGCACCAGCAAGGAGCGCGACCGGCTGAAACCGGCGGTAATGTCCAGCAGCGAACCAGCTCCCAAATTGCGGCTCCATGTGAGCCGAGCATCGTGCGACTTGGTGGTGGTATCCGGATTCTGGCCCGCCACCAGTTGAAAGGCATCGACGGCCTGCGTGGTCCAGGCGTGGCGCGCGGTAAAGCGATCCGTGCTGCGGACATGGTCCAGTTGCAGCGCCGTCGTACCGGTGTCAATGTGTTGCGGCGCGTTGGTATTGAGTTGCCGGTCGCCCAAGTTCGGCGGCTGGCTGGGCCAGGCCCGCAACCAGCGATTCACCAGGGCGCAAATCTGCGGGTCGCCGCTCAGACAGCTGCGTTCCTCGGGGCGAGGCACCTGGATGTTGCCGTTCACGAAGCCGCGCTGCATTTGCCGTGAGCCGTCGAAGCTCAGAAAGGTCCGCGAGGTAATTGGTGCCAACAGACGCAGGCCAAATTGGTTGTCCCGCGCCGGCCGTACGCCACCGGCCTGGAAAAAACTACGAGCCGAGAAGATGCTGTTGTTGTGGCTCCAGGATGCGCTCCCTCGAAGGGCGGCGGGGCGGCGGCTGTTAGGTAAGTGCATCGACCCCACCGGAGCGTTGCCATACTCTGCGCCATAAAAGCGCGCGTCGGACCGGAACTCGTTCACGATGGTCGCGGTGGTACCGAGCCGCTTGTTGCTTTCTTTGAGCGCGTTGTTGTCGAGCAGCGTGATGGCCACGTTCTCGTTGCGCCGGCTCTCGCCGCTGCTGCTATCGGTCTTGCCCAGCAGATTCAGGCCTGCTGGCCGCTCCGCTGCGGGGACCGGAGTTTCGAGTACCGGCGGCTTAGCGGATGCTGGCTCCGGTGGCCGTGCGGGTGTTTGCGCGCCAGCAGGCCATAGCAATAGTGTGAGGAGGAGCGAGGTCAATTCTTAGGATAGCGTCTACATGGTGACGACATCGAAGCGAAAGCGTTCGGGCGGCAGCGATGACACCGGGCCCGGGTTCATCGACGCCCAAGTGCCATAGGCGGTCGATGCCACCGTGCCGTTCAGGTAAAGCAGAAATTGATTCGAGAAGCAGGCGATCGGCGGCGGATGCCGGAATGTGAGGCGCAGGCCCACCGCGCTTTCCAGGCTACCCACTTGCGCTTTGACCGCCTTGTCGTTGAGCAGATCGACAAAGCTCTGGCGTCCCGCATGAGGCCAAACGTCGCCGCGCAGAAAGGGCCGCAAATTCGCGTTTAGCTCAAAGGTGGTTTCGCATTGCCGGATCCAGGACAAAATCGAATCCCCCCAATTCCATTGGTTGAGAAAAAGAAAATACTGGTCGACCAGATTCAGGGCGAGGTCCATTTTACGCCGCTGATGCTCCACTTCCATCGACATTATCGGTAACGTGGCGTCGTCGATCATCTCTTCGCTCTCGACAATATTCGCGGCTAAACCAACCACGCGCTCCAATTTTTCCGGGTGACCTCGATAGCGGCCGTCGTGCCGGCCGTTCACCAAGAGCGGCGGTAACTCCAGGGTTTCGCAACCGGGAATTTCTACCCACTTCCGTGGACCAAAGACTTGCATCACGCACCTCCCTAGTTCTTTTCGGGCAGACGAGGCCAACCAATACCGTTTCTCATCGGTCGAATCCCTTCAGTTGTGAGGGATCGGATTCGTTGATTGTACGATGCATTGGGCGTAACCGAAGTTCCCAAATGCAAACTGCATTACTGAAGATGTACTAGTACGAGATTGATTAGCGCGATTTGGCGGGCTTCGCCGCAGAAGCCGCCAGCGTTTTTTGAATTGCTTCGGCCACCAACGGCGTCATCAGCCGGTAACCCATGGCATTCGGATGCAGACCATCCTCCGCTACTTCAGCCTTCAGCATCCCGGACCCATCGGCCAGGGCAGGGAAGTAGTTCAAGTAAGTGAAGCCGCGATTCTTGCAAAAGCTTTCCAGCCATAGGTTCAGGGCGCGAATCTGTTCCGGCGGCCGCTGCGAAGATCGCGCATAAGTGGGGTTCTCCGCCCGATGATAGTCGCTAATGGGCATCACCGAAGAGTAAATAGCCTTGATCTTATGCAGGCTCAACAGATCGCCGATCATGGTTAAGTTGTTTTGGATGACCGTGAGCGGCACGCCGCGAGCCAGGTCATTCGTGCCGGCCAGGATCACCACCGCCGCCGGTTTCAAGTCGAGGACGTCGGCCTTCATCCGGCCCAGCATTTCGCCGGTCACCTGGCCGCTGATCCCGCGATTGACATAGTCTTGCGCGGGAAAGTATTCGTTCAGACGCCAGAAGTCAGTAATGGAATCGCCCAGGAACACGACGCGTCCCGCCGGGGCCGCCGCCAGCCGGGTGTTCGCTTCGGCATAGCGCTTGACATTATCGCGGTCAGCCGGACGTAACGCCGATTCACGTTGCTGCAGCAGTGCCGGAAAATACGCCTCCAACTTACTTACCAGATCGCGATACTCGGTCACCTGCTTCCGGCCCTCTTCCGGAAACGGATACGGCTTGGGTACCGCGTCCAGCAATAAGGCGAAAGCGCGCGCGTTCACCAGAAAAACATTTACCAGCCCGGAGTGCATGCCACCCGGCGCCATGATGAGGCCCTCGCGAGCCTGCTTCGCATTTTCGAGCAAGGGGGCGGCGGCCCGCGAAAGCTCCGGCACCAACAGCGAGATCGACTCCATCAGTTGGGTGCCGCGCTGTTCAATCGCCAACACCTCGCGGGCGGGCAATAGATTCGACTGGCCGGCCATCGGGCCCACCCACAACACACACGCCCACAGTCTCCGCATTACGGCTTCTCCTCTTTTTCGAGCTGCAACGTGATTGAGCCAATGTAGAAAGGCAACCGCGCCCGAATCTGCACCGGCCAACGCCGCTCGTCGTTCGTAATCCAAATTTGCAACGTGCCTTTGCGGTTATACAGCACGCCGTCGAAAACATTGACCAGATAGCGCGTCACCGCAAACGTGCCGGCCGGCGTCTTGAGGTCTTCTTTGGCTTCGCTTTCCACCTTCACCGAAGCCAGCTTCTTGCCGTCGGAGAGCGGCAGGGTGAGCGTCTGCCCCGGTTCAAGCTTCAGCGTGCGAAGCCGCATCAAAGCGCCAATGATGTCGTTGACGCAACCGCCCGAGACCAACGCTTTATCCAGCAGCACCTGATTCTTCACCAGATCTTTTTCGAGGTAGCGAATGCGTTTGCGTTCTTTGTCGAAGGTGATGAGCGTTTCGCGCTTACGGCTACCCTCTTCGGCCTGCATGCTGACGGTGCTGGTGCAGAGTGCCGGGTCAAGCACGGCGAGGTAATTGTCGTTGACGCGAAACAGCTTGGAGACGAGCCCTTGGCTTTCCAGATGGACGCGGGCCGTGTTCTGCGCGTCGTAGTCGAGCCGCGCCCAACCCGCCGTGATCAGCCGCCACTCCACCGCGTACCGCAGCGAGAGCCGTGGCGGAAGTTGGGCTTCGGCGGCGGTGAAGCAAAGTAGGCCTAAGGCAACGGCGATCAAGGTCTTTACAAGCAAACCTAGAGTGTGGCAGAAGCGGCCCGATGGCGGCAAGCCCAGATTTCACCCGCCGGCGGACGTTGCGGAGCCGTCGCGCTTACGCCAGCACCTGCGAATAAATCGCTTCATAACGCGGAATGACTTCGTTGGTATTGAACCGGGTCTCCGCCGCATGACGGGCCGCTGCCGACATGGCCCCATAAAGCGCTGGATCCTGCAGGAGCCGCGTGACATAGCCGGCCTGGGCATCCACATCGCCCATGCCGGAGAGAAAGCCCGTCTGGCCATGGTCGATCAGCTCCGGCACCCCGCCCACGCGCGTTGCCACCGGCACCAATCCGCAGGACATGGCCTCGAGCGCGGCCAGTCCAAAGCTCTCCATCTGGCTCGGCATCAACAGGACGTGGGCGCGTGGCAGCAGCCCCGGAATCCGATCCTGCTTGCCCCAGAAGCGAACCCGATCCTCCAGACCCAATTCGCGCGCCAGCCGTTCGGCGGGCATACGCTCAGGGCCATCGCCGACCATCCACAAGTCAGCGTCAACGCTCTGGCGCACTTGCGCCAGGATCCGGATGCAATCCAGGTCCCGCTTCACGGGCCGGAAATTCGAAATGTGAATCAAAGTGGGCCGCGGCTCGCGCAGTTCCGGCCGCGGTCGATAGGTGCTCGGGCAGATGAAGTTATGAATCACTTCGATCGGCCGCGCGATGCCGAAGACACTCTGCGTTTGTTGTTTCAAGTCCTGGCTGATCGCCGTGACCGCGTCGCTCTCTTCAATCGAAAATTTGGTGATGGGGAAATAGCTGGGGTCGGTGCCGACCAGCGTAATGTCGGTGCCATGGAGGGTCGTCACGAAGGGTAAGCGCCGCCGCGATTGCATCATGGCCCGCGCCAGATAAGCCGACACCGAATGCGGAATCGCATAGTGGACGTGCAGCAGGTGGAGGTTGTGATGCTCCGCCACATCCACCATGCGCGAAGCTAGAGCCAAGGTGTAGGGCGGATATTGGAAGAGCGGGTACGGGGTCACTTCCACCTCATGATAGAAAATGCGTTCGCGACCCTCCAGCCGTACTGGATGCGCGTAACTGATGAAGTGGACCTCATGCCCGCGCAACGAAAGTTCGAGACCCAATTCCGTCGCCACGATGCCGCTGCCACCATAAGTGGGATAACAAGTAATTCCGATGCGCACGTGCTCATAATGGCATGAGTGCTCTTGATCGTAGTAGCTCATTATGACGACGAAGTGATCGCCGCGAGCACCCGGCTCGGGCCCGATTGCCGCATCCTGCACGTCACGGACTCGGCACCTCGCAACCCCAAGTACTTTACTCGCGCCGGTTTCTCAACGCGCGAGGACTACGCCGCGCATCGCCGGCAGGAAATGCTGCGGGCCGTTGCCCTGGCCGGCGTCACGGAAGCGCAGTGCGACGTGCTCCCGATCCCCGATCAAGAGGCCACCCGCCATTTGCCCTTCCTTGCGCAAGAGATCGCGCGCCGCCTCGACGGCATCGGCACCGTCCTCACCCACGCCTACGAAGGCGGCCACCCCGACCACGACGCCTGCGCTCTCGCTTGCCAGGTGGCGGTAGGGCAGGGTAGGCAGGAGGCTCCCTTCTATCACGCCGCTGTCGGCCATCTGGTCGCCGCCCGCTTCATCTCGAACGCACCCCACCATACCGAATCGCTCAGCGCCCAACAGCAGGCGCTCAAATCGAAGATGTTCGCGGCCTTCGACTCGCAGAAGCAAGTCTTCGATCGCTTTCCCCTCGACCAGGAAGTGTGGCGCGCCGCGCCCGTCTACGACTTTCTCGCGCCTCCCCATCCCGGCACCCTCTATTACGAAACCCGCGACCTCGGCTTCACCGGAGCGGAGTGGCGGCAGTACGCCCAGCTTTTTCTTACCGCCTGCTAAACTACGGGCGTATGCGACAAACAAGATCAACCTTCGCCGTTCTGATGCTGGCCGCCGTTGCCGCCCTCGCTGCCGACAAGCCCAGCTTCGCCGGCACCTGGGAAATGAATAAGGGCCAAAGCGATTTCGGCCAGATGGCCCCGCAAATGGTGCCCGACAAACTCACCCAGAAAATTCTCCAAAAAGCCGAGGCGGAGCTCAGGGTGGAGTCGACCACGGTGGGAGCCCGCGGCACCGTGTCCACCGACATGAAATACAAGCTGGACGGTAGCGAGAGCACCAACAAGAACCAGATGGGCGAAGTGAAGAGCGTCGCCAAGTGGGACGGCAATCACATCGCGATCACCTCGAAGCGCGAAGTGCAGGGCATGTCGATCGGCCTGTCCGAGAAGTGGGAAGTTTCCGCCGACGGCAAAACCATGACCGTGAACCGCACGATGACCGGTACCCCCATGGGCGACATCGTCACCAAAATGGTCTTCGACAAACAGTAGCCGCTAGGTCATCTTCCGCTTGCGCAGTTCATCCACGCTTACGGCCAGGATAATCACCGCGCCGATCGTCGCTTGCTGCACAAAGGGCTGAATGCCCAATAGGTCGCAGCCGTTCGATAGCAAGCCCATAATGAAGGCTCCGATCAGCGTCCCGACGACGCTGCCTTCGCCACCGCGCAAGCTGCCTCCGCCGATCACCACGGCCGCAATGGCCGGCAATTCGTAGCCTTGCCCCGCCGTGGGTTGGCCTGTCATCAGCCGCGAGCTTTCGATCATTCCCGCCAGCCCCGTCAACATGCCGCAAATGCCGTAGATCGCCGTTGTGTGGAACTTTACCGGGATGCCCGCGTAGAAGGCCGCATCGGGATTGCTGCCGATGGCGAAGGCGTAGCGGCCCAGCTTCGTATGCTCCAGAATCACGTGGACGATCAGCGCGATCACCAGCAGGATCACCAACACAAACGGGATGCCTGCCACCGCGCCTTCCCCCAGAAACGAGAAGCCCTTGGGTACGTTCTGTACCGGCATGCCGTTGGTTAAGATCAGCGCCAAGCCGCGAATAATCAGCAGCGTGCCGAGGGTGACGATGAAAGGGTTAATGCGCAATCGCGTCGTCAGGGTCCCGTTCAGCAAGCCGGCCAGGCAACCCACCAGCACGCCCACCGCGATGCCGGCCCACACGGGCCAGCCGGACGTCATGGTCATCGTCCCCAGGCAGCCGGCGAGCGCCAGAATCGAGCCCACCGATAAGTCGATGCCACCGGTGATGATCACCATCGTCATGCCGAGTGCCATGATGTTGATCACCGCCGTTTGGCGAACCACACTCGATAGATTCGTCTGCGTAAAGAAGTTGGGTGTCGCGATGATCAGCCCCACAAACAGCGCAATCAAGGTAAGAAACGGCAGCAATCGCTGCCAAAGCGAAGTTCGCATTAGTGCACACTCTCTTTAAAGGCCGCCAGATGCATGATCTCTTCCTGACTGCACCCACCCGTCAACTCACCGGTGAACTGACCCTGCCGCATCACCAGGATCCGGTCGGCCACCTGCACCAATTCGGGTAACTCCGAACTCACCATCAAGATCGCCGCACCTTGCTTGGCCAG
>JANLPT010000075.1:0-20641 GCA_031367405.1 Bryobacteraceae bacterium
GAGCCGTTTACGGACACGCTGGCCCCCGAGCTGAAAGCAGTGCGCGAGGGCCGAACCAAAGAGACCTCCATCCCCGTCATCGTCCAATTCAAGGCCGGTGCCAAGAACAAGCAACAAGGCCGCGCGCGTCTGCTGTCGCGCGGAGCCGTCGAGCGAACCGACCTCGGCGAGTCCACCCTCTTCAACGTCACCCCGGACCAACTCGAAGCCCTGGCCACGGACCCCTCCGTCGAGTACGTTTCGCCCGATCGTGAAGTGAAAGCCAACCTCGACCTCATCCAACCCACAGTCCGCGCTGATATCGCGCTGGCCAATAGCTTCAGCGGCAAAGGGATCGGCATCGCCATCATCGATAGCGGCGTCACCGGGCACGGCGATCTGGGCGACCCTGCCGTGATGTTCAGCTCGCGGATCGTCTACAAGGAGAACTTCGTCGCCGGCGAGACCACGACGGATGACCTGTACGGCCACGGCACCCATGTCGCCGGCATCGCCGCCGGCAACGGCGCCTCATCGAGCGCCTCCACCAACAACAGGACCTTCCGCGGCATCGCCACCGGCGCCAATATCATCAATCTGCGCGTCCTCAATGCCAACGGTGTTGGCACCGACAGCCAGGTGGTCGCCGCCATTAACCGCGCCATTGCGCTCAAGGGCACTTACAACATCCGCGTCATCAACCTCTCGTTGGGTCGAGCGGTGATGGAAAGTTACAAGACCGATCCGCTGGGCGTCGCCGTCGATAACGCAGTGAAGGCGGGCATCGTCGTCGTGGTCGCCGCCGGAAACTACGGCCGCGACAACACCTTCAAGACCCAAGGCTACGGATTGATCACGTCACCGGGCAATCATCCCCGCGTCATCACCGTGGGCGCGATGAAGACTCGCGAAACGGCCGCTCGCGCCGACGATGAGATTGCCAGTTACAGCTCCAAGGGTCCGACGATGATCGACCGCATCGCCAAGCCCGACCTCGTGGCGCCCGGCAATCGCGTGGCTTCGTTGATGACGCTGAAAACCTATTTCGCCAATCAGTATCCGGGCAATCAAATTCCGCTAGCTTATTACACCGTCACAACGGACAGTTTTTTGAGCCCGTTTGTCAGTTCCGCGAGTTCCTTCAGCTACTTCCGGCTGAGCGGCACCAGCATGTCGACGCCCGTCGTGAGCGGTGCCGTCGCGTTGATGTTACAAAAGGACCCGGCGCTTTCGCCCGACACCGTCAAGGCCCGTCTCATGAAGACCGCCACTAAGACCTTCCCCACCAGCAGCACCGCCACTGATCCGGTTACCGGTGCCACTTACGTCAGTCAATACGATCTCTTCACCGTCGGCGCCGGCTACCTCGACGTCTGGGCCGCGATGAATTCCAAGGACGTCGCGAAGCTTCCGGCTCTCTCGCCCGCCGTCAAGTACGACACCAAAACCATGCAAGTCTATTTCGTAAAAGACCCTTCCGCCCTCTGGGGTTCTTCGGCCGCGTGGGGTTCCTCAGCGGTGTGGGGCAGCAACACCTTTACCGGTGCCACATCAGCCGCTTGGGGTTCCAGCGCGCTCTGGGGCTCTTCGGCCGCCTGGGGCTCTTCGGCCGCCTGGGGATCGTCGGCCGCCTGGGGATCGTCCGCCGCCTGGGGCTCTTCGGCCCTTTGGGGCTCTTCCACTCCGCAAGCGGAGAACTTGAACATCATCATCCTCGGAGAACAATAACCCCGCGCCTCCAACGAACCCCGGCCGTAAGGGAGGGGATAACTTAGTAACTTACTTCACGTAATGTGACTCGACGTAACTGTTCAACATGCCGATAAACTCGGCCACAATATGGTCGCCCCGCAGCGTCTTGGCTAACCTGCCATCCACGTAAACCGGGGCGACCGGCTCCTCAAACGTGCCCGGCAGCGAGATCCCGAGATTCGCATGCTTACTCTCGCCCGGGCCGTTCACGATGCAACCCATCACCGCCACCTTCATCTCTTCCACGCCCGTGTAGCTTTCCCGCCAAACGGGCATTTGCTCGCGTAAGTAACGCTGAATCTGGTCAGCCATATCCTGAAAGAATGTCGACGTCGTGCGGCCGCATCCCGGGCAAGCCGTCACCTGCGGAGTAAATGCGCGTAACTCCAGCGCCTGTAAGATCTGCTGACAAACAATTACTTCGTCCGTACGGTCCCCATTGGGCAGGGGAGTCAGCGAGCAACGAATCGTATCGCCAATGCCTTCCTGTAACATCACGCCTAACGCTGCCGTCGAATAGACAATGCCCTTGGAGCCCAGCCCCGCTTCGGTCAACCCTAAATGAATCGGATAATCGCAATTAGCCGCCAAACCGCGATTCACAATCATCAAGTCCTGCACGCCACTCACTTTAGCCGAAAGAATAATGTAATCGTGCGGCAAGCCATAGGTCTCGGCCTTCTCCGCCGAAATCAACGCCGACATCACCATGGCGTTCATGGTGACTTCTTTAGCATCGAGCGGATCGTCGAGTTTCGCATTCTCGTCCATCATCGCGGTGAGCAACGCCGCATCGAGCGAACCCCAGTTCACCCCAATGCGCACCGGCTTGCCATATTCAATCGCGCACTCGATCATCGTGCGAAAGTTGTCGTCGTGCTTCTTGCCGATATTCACGTTGCCCGGATTGATGCGATACTTCGCTAACGCGCGGGCACACTCGGGATACTTCTTCAAAAGCTGATGCCCGTTGTAATGGAAGTCGCCGACGATCGGCGTGGTGAAGCCGTGCAAGCGAATCGTGTCCACCACGCGCGGCAAGGCGCGCGCGGCATCGTCCGTATTCACCGTCACGCGCACCACTTCTGAGCCCGCCTTGGCCAGTTCCATAATCTGGTTGGCCGTTCCGGTGACGTCGGCCGTATCGGTGTTCGTCATCGACTGCACCATGATCGGGTGCCCACCACCCACCTTCACTCCGCCGATATCGACCGTGATCGACTTCCTTCGGCGAATGGGTTGAATGCGAATCATCGGGGTGGCCAGGGCCATAGTTGCCATATCCCCTAGTTTAGTGGGTAGATGGAAGCTGTGTCTCTTTCTGAATCCATTCAACGGCGGCTGGACTCGCTCACCAAGCCCCCAGGCAGCCTGGGTGACCTCGAACGAATCGCCCACCGCTATTGCCTCATCGCCGGGCAATTGACCCCTCCCCTGCCCCGCAAAGGCCTGTACATCTTCTGCGCAGACCACGGCGTGGTCGCCGAAGGCGTCAGCGCCTACCCTTCCTCTGTCACGGCCCAGATGGTCGATAATTTCCAGCGCGGCGGTGCCGCCATTAACGGGCTGTGCCGGCAATTTCAGATTGAGCCCGTCATCATCGACTGCGGCGTGGGCCATCCCACCGCCAATTTCGCCGTCGAGCCGGCCATGACGCTTCAGAAGGCCGGGGAGTTGCTGAAACGAGGCCGCATGCTGGCCCATTCGGCGAAGCAGCGCTTCGATCTGGTGGGATTGGGCGAAATGGGCATCGGCAATACGACGTCAGCCGCCGCCTTACTCTCGGCCTTCACCGGCGCGGATCCGTCCATCACCGTGGGCGCGGGGACGGGCTTGGACGATGCCGGCGTTCTGCGGAAAATCGCCGTGGTGAATCGTGCGTTAGCCCGCCATGTTTCCCGTGACCCGTTAGCCGTGCTGGCCGCTTTGGGCGGCTTCGAAATCGGCACCATGGCCGGCTTCATTCTGACGGCGGCCGAAATCGGGTTGCCGGTGGTGGTGGATGGCTTTATCAGCTCGGCGGCGGCTTTGGTCGCGTTGCGGCTGAATCCTGCATCGCTCGAGACCGCATTCTTCTCGCACCGCTCGGCCGAACGAGGCCACTCGGCGATGCTGGAGGCCCTCGGCGTTTCGCCCTGTTTCGACCTGGGTTTGCGGCTCGGGGAAGGCTCTGGTGCGGCGCTGATGATGAATTTGGTCGAGACCGCACTGCGCCTTTACCTCGAGATGGCCACTTTTGCCGAAGCGGGCGTGGCGGAAAAGCTAGACTAGTAGTTTGGTTAATCAGCTTGTCATCGAAAACCTGAAGCACCGGCCCGTGCGCACCGGCCTCAGCATCCTCGCCATCGCCTTTTCCGTCACCCTCGTCCTGACCATCGTCGGCCTCAGCGACGGCATGCTGGAAGATCAGCGGGACCGCGCTCGTGGGGCCGGTGCCGACGTCATCTTTCGTTCGCCTACCGCTTCCTTCGGCACCGGCGGCGGCTCGGCACCTCTCAACGAGAAGTTGGTACCTTTCCTGGAAACGCAGCCGCACATCGCCATGGCCGCGGGCGTCCTGATCCACAATTTGCAATTTCCGAACTCGCTGCACGGGATTGACCTTGCACGCTCATCCCGCATGGCCGGTGGCCTGCGCTTCGTGCATGGCGGCCCGTTTCAGACCGACAACGACATCATCGTCGACGAATATTATGCTCGTGAAAAGAAGCTGAAGGTGGGCTCGAAGCTGGCCCTTCTCAATCGCGACTGGATCGTTCGGGGCATTGTGGAGAGCGGTAAGTTGGGCCGCATGTTTGTGCAACTGCCGGTCCTGCAGAGTTTAACCAGTAACCCGGGCCGCATTACCCAGATATACCTGAAAGTCGACCAACCGGCTAACATCCCCGTCGTGGTGGCTGACCTGAAAGCCAAACAACCGGACTATGGTATTAACACGATGGAAGAAGTCCTGTCGTTCTTCAGCGCCGATAAGATTCCGCAATTGGGCATCTTTCTAAAAGTCATCGTCGGCATCGCGGTAGCGATTGGCTTTGTCTTCGTCTTTCTTTCGATGTATACGGCAGTGCTGGAACGCACCCGGGAAATCGGCATTCTCAAAGCCCTCGGGGCCTCGCCCGGATTTATTGTGGGCTTACTACTCCGGGAATCCATGTTACTCGCCGTGCTCGGCGCCATCACCGGAATTATCTTCTCCTTCGGGACGCGCTATTTATTTCTGATGATGATTCCGGCTTCGATGCAGCAGAAGATCACGCCCGATTGGTGGCCCAAAGTCCTGCTGATCGCCATGTTCGGTGCGCTCCTCGGCACGCTATATCCGGGATTGAAAGCGGCCCGGCAGGACGCCATTGAGGCCTTGTCTTATGACTGACCAGATGGTGGAAATTAGTGGATTAACCAAACTCTACCATCAGGGCGACGTCGAAGTAGCCGCTTTGCGCGGGGTCGACTTACACATCGCCAAGGGCGAGTTCGTCGCGATCGTGGGTCCTTCGGGCTCCGGCAAGTCAACGCTCTTCAACATCCTCGGCGGACTCACACCGCCCACCGCCGGCACCGTCCGGTTAGCGGGGCAGGACTTACTCGCTTTAACCGAAGGCCAGCGCACCGACTTACGCAAACGCACCGTCGGCTTTGTCTTTCAGAAATATAATTTACTACCAACGCTTACCGCCAAGGAAAATATTGACATTGCCCGCTATATCGCGGGCTCCCGCGGCGAGCGGGATCCTGAATTCGAAGAGTCTCTCAAGTTACTCGGGCTAGCGGACCGGTTGAATCACAAGCCCCGCGCGATGTCCGGCGGCGAGCAGCAACGCGTCGCCATCGCCCGCGCCATCGTCAACCGTCCGGCCCTGTTGCTGGCCGACGAACCCACCGGCAACCTTGACACCGAGAACTCCACCCTGGTCCTCAAATTGCTAAAGGACCTCAACCATCGCCTTCACCAAACCATCGTCATGATCACCCACAATCCCGAAGCGGCCGCCTTCGCCGACCGCATCGTCCACATGCGCGATGGCCGCATTGTCACCCCTCGTCACGCCCCACCCCAACCGGCGCTAGAATAATAGTATGAGCAATCAGACTGTCGCACTGCTCGGAGCCTTTGAAGCGTTGCCCACGGCGGATCGCCAAAACTTTGCCGCAGAGGTTCTGCGCCGGACCCCGCTAGACGTCTGGGCGTCCAGAGCGCACTATCTGGGACCGTTCATTCCCGTCGTGGCGCACACCTTGGCTGTTTTCGGTGACGAGGCCAAAGCTCAGCATTGGCTGGCCACTCCCTTGCCGCTCTTCGACGACCGTTCTCCTTCCGAAATCCTTCAAGAGCCCGGCGGCATCGACTTGATCGAGCAGACCCTCACCCGGATCGAACATAATATCCCGTCTTAATGCCCCAACGTGTCTACCGCGTCTGCCGGTCACGCTGGGCGATGCTGGATGGCGAAGGTGCCAGGCGAGTCGGTGCGCGGTGGAACTCACCCGGTCGCTCAATCGTTTACATGGCTGATAGCATCTCGCTCGCCGTGCTCGAAAACTTGGTCCATCTGTCGCGGCAAGATTTTCCTACCGGCTACGTTGTCATCGCCGCAGTGATCCCGGATAGCCTTGCTATCTTGAGCTTGGACGAACTCGCGAATCCTCAAGCAGGCGGAGATCAATGGTTTGATTCCCAGGCCTCGGCGGCGCTCCGGGTTAGTTCCGTCGTCGTCCCCGCAGAATTTAATTTCCTCCTGAATCCCGCTCATCCCGATTTTCAACGAATCGTAGTCGAGCCAGCCACGCCATTCAACTTCGACTCCCGTCTGTTTGCCTAGACTTTCGAAGCCACAAAGCCGATAGTTTGGAACATGAAATCTTCCGAAAACGGCGTTCGTTGCGGCGTACCGCCAGATTCAGGTTATTGGTGAGAACGCCGTACATCGCAGCCAGATCGGCGTCCAACATTACTTTCTTACCTCGAATCAGACTGATTCGGCTGGCGATCCGCTCGACGGGGATCAGACTGTTTTCTACTTTTGGCTTCGCGCTCGCCATGCGGCAAACAGTCTACCGGGCGAACAGCCGTAGACCTTGCCCAATCAAGTCTGGGCCGAAGACCGCAGCGCACGCGATGTCCGGCGCTAGAATAAGGCTCTAGAATAAGGCTATGGAGTGGCAATCAAGAATTTCGGCGAATCCGCAGATCTGCCATGGCAAAGCGTGCATCCGCGGCACTAGGATCATGGTCTCGGTCGTCGTCGACAACATCGCCGCAGGCACACCGAGGCGGGACATTTTGCAAAGCTACCCGACATTGACTGGCGCTGATATCGACGCGGCGCTATCCTACGCGGCGGAGTTGACCCGTGAAGGCACCATCGAATTGCCGTTGGAAGCCAGCGTTTGAAGTTCAAGATTGATGAGAACCTGCCTGCCGAATTCGCGTTGACGCTTCGAGATTCCGGCTACGACGCCGACACGGTCGCTGATGAGAAGATTTCCGGTGCCGACGATGCGACGGTTTTTGAACACAGTCAGGCCGAATCCCGAACCCTAATCACTCTCGATCTCGACTTTTCGAATCTCCAGCTTTACCCGTGCCGTTCTCATTCAGGCATCATCATTCTTCGCACGAGAGCTCAGGACAAAGGCACGCTCATGATCATCCTTCGCCGGCTAATTCTGGTCTTTAAAGAAAGGTTGCCGCAGCAGCAACTTTGGATCGTCGAGAACGACCGGATTCGAGTTCGAGAGTAGCAGTTATCGCGCGAACAGCCGTAGACCTTGCCCAATCAAGGCCGCGCCGAGAGCGCCCGCAAAGGCCGGGCCGAAGACCGGGGCCGCGCGGTGGACGGCGTGGTAACCCAGGAAGAGGAAACCGCCTCCCGTCAGCGCGAGCAAGCCCTGGACGAGTGAGGGGGCGAGGAACGGGCTGGCGCTGCCTGCGGCGACGATCCCCAGCCAAGTGACTAGCTGAAAGCCGCCACTGGCTAGCATCGCCTGCGTCTCGCTCTTCAAAGCGGACCTCAGCATCACACCCAGCGCCAGCCCTTCCGGAATCTTGTGCAAAATAATCCCGGCGATCACGCCGGCTGTCATCTGCCGCTGGCCTCCCATCAGCGAGGCTTGAATCAGCCAGCCGTCCAGGAAGCAATGCGCGGCCGCAGCAAGCAACAGGACGGTGGAAACCGCGTGCGAGCAGGAGGCGCAGACCGGCTGCACGTAACGATCGATCAGGAAGAGCAGGGCGAAGCCGCTGGTGAGCCAAGCCACAGCGGCGGGCCAACTGGAACCCGAAGCCACGTCGGGCAGAATCCAAAAGGTGGCAATGCCGATCAGCAGTCCGCCGTTTAAAGAGGCCAGACGGCGCGCGATCGCCGGAAGGCTTCCGAGCCAAACGCCTAAAAATGTGAAGATCAACGCGGACCACAGCACAGCCTACAGTCTAGCGCATTTGATAATGCTATATCTATACCGCAAAGGCAAATGGTTGAAAAGAGCCAGCAACTCTTTGCCGCCACATGCGTTTGTAAAGGCAGGAGGGATCGAATATGATCCGCAAAGCTTGGTTGATTCCCGTTTTCCTATTAGGCCTCGCGCTGGTGCCCGCGGCGAGCGCCGAAGTCGCCTTCGGCTTTACGATGGGCCGCGTTCCTCCGCTGCCCCGCGGTTACGTCCATGGTGCGGTGGGGCGCGCTCCGGGGCCCGGCTACGGCTGGCAGAATGGCTTTTGGGACGTCCGGGGCCGCAGCTACGTCTGGGTCCCCGGCCAGTGGGTGCGCGCGCCACGGGCGAACGCCTATTGGGTGGCACCGTCGTGGCAGCGGCATCGCAATAGCTATGCCTGGCGGCCCGGGTACTGGCGCTAACAAAGGCTCTGCATGATGCTCGCCGCTTCGCGCCCGAAACGGCGTTGCAGGTGGCGGGCGTAAGGCAAACCGATCCAGCTGGCGAGATGCGCGGGGCGGGAGTAGGAACGGACCCGGAAACGCACCTCGCCGTTGGGAAGCCACTCCACCTCGAAGCGCTCCTCACCGGCTTCGTCGTGCCCTTTCAGGGTGCGGATGGTGAAGCTCGCGTGACGGGCTTGCTGTTCCACCGCAATGATGCGACTGGGCTGCAACGACCAGAATCCGAGGTGCGAAATTCTGGCGACGACAACCTGCCCGGCCCCTGGTTCCGCCGATTGCGAGAGAAACTCGCACCAATCCAACTGGGTGATGCGCCACCGCCGGAGCCACGCGGAGGCCGATCGCCAGCAGGCCTCCCCCTTCCCGAGCCGCACTTCGGTATGGTTGCGCAGAAAACCGGCCGGTGGCTGATCAATGGTGGACATGCCCGCATCGTAGTTAAAAGCTGCTTCTTGAGCGGCTTCGAACGTGCTGGTAATTAAGGCTGCGGTCGGCTTACTGAAAAGCAGCATGAGGCTCTCCCAGTGGTGCGGCAAGGCCAAAATCGCGGCCGGTGGTTTGGATGAGGAAAACTTCGATTCGTGCTGCGCTGGGCGGCATTTGTCTTCCTAAGTTATCACGGTACGGGTGGGGGCGGTGGACGGAACGAACCGGGGAGTACTTGATTCTATGAGACTTGGCGTTATAACGCCAAAAGCCCCCCACCGTTACCGGCAGAGGGCTTCTGATGGAGGAGCGACTCTACTTATTCGGTGGCCGGTAGGGAACCGGAAAGGTAGATCCCTTGCCAGTCGCGACCGCGGGGACCTTGCAAATTGCGCAAGACGCGGAAAGCGACAGCGTCACCAGTCTTGAGCGAACTCTGTACTCGCCGGACATCGTCGATCGAATAGACCGGGGTGCGGTTGATGGAAACGATGACATCGCTCACCTGCATCCCAATCTGCTCGGCAAAGCTTTCGCCTTCCACTTTGGAGACGCGGACGCCGCGCTTGTCGTCGAGCTTCATCTCGGAGCGATCAGCGGCAGGAATGGCCACGATGCCGACGCCGAACTTAGCGGTCGGTGTGGACACGGCCACCGGTTCTTCGGGCAGGTCACGATCGGCGGGAACGCGAGGATCGTTGCGGTAGACCTTGAGCCGGTCCTCAATGACGACGTTGAAGGCAACCTTTTTGCCGTCGCCCTTTGAATCCATGCGTTCGCCTTCCACCTTGACGGCGGTGCCGACGGGGGCTTCGGCGACGCGCGCCATCAGGTCATCGCCGTCTTTGAACGGTTTGCCGTTCATCGACAGCAGGATGTCTTCCTTGTGGATACCGGCTTTCTCCGCCGGGCCACCGGGTTGCACGAAGTCGACGATCACGCCGCCCGGAAGGCCGAGTGCTTTGAACGTTTCCGCCTTGGTTTGCTTAGCAAAGCTGACGCCTACCGAGCCACGCACCACGCGGCCATTCTCAATGATCTGGTTATAGACCTTGGCGGCCATATTCACCGGCAGGGCAAAGCCGATGCCATTGTAAGTGCCGGTTTCGGTGGCGATCATGGTATTGATTCCGATCACTTCGCCGTTGCGGTTCAGCAGCGGTCCACCGGAGTTGCCGGGGTTGATGGCGGCGTCGGTTTGGATGAAGCGCTGGAACATTTGGGCACCATTGATGTCGCGCCCTTTCGCACTGACAATGCCGACGGTGACCGAGGTTTCAAGTCCAAACGGCGCGCCGATCGCCACGGCCCAATCGCCTACTTGCACGCCGTCGGAATTGGCAATGCGGATGGGCTCCAGCGGGTGGCCGGCGGAGATCTTAAGAATGGCGATGTCGGTCTCTTTGTCGGTGCCGATCACGCGGGCTTTGTACTCGGTTTCCTGGTTGGGGAACTTGACGTAAATATGGTCAGCTTTGCTGACGACGTGATCATTGGTCATGATGTAGCCGGCGCGATCGATGACAAAGCCGGAGCCGGAGGCTTGGCGTTTGGAGGGCGGCTGCATGGCACCGCCGCCGGGCGCACCTTCACCGCGCTGGCCGAAGAAGCGGCGGAGCATGTCCATCTGATCCTCATCGCCCTCTTCGGCGTCCGGAGCGGGAGCATTGCGCGGCATCCGGCGCGAGGCGGTGACGGCCTTAGGCGTATAGTCGGTGCGAATGTAGACGACCGAAGGCTCGACGCGCTTGGCCAGTTCGGTAAACTCATTGGCCACTTTAGTCGCGGGAGGGATCACCAGCGGCGTGGCATCGGGTGCGGCCTGGCTCTCTTTAGCCGCGACCGAAGTGCTAACCAGCGTGCCGATCAGAACGCAAATCGAAAGCGTAAAGACCAGGAGGCTGGTGGAAAAAATCTTCTGTTGCTTTAACTTCGCAAACATTTCGTGCAAACTCCTCAAAATCTAGTGAATTCACTAACGGCGAACCTGAACTAACTACGGGCTCGCTTCCATGGATGTTCCAAGAGGCGTGCCGGTTTCATTTCCACAATTAAGATACCGGCCAGGATCAAGGCCGCCCCCGCGCCAGCCCGCGGTGTAATCTTTTCACCGGCCCAGGCCCAGGCGAAAAGACAGGCAAATACGGGTTCCAGCGCGAACAGCAGCGCCGCCCGGGTGGCCGGAACCGATTGTTGGGCCCAGCTTTGAAGCCCGATGGCAATCGCCGTCGCGAAAACCCCCGTCAATAGTATGGCGAAAATCACGCGCGAAGACCATACGATGGTGGGCCTTTCGATAATCCAGCAACTCCCGGCCAGAAACAAGGCACAAACCGAGATCTGGAGTAAGGTAGACAACTGAGAGTCGCCGGACCGCGCGGCTTGGCCCAACACCATGATTTGGACGGCGAACACCACCGCGCAGGCGATGGTGAGCGCGTCGCCCAAACTGGGAGCTTGCCATTGGTCTTTGTTAAGCGTCATCAGGGCCATACCGAGGGTGGCGAAGGCGATCCCCACCCACTCTTGAGGGCGGGGACCTACTCGATTGACGAGCGAACTGAGCAAAGGTACCAGGACAATGTAGAGTCCGGTGAGGAAAGCGGATTTGGAAATGGTGGTGAGCCGCAAGCCCGCAGTCTGGAGCGCCATACCGGCAGCCAGCAGCACGCCACCTAACACGCACCAGCGCACGTGCCGCCAGTTATAGCGGTACTGGGAGATCTTGGGCGCGAGTACCAGGGCCAGAACGACGGCACCAACGGAGAAACGCAGCGCCAGAAATAGCAACGTAGAGACCTGATCGAGCACGTCTTTGACGACGATGAACGAGATGCCCCAGATCAAGGTGGAGACGACAAGCGCCAGTTCTCCGCGGGACATCATGTGCGGATCAAAAGAGCCAGCGTCAGTAAGACGCGGCGCAGGGCAAGGTCGCGATTTTCGGGGTGATACCACTCGGTGGGAGTATGAGCGCCGCCGCCTTGTCCCCCCGCGCCGATGGAGACGGCGGGCAGACCGAGGGAGAGCGGAATGTTAGCGTCGGTGGAGGCGCAATCAGGCAGCGAGCGAATGCCGAGGTAATTGTCGACCGATTGAATCGCAGCCAGCAAGCCGGACTCTGCTGGAAGCGCGCCACCAGGACGGAAGCCGATTTCGCGAAGTTTGGCGGTGACCCGCGGCGGCTTACCGGGCAACGGCGGAATGCGGCCGTTCTCGATTTCGAGCGCGCCCTCGACACAATCAGTGAGAAGTTCGGCCAGTTCGTCGAGACGCTGGGTGCTTTCAGAGCGGAGATCGAGCTTGGCGCGCGCTTCGGTGGGGATGGAGTTAATGGAGGCACCGCCTTCGACGATGCCGAAATTGAAGCTGGCTTTGGGGTCGCCGGCGTTGAAGAGCGACGCAAAGCTGGCGATGACTTGCGAGAGGGCATGGATGGGATTGGCGACGCCGAAGTCCGCCCAACTGTGGCCGCCCGGACCAGTGAATACGACCTCATACCGTCGCGAACCGAGTGCTTTGCTGGTGATGTGGGCGTGGCCGGGGCCATCGAGGACGATGAACGTCTCGAGTCTGGCGGCGAGCGACGACTGACGGCAGAGGTAGCGCATGCCGCTCAGATTGCCTTCGCCCTCTTCGCCGACGTTCGCGCAAAGCACGAGGCGGGCGGCACCTAAGTGGTCGATCGGCTCGTCGCGCAAGGCGCGCGCGAGGGCTAGAAGTCCGGTGAGCCCGGCCCCGTTGTCGGCGACGCCGGGGCCGTAGAATTTGCCGTCGGGGCCGATGCGGATATCGTCATTCTGGCGGGGGGCGAGCACGGTGTCGAGGTGGGCCGTGACGGCGATCAGGCTACCGCCGGGGTCGCCGTAAGGGAAGCAGATGACGTTGCCGGCGCGGTCGATTTTGGCGTCGGCCCCCATGCCCCGGAACTGCTCCAGCATCCAGGCGGCGCGCTTTTGTTCAAAGAAAGTGGGGGCGGGGATGCGGCAGAGCTCGAGGTGTTGGGCGTTGATCCAGGCCCGTTCGCGGGCGAAAAAGCGCAGGGATTGCCGCAGTCCGTCGCTCGCGGCGAGGTCGGCGGTGAGGTCGGATGAAGCGCGGCGAAGGAGGCCCACCTCACTAGTGTAAGCGGTTAAACTGGCCACATTCTATTGATGAATTCTTGAGGGAAGCACTGGGCGGCTTAGGCGGCGGTGTTGCGGCGGCGGCGGTCGGCGGTGTAGAGGCGGCGGAAGATGGGGTCGGCGATGCGGTTGGCTTCATCAGCGGCATCGAAGAGGGGCAGGGGACGGTCTTTGCGGGGGCGCAGGCGGAGGGCGGCGACGCGGAACTCGAGGTCGGTGACGACATTGGGGCCGATGAGGGCGGCGAGTTTGCGCAGAATGTCGGGCGTGATGGAAGTGAGTTGCTTGCGCCAGATGGCGTCTTCGACTTCGATAACCAGGCAGCGGCGGACGAGCCCGGCGTATTGAGAGTGGCCGGCGATGATCTTGCCGACGGCCAGGGGCCAGACTTCGCGGGCGAGGTCCGCCATGGGGAGGGAGTCGGATTTCAGCTTCGCCAGGAGGCGAGTTACTCGTTCCATGTCAACGCGCACAGGTCCGCTGGTGCCTGGGACGGAAGTACCAAGCCGGACATTTCTCTCTTTCAAGGGGGCCTTACCACCTTCCCTATTTGAGGGTATTCAGTGGCAAGTTCGGGGGGGAACGAACTTCATGGAGTGTAGCATGGGGATGATGATCCGCAAGCTGATTTTAGCCTCCGCTTCCCCTCGCCGGAGGGAACTCCTTGATAACGCCGGAATTGTTTTTTCGGTGCGGGTGGCCGCGGTGGATGAAAGAAGAGGCGAAGGTGAAACGGCGCTGGAATATGTACGCCGTCTGGCGCAATGGAAGGCTCGCGCCGTAACTCGCGAAGCGGACGAATGGGTGCTCGGCGCGGACACGACGGTGGTGGTGGATGAGCATGTTTTAGAAAAGCCGGCGGATGCGGCGGATGCGCGGCGGATGATGGGCCTGTTAGCAGGGCAGTGGCACGAGGTGATGACGGGGATTTGCCTCATCGGCCCGCAGAAGACGGTGGTGGATTCTGCGGTGACCCGCGTACAGTTCGCGCCGTTGACCAAGGCGGAAATCGACGAGTATGTGGCCACAGGCGAACCCTTCGACAAAGCCGGCGGCTACGCGATTCAGGGGCGGGCATCGTGTTTTGTCGAGCGGATTGAGGGCTGTTATTTCAACGTGGTGGGGTTGCCGGTGGCCCTGGTGGCGCGGCATTTGCGGAAAGGCGGCGCTGGCTAACGCGGGTAGGGGTGGCCGCGCAGCATGGTGAAGGCGCGGTAAATCTGTTCGGCCAGGATGGCGCGGGCCAGTTCGTGAGGAAACGTCAGGGGGGAGAGCGAGAGCAACTGGTCAGCGCGGGTACGCTGAGCGGCCGTCAAGCCGTCGTGGGCACCGACCAAAAAGACCAAGTCGCGACCGATCTGTTCGTGATGCGCGAAGATCTGGGAGAACTCAGCCGAATCGAGGGGCTTACCCACGGGATCGAGGAAGATTTTGCGCGCCGTGGGATGTTTGGCCCACAGGTCGAAGCGATCGGGGTGAATTTCGCGCATCTCGCAAGGAGCGAAGCGGGTGGTGCGTTTCACAAACTCGGCGGCGAAGCCATTCAGCATCGCGTCGCGCGGCTTGCCCACGAAATAGAGAAACACTTTCATCACCCCAATTGTATTTCCTTGTATTTGCAGTAAGCTCAAAGCTTGGCACCCGAGACTGCAGAAATAGTTCAACTCGAAATCCGGCTGGGTGACGGCGAACGCCGTGGCCTGGCGCTGGAAAAGGATCTCTATTCGCTGGGCCGCGCGTCGAACAATGACCTCAGCTTTCCAGATGACATCGGACTCTCGCGTCAACATATGGTGCTGGAGCGGAAGAGACCCGGAGGCTGGAGCGTCCGCGACCTGGGCAGTAAGAATGGTACGCAGCTGAACGGCCAGGTGCTGCAAGGCTCCGCGCCATTGCACTCGGGCGACCTGATCACTTGCGGCCAGATCACCCTGGCCTTCGCGCCGCCCCGCGACCGCACGGTCGTGTTCTCGCCCAGCGGCATGGCCCCGCAAGGTACTATCTTTACCTCGCTGGCCGGTGCCCTGTCGACCGCCGCCTCGCCCACCGGACTCGCCCGTCAAGTGGATGCCCTGGTGCGCGCCGGCCAGGAACTCTCCGGCCACCGCCCGTTACGTGAACTCTGTGGCTTGATTTTGAACCTCGCCCTCGACGCCGTCGAAGCCTCACGCGGCGTGCTGATGACCCTAGAGGGGCATCAACTGGTGGTGAGCGCCGCGCGCGGCGACAATTTCGAGATCTCTACTTTCGTGCGCGGTAAGGTGATGGACGAGCGGAAGTCTCTGCTGGTGCCGGATACTTTGCTCGATTCGGCGCTGCGCGAACAGATGAGCATCGTGCAGCAGCAAATCCGGTCGCTATTGGCGGTGCCGCTGCAAACCTCCGACCGGGTGATTGGGCTGCTGTACGTGGATGGCTCCGGCTTCGTGCGGCCGTTTACCACCGAGGATATGAACCTGCTGACGGTGCTCGCCAACATTGCGGCCATCCGCATTGAGCAGGCCCGGTTACTGGAAGTCGAAATCGCCGAAGCCACCCTGTTGCGGGACATGGAACAAGCGGCCGAATTGCAGCGCAAGCTGCTGCCCGGCACCGCGCCCATCGTGGATGGTTACACGCTCGAAGGCTATAACCTGCCCTGCCGCACCGTGGGTGGCGACTACTATGATTTCGTCCCCTATTCCGATGGGCGCATGGCGATTCTGGTGGGCGACGTGTCCGGCAAGGGCATGCCGGCCGCGCTGCTGATGTCGTCACTGCAGACGGCCGTCCACTTACTCGCCGAGGATTCGCCCACGCCGCTGACGATGGTGAACCGTCTGAACCGCTTGCTGTGCGCCAAGAAACTGGGCAACCGGTTCATCACGTTTTTCTTTGGCGTGCTGGATCCGGTGACGGGGATCTTCGAATACGTGAATGCGGGCCACAATCCGCCGCTGTTGCTGCGGGCGGACGGGGCATTGGAGGAACTGGCGGCGACGGGCCTGATCCTCGGCATTATCCCGGTGGCCGTCTATGAGAGCGCCACCACCCAACTGGCCGCCGGTGACCGGCTGGTGCTGTTTAGCGATGGCATCACCGAAGCGGCGCCCCCAGCCGATCTGGACAACGAGTATGGGGAGGAGCGCCTGACGCAACATGCGCGACGGCGGTCGAGCATGGACGAAATTTCCGCGAGCGTGCTGGCCTGGTGCGCGAATGAGACGACGGACGACCTGACGCTCGTGATCGTCGATAGGCTGTGAACCTTCGGCGGCTGTGATAGCCTCAGGGTCTGATGCGATCCGCTGTTATTTTGCTTTCTACATTTACTATGTTTGCTGCCAGTAAGTATTCCGCGATCCGCGTCGTCACTGGCGGCGTAGAAGAAATTGTCCTGCGCGACGAAGTGCGCCATCAGGAGGTGAGGGTCGTCCCTAGCTTGGGTAACAATTCCTATTCTTACCAAGTGAATGGTCAGGAAATATTCTGGTCACCTTACACGAAGCTGAGTGAGATGAAGGCCAAGCCGGTCAATCTGGGCAATCCGTTTCTGGCTCCTTGGGCCAATCGCATCGATGGGCTCACTTACTATGCCAACGGCCAGAAGTATCATCTGAATCCAGAGCTGGGGAATTACCGGGCCGACGGATTCAAGCAGCCGATCCATGGCTTAGTGATGTATGCGCCGTGGAAAGTGGTGCGGGTGGAGGCCGACGGCCAAGGGGCCTGGGTCACCAGCCGGTTAGAGTTTTGGCGCGAGCCCGCCTGGATGGCGCAGTTCCCCTTTGCCCACAACCTGGAAATGACTTACCGCTTGTCCGGCGGAGAGCTGGAGGTGCGTACGGCGGTGGAGAATTTGGCCCATCAGCCGATGCCGCTTTCCTTGGGTTATCACCCGTACTTCCAGGTGCACGACGCTCCGCGCGACCAATGGCAGGTGCATTTGCCCGTGAAGAGCAAGGTGGCGTTGTCGGCGTCCCTGACGCCCACCGGCGAGAAGACCGCGACGTCGTTCACGGGGCCGCTTAGTTTGAGTGGCGTGTCATTGGACGATGTGTATGCTGATTTGTCGGCCGATGCCCAGGGGCGCACGGAGTTCTGGGTGCGGGGTAAGCAGCAACAGGTCAGCGTGATCTATGGGCCTCAGTATCCGGTGGCAGTGGTGTACGCGCCGCCCGGACGCAGCTTTATTTGCTTTGAACCGATGACCGGCGTCACCAACGTCTTTAATCTCGCTCAGCAAGGTAGGTTTCCTTTGCAAAGCGTTCCAGCCGGGGGCAGTTGGCGCGAAAGTTTTTGGATTCGTCCATCGGGCTTCTGAGGCCTCTCTAAGAGGTTCGTCTAAACTAGTCGCGGCAAGCGGTCGATATGCTGTGTGGAGAGCGGCGCTTGTTTTACCACCTACTGATTGCCATCGTTCTAGTACCTTCTATTCTTCTAGCCCAAATTGAAATTCCGCGTGAGTTTTCACAGTCCGCGCCGCGTTTTGCGGGCGCGGAGCGGATGAAACGGGTACCGGGTGCCCTCGAACGGCCACTGTGGATGTCTTTGGCGGGTAAACGGGTGCTTGGCAATCGCGCCCACGTGGGCGTCCGCATCAGCCGGATGAGTGACCGGGCCCTGGTGCCCACTGGATTGCGTCTGCTGGAGCCACTGGGTGACGGCTTCTACGTGGCGAGCCTCGACCTTACTTCGCCGTTGGGCGTAGATCTGCTTGCGGGCCGGGCGATTCAGAAGGATCTCGGTGCCGTAGTGTCCTTCGAAGCCGAAGACAAGCTGGACCCGGCGCTGCTGGCAGCCGGTGGTACCTTGAGCCTTTTGCCGCGTTGGTCTTCGGACGAGATCGCGGGCGAAACGGTGCGGGCGGAGACGATGGTGTCCTACCACGCCGATGTCGATGTGGAAGAGGCGCGACGGGAATTGGCCCAACTCGGCATCGCTATTTTGGAAGACACGCCCTATTTTCAGCATTTCGAAGTCCGGCTGACACCGGCGCAACTACGCGAACTGAGCAAAGCCGATTGGGTGCGTTATCTGGAGCCGTCGCCCCCGCCGCCGCGGCTGAAAGATAACGCCGTTTCCGCCCGTCTGATTGGCAATGACAAACTGCAGGCCGATCCTTTTTCGCTGACCGGCCGCGAGGTGAACATCGGCATTTTCGACGGCGGCAACGTCTCGGCGCACACCGAATTCGGTGACCGGTTAATGAACGTCGATCGCGCCACGGTGAGCTTCCACTCGACGCACGTCGCCGGGACGATGATCGCGGCCGGCAACGATCCGCGGCTCAAAGGCATGGCTCCGGCGGCCAAACTATTCAGCTGGACCTTCCAGAATGTTCCCGCCAAGATGCTGCGGGGTGTGGACGACCTGGCCCTCGCGGTCGCCAACAACTCTTGGGGCGAAGGCTATTCCGAAGCCAGCGGCACCTGCGGCCGTTATGGCACATACGGCACGGCGGAGCGCGACTACGACCGGCTGGTGCGCGAAAAGAATCTGACCGTCGTATTCGCCGCCGGCAATGACCGTGACTGGACGGACTGCACCATTCTGCCGCGGGGCGGCTTCTATACCATCGGCCGGCCTTCGACGGCAAAAAACATCATCACGGTGGGCGCGGTGGAGGCGAAAATGGCGGCCGCCGGCTTTTCCAGTGCCGGACCCATGCGGGACAATCGCATCAAGCCGGATCTCGTCGCCATGGGCGTCGATGTGCTCTCGACATTCCAAACGAACCGCTCCCAGTTGCTGAGCGGCACGTCGATGTCGACCCCCGCCATCACCGGCACGGCGGCGCTGCTGGTGGAGCGGTATAAGGCCAAGAACGGGGGCGCACTGCCCAATGCGGCGCTGGTGAAAGCCGCGTTGCTCAATACCGCCAAGGACCTGGGCAATATCGGGCCGGACTATATTTACGGTTATGGCTTGGCCGACGCCGTAGCGGCCGTCAAGACGCTGGACGATAAGACGTATGTCATCGATAAATTGGCGGGAAACGCGACCCAATCGCATGCCATCGAAGTACCGGCCAACTCGCCGGCGCTGCGCGTGATGCTGGTTTACTCCGATGCCGATGCCGTGTTGACCGCCGCGTCGGTGATCACCAATCATCTCGAACTGGTATTGACGTCGCCCGATGGCCAGACGCGCAAATTACCGTTGCGGCTGAATCCGGCGAATCCGGCGGCCAATGCCGCCGAACGCGAAGGTGACCGCGACAACGTGAAGCAGGCGGTGGTGGCGAATCCGGCAGCCGGCATCTGGAAGGCGGAAGTACGCGGCGTCGAAGTTCGAACCGATTCGCAAGAGTATGTCGTCACCTGGAACGTGGGAGCCAATCCGGTGCCGCCCTGCACCTTGACGCTTTCGCCGGCCAAGCAAGTGATTACGGAGAAAGCCGGTTTTGCCTTGCTGACGGTGACCACCGGCAACCACTGCGCCAACTGGGCCGCGCAAGACTTGCCCGATTGGGCCAAGATGACGGGCCCCACCAGCCGCCAGGGGACGGACCTGGCCAAACTGGCGATCGCCGCTAACGATAGCGAAGCTCCGCGAACGGCGAGCGTCCGCGTCGGTGACCGCACCATCAAGCTGGTACAGACCTTCCGGTGCCGGCCACAGGATATTACGCCGGGGGTGACGGTACAGAGCGATCTCAGCGCCAACGATTGTTTCTATGACCCGCTGGTGAATGCCTATTCGAAGCTGTACACGTTCGAGGCGAAGCAGGGGCAAGCGATCAATATAACGTTGCAGTCGGCGGACATTGACACCTACCTGCTGCTGCTGGCCCCCAGCGGCGACGTGTTTGCCTTGGATGACGATGGCCTCGAGCGCTTCGGTAGCAGTTCGCGGATCCCGGCCTTGGCGGGTAACTTGCAATTGCCGGTCGCCGGGAAGTATACGATTGTGGCCACCACGTTCGATCCGGATCAGGCGGGCGCTTTCGCGGTGAAGCTCGAATTTGCCAATGTGGCTGGGCTGAGCCCGGTGGACCCGGCGAAGATCGCCGGCTGCCCCGCCACGGTGAACGGCGCATTGACCGATGCTTCGTCGCGGTTGGGACGCCGCGGCGACCTCTTTCCCACCGAAGTGTTCCAATTCCCGGGCCGCATTGGCCAGGAGCTGAACCTCGAGGTTTCGAGCACGACAGTCGACACGTTCGTTTACCTCATCGGCCCGAGTGGCACGGTACTGGCGACCGCGACAGACAACGACGGCAGCGGCAAGGCACGGATCACCGCCGTCCTGCGCGAATCTGGGAACATGACGGTGGAAGTCAGCTCGTTTTCGCCATTTTCCCGGGGCGAGTTCGTGCTCAGCATAGAAGGCTGCACTCGACCCTAGTCCGAAATTCATGCAAACGTGATCAGTTTGGGACAGCATTCTCCTGCTGATTCCTGATAAACTTCCTTTAACGGGTCTGCGTTCGCTTTTGCCGCAGGCCTGAACTAAGGAGAAGTTTATGCTTCAGGCAGCTCT
>JANLPT010000103.1:0-4652 GCA_031367405.1 Bryobacteraceae bacterium
GGAACCATCAACGGTTCGTTAGTGGATCTGTTCGATCCAGCGTCCAACACCGTCACGGCCCAGCCGAACTCGTTGGGGGGCCGCTCCGTCGGGACGATGCTCCTGCTCGGTAACGGCAAAGTGCTCTCGGCAGGAGGCGCCGTTCTCCCGAGCGCAGAGTTGTTCTCGCCGCCTCGCTGATGCGAGTGGAATCTTCGCCGGCGCGGGCTTATCCCTTTTGAATAACTTAGTCGTTACGTAACCAAATGGCATGCACATGGAGATCTTGTGATACAAAAGCGTTTCAGTCAAATGTTGAGTTTGGCCTCGGCCTTGGTCCTGGGAGCGTCGCTGGCGTTCGGGCAGGCGATGGACGGAAACCTGGTCGGCGTAGTTTCCGACAAGACGGGGGCCCTGGTTGCGGGCGCCACAGTGGAGATTACGAACCAGGCCACCAATCAGAAGGTAACCGCGAAGAGCGCCAGCGACGGGACTTATCGCTTCGCCAATCTGGCGTTGGGACGCTATAAACTGACGGTGACCCAAACCGGCTTTACGGCGGCTACAACTGCGAACATTCCCGTGGAGTTGAACCGGCAATCGACGATCAACGTTACGCTCGAGGTGGGCAACGTCGCGACGACCGTGGAAGTGGTAGAAGCGGCGGCGACGATTGACACCACCACCTCCAACGTTGTTCAGAATTTCACTGCGATGCAGGCCATCCAGTTGCCGGTGAGCGCCACCGGCGCGCTGGGCGTCATCAACCTGAGCCTGCTGGGTTCCGGCGTCACCACCCAGGGTGGCGTCGGCTACGGCACAGGCCCCAGCGTCGGCGGGCAGCGTCCGACGAATAACAACTTCATGGTCGAAGGCATCGACGTCAACAACCGGTCGGTCACCGGGCCGGTGCTGGCCATTTCGAACGAAGCCATCCAGGACTTTTCGCTGCAACAGAATCAGTTCAGTTCGGAGTTCGGTCATTCCACCGGCGGGCAGTTTAACTCCGTCATCAAGTCGGGCACCAACGGCATGCATGGAGCCTTGTTTGAGTATTTCCAAAATCGCAATCTGAACGCGGTGGACGAGAGTTTACGGCGCCAAGGGATTACGTCGAATCCGCGCTACGACAACAACCGGTTTGGCGGCAACTTCGGTGGCCCGGTGATCAAAGACAAATGGTTCTACTTTGGCAATCTGGAATACAACCCGCAGGGCGTGGCCGGCTCTCCCAGCGGCGCCGTTTTCATTCCGACGCAGGCGGGCATCTCGGCCTTGGAAGCGAACCCGCAGGTGTCGCGGCGCAACCTGGAACAGTTCCGGAAGTGGGTGCCGGTGGCCGGCGCGCAAGACGGCACGCGGTCCGTGCAGGTGGCGGGTTCGGCGATTCCCATAGGCATTTTTCGCTCCGTGGCGCCGTCCTACCAGAACGATCTGCAGTACACCGTGTCCAGCGACTATAACCTCACCCAGACCGACATTTTCCGCGCCCGCTACGCCTACGGCCGGACGAGTTCGATCAACACGACGAGCGTCACTTTGCCCGAATTCTTCACCCCGACTAAGTCGACCCGCCACATTGCCAATTTCACCTACCTGAAGACCCTCTCCTCGAGCGTCACCAACGAGACTCGGGCCGGCTACAGCCGCATCGCACAGGCCTTCCCGATCGGCAACCAGCAATGGCCCGGCCTCGACGTCTTCCCCAACGTGACGATGTTGGACCTGGGCATGCAGATTGGGCCGAACGGTAACTATCCGCAGTCTTACACGGCCAACACGATCCAACTCGTGAACAACACGAGCTGGTACCGGGGCAAGCACACGGTGAAGTTCGGTTACGATGGGCGCAAGATCAACGGTTCCAACTTCTTCGTGCAGCGCTTGCGCGGCGACTACGTTTACAACACGCTTGACCGCTTTATGCGTGATATCACGCCAGAGTTCGGACAGCGTTCCGCGGGCGGTTTCCCGTTTGTGGCCAACCTTCTGTCGCACTATCTGTACGCCACCGACGAATGGCGTCTACGTTCGAACCTGGTGCTAACGTTGGGCATCCGGTATGAGTATGTCGGCGTGCCGGCCGGCGCGCAGTCGCAGCAGTTGAACTCCCTGGCCTCGGTGCCGGGCCTGCTGCAAATCGGCGCGCCGCAGAACCGCAAGAATGAATTCGCACCGCGGATTGGCTTGGCTTGGTCCCCCGGGCGCGATGGCCGCACTTCGATCCGCGCGGGCTTTGGTATGGGCTACGACCAGGTCTATCAGAATTTGGGCGTGAATTCGCTACCGCCGCAATACTTCACGACCATCGACGGCCACATCGAACGGCCCGATCAACCGAACTTCCTCGGGCAGGGCGGTGTGCGGGCTGAATCCCGACCCATCACCGATCCGGCCGTTGCCCGACGCTTGACGTCGTCGTTCATCCCTCGGCAGGACCGGCCGTATTCGCTGCAGTGGAACTTCAGCGCGCAGCGCGTTTTCCGCAAGGATTACACGGTGGAAGCGCGCTACCTCGGTACGCGAGGTCTGCGGTTGCCCATCCAAATTCAGATGAACCGGCCGGCCAGCGTGACTTCTTCGGCGCAGCAGTTGCCCACGTTCAACGAACGCCCCACGGCGGCCCAATTGGACGCTTTGCCGGTGACTCTCGCTAACTTCCCGCTCTCCACGGGCAATCCAGCCAATGCTTTCCAGACAGCAGGGTTCACAAGCACCATCACCAGCTTTCAGCAGTGGGGCCAGTCCTCTTACCATGGTCTGGCGCTGCAGTTGAACAAGCGCTTCTCGAACGGCCTGACCTACATTGCGTCGTATACCTGGTCCCACAACATCGACGACTCGACGGCGGCTCTGTTCTCCACCGTCACCACCCCACGCCGTCCGCAGGACTTTAACAATCTGAAGCCGGAGCGGGCCTCGAGCGCGCTCGATCATCGTCATCGCTTTACCTTGGCGCCGGTCTACGAGTCCCAGTGGTTGAAGGGCTCAAACAACTGGTTCACCAAGAACCTCCTGGGCAACTGGGTAATGGCCGGCGTGCTCACCTTCCAGACAGGATCCTGGGCCACGATTCGCTCGGCGCAGGACGCGAACCGCAACGGCGATAACGCCGGTGACCGGACCATCTTCAACCCGGCTGGCGCCGAAAACAGCGGCAGCTCAGTGACGCCGCTGTGCCGCAGTTCCGTGGCGGCCTGCGGCTTCGGCAATGCGGCCACCGTAGGCTATCTCGTCAACAATCCCAGTGCCCGCTACATCGTGGCCGGGCCGGGCACTTTCCCCAACGCCGGACGCAACACCGTCCGCATGCCGATGATCAACAACCTCGACCTCAACATCGGCAAGCGCTTCGACATCACCGAGCGCTTCAAGCTGCAGATCCGCGCCGACTTCTACAACGTCACCAACACGCCGCAATTCGTACCCGGCTTCCCGAACGTCGCGAACAACCGGGCGCGCACCGGAGCTTCGGAGACCAGCATGTTAATCGCCGGCAATCCGATCTTCCTACGGCCGGACCTCGCGTTCCAGTCGAATGCCCGGACCGGCGCCATCGTTCTGCGCCTGATGTTCTAGAGCAACGCATGCCCGGCACCGCCAAGGAAAGTCGTGCCACCCCCGGGAGTCTGTCGGAGAGAAAATATGCTCTACGTAGAATCAACAAGTTACAAGCGTCCGACGGCGGCCAAGTGTCCGTAAGTTGTTGATTCTAGGTTAGTTTAAAGTTTCTCTCCGACAGACTCCCCGGGAAAGTCGTGCGGAAAGTCGTGCCACCCCCGAAAGTCGTGCCACCCCCGAGTATCCCCGACTTATCCGTAACTAACTCAATCAAAACAGTTTATTGTAGAAACTATGCAGCAGGCCTCGACTCGCCGCATTTCGAACGTCGCTTTTCGCTCGCCATAAATGCGGAATCCGAAAAACTAGTCTGGCAAAACCGCTTTTACTCGTGCGTCCTCAATGACGCCCACTGGGAAACCGCTCTCCGCTACGTCGAGCTAAATCCCGTCCGCGCCCGCTTGGCCAAGACCGCCGAGGAATACCGCTGGTCCAGCGCCCGAGTCGCCGCCGTCCGCCGCGCCCACCCGCCACTACTCGGCCCTGGCTCCGGCGACTTCCTTCAAAACCTCGAGCGCACCTACCAAATCCTCCTCCGCGCCCTGCCCATCGGTCGGCCTCGCAAGGGTCCGGCGATAGAAACGCCGATCCCCATTCCGGCAATTCAATCGACGACCGCCTGAACGCCGAGTCGATCTTGTCGCGCTGGGAATTCCGACCGCTAACGTGGAAGCGCCACAAGGCGTTCCCATCGAATTGAAAAACCGGATCTCCCATCCTTTCTGCAATTTAGCCTCGCGGCTCACCCGGGACTCTTGATCGCACCTGCTACCCTCAGGGTGGGAGATCTTACGCATGAAAACCCAGACTACCCAGCAAAAGATCATCCTCGTGCCGGCGGATTCCGATTACACCCCGAAATTCTCAGGCCTACCACACGCGGGTGGCAAAACAATCCCGGCGATCTCATTCAAACGAATCACTTTAAGCTCTCAGGTTCGCTCAGGTTCCCCCCACCCCCTGAGCCGGCCCGTCAAGATCGCCGACGTTAGCCCGAAAAAAACCAGCTAGTCGATCATCACGCTAAGTAGGACAGGCCTCCGGGCCCATAG
>JANLPT010000110.1:0-2216 GCA_031367405.1 Bryobacteraceae bacterium
ACGCGCGAGTTCCCGCAAAGGATGCAGGGCCGGAACATCAATGTCTGCCGCGAGCACCGATCGCATCAGCCCGCTGGTAAACGGTCCGGGCGCGAGAACCGCGAGGCTGCTCAGCGCGGGCAACAGCAGTGTCAGCGCAGTCATACCAAACTCAGAATCGACCTGATCGTTCGACCAGGCGGTAAGCACATCCTCGGAGGCAGCACCAATCTCGTCGTAGATGGTTCCGGTGCCGTCGGCAGTAAGGGCCGCCGCGGTAAGTTTAAGCGTCGGTGCGAAGATCGCGGGCGTCGCCGAACCCAGTGCGCCGGCGGAGACGAGCGCATACGCAAGGCCGAGCCGTTCGGCGTGGAGCGCCGCCCAAACGCGATCCGCGCCATCCGCGGACCGACAGGGCTCGCCGGGTGCGCGGCCGGGATAAGCATCCCGTGCATGGTCCGCCGGAGGAACCGCTTCCAACGCCGACGGGTTGGGGGCCTCGGGTAAGCGGGTGGACGGGGCGGTCATGCCACCATCCATTGGGGGAACTGCTTCCAATTCCGAAGGAATACATATTGGGAGTTCCGGGGCGGAAACGTCCTGACCGCTGTTCGTTGGACCTTCCGCTTCGCCCGCCACTTCTATGTGAGTCTCGGTCACGGGGGCCGCCGGAGAGCCCCGGCCGGTGTTATGCGGAATGTCCGATTCGCGCTCACTCCGTTCATCTGGCCCGCGCGCGGTGGCCGCCAAGGGAGGGAGTGCAGGGCCGGCTTCGGCCGAATGATTCGACTCAGTGGCTAACGCTTCCATGGGCGACGGTGCAATGACCCCGGGCGCCGGACTCCCCTCGATGACGATGGCATGCTCAGAATCGCTCAGGTCGGACGGAAGAGAAGCCCGGATACTACGTTCGGCCGCCGTGATGGTGGCCTCAGCGCCTTTTGCATCTTCCGCAAGCGGGCCGAGCCGATCCCACTCACGTGCGTCGTTTGCCTTTTTTATTTCTGTTTGGATATGATCGCGATGACTTCGAGCGTCCGTTAGTTCTCGCAGGTGCCCTTCAATCTCGGCGAGCGCCGTTTCGCCGACATGCTCGAATACGGCTTCCGGGATTTCAGGCAATACGTCACGGATTGCGACGACGCGCCTCACGCGCCCGGCCTGTCTCTCCGCCCGCACGGCGGTGGCACGCGCCGTGGCCAGCAAACCAAGGCGTTCCAGCCGCTCCGGATCTTCCCTGGGATCGTCGGCTACACGCCGGGCCAAATCACGAATGATGGCAGTGTCCGTTTGCCGTTGTGAATCTTCCTGCATTTCCCGGCCTAAGTACCTTGCGTGGCTTCCGAGTGCCGATGGCACCGAACCGGCCCCGTTTAGGCAGGGTAACCCTCATTCCGCATGCTGTGCAAACGCGTTACATTTCGAAGCCGAGGGCGGCGTCTGGGAGGTTACGGATGAGTGCGGTCATGGGAGTCGGCTCCAACCTCAGTCTGAAGTTAATGGGTGGACAGCTCCTGGCTGGGCAGACAGTGACCGGGATGACTCTCCGCCGCCACGTGCGTCGCAGCTCTCCCTGGTGAGCGCGGTCCAGGTTCAGGCTCGCGATCCAATGATTTCGCAGCACGAAGTGCGAGGGCTTCAATGTTGCCAGGTCCCCGGGTCACCTCGTCTGCCGCGTCCGTGATCCCATCGACACGACCGGTTCACCGTGGGTCTGTTTGTGGGCCTTGCCGATCTTGAAGCCCCAGTGAAGCCCCAAACGATTTCGAAGCGTCTCGTGTATTGAGAAAGTGCTGGTGCCGGCGCACAGAATCGAACTGTGGACCTACTGATTACGAATCAGTTTTTGGACCCCTTCCCGATCCTGTGTCCGCAAGCAACAGCCGCCCAAACCACTGCAATACCTATATATTTCATGAAGTCCACTGAAAACGCTTGCAACGCGGTGAAGCTCAGCGCATATTTTCTGCGGACATAGCGCGGACACGGAACTCATTCTCATGGCAACACAAACCGGCTTGGAGACCCTCTGGCAAAAAATCAGTGGGGCATTTACGGACAATATTGTCGCCGCCCTGCCGCCGCCCACCAAGGGCAATCGAATAAGGTGGGACGGTGGTTCTGGCTTCGGGGTGCGCGTTACCTCGGCCGGCGCCCGGGCATTCGTGCTGCGCTACCGGAACGCCGCTGGTCGGGATACCCAAATGACCATCGGCAGCACCCGAGACTGGTCCGTC
>JANLPT010000116.1:0-7085 GCA_031367405.1 Bryobacteraceae bacterium
CTGGCATTCCCTATCAAGTACCGCCAGCGAGTAAGTTGCCGGAGCGCCTCCGCGCGGTGCTGGCGACGCTATATCTGATCTTCAATGAGGGCTATTCAGCACAGAGGAAGAGTCTGGCCGCCGAGGCCATTCGCTTGGCGCACGTGCTGTGCGATCTGATGCCGCGCGAGCCAGAAGCAGCAGGACTTCTGGCGTTGATGCTCCTGCAGGACTCGCGTTCCGAGGCGCGCCTGGATGCGCAGGGCCGCTTCTTAACTCTGGAGGAGCAGGACCGGCGTCTCTGGAATCAGCCGCAAATTCGCGCCGCCGTCGGGTTGCTCGAATCCACATTGGCCCGCCGCCAGCCAAATACTTATCAGTTACAAGCAGCCATCGCGGCGGTGCATGCGGAGTCGCCCTCCGCTGCGGCTACCGACTGGGTACAGATCGAACTTCTCTACCGTGACTTACTACGCTATCAGGACACGCCGGTGGTTCGCCTGAATCACGCTGTCGCCGTGGCCATGAGCTGTGGCTTCGCCGCGGGGCTGAGCCTGATGGATGAGTTGACCGCCCTCGATAGTTACCATCTACTACATGCCGCGCGCGCCGACTTACTACGCCGCCTGAATCGTCCGGCCGAAGCGCGCCAGGCATATGAAAGGGCCCTGTCCTTGGCCACAAATCCTGTGGATCAAGAGTATCTGCGCGGACGGCTTAGTTTATAGGCGAGCCGGCGTTAGACGGTATCGAGCCGCGACCGGAGGGAGCGGGCCGGAATCCAGACGCGTGCCAATGGAGAGTGGCCCCTGCGGTTACGCGCTCGGCCGCAGCCGGAACGGCCACGAAAGCAAGCCGAAGAAAGCGAGCGCCAGTAACTCGCTCCCCAGTAAGTAAACTGGCCAGGGGCCAAAGTAATCCAGCAAAGACGCTCCGGCCGGCTTCTGGCATAGGTACATGTAATTTGTCTTGAAGCACCAATTAAATAGTCCAATCGCCAATGCATACCCATTCAGCATCAGCATCACCCGCCACACGCAGCCCGGTTTGGGTTTCGCCTGCCCACTCCACCAAAGATAGAGCAGCAGTGCGACAATTCCGCCGTGTGCCAGGAAGAAATAGATAGTCGGGTAGCTAGGGAAGGGGTCCCATAGATCAGGCGTGATGAGGGCCATACTGGTGCCCACCAGGCCCGTGAAAAAAGCAAACTCAAACGGTGCTTGCCGCAACGTAAAAGCGGCGATCACCGTCAGCCAGACGATCAGGTCGCATAACTGCAAAGGTAAGCCAGCGGGGAATTGGAACCAATGCTTCGACGCCTTGCAGCCGTAATAGACCACTTCATTCAGGAGGAGCAATCCGCCGAAAGCCCAACGATGGTATTTGCCCTGCATGGGAACCCGCCGCGTCACCCAACTCGCTGCCGCAGCGAGGGCAGGAATCGACAGTAAGATCAGCCCGTGTATCCAACCGAACAAAATGAAGTTACTGCGCACCAAAGCATGTTATCATCAGCAGTACGATTAGCCCCGATTTGCAGGGGACCAAGTATTGATGATCCCAGCGTAGTACTCGATCGACGCGGCGGGGGAGCGGAAACGCTCCCCCTTTCGCATTTCTAACCTATACAAAACACGGTAGATATGGCGAAATCGGCTTTGTTTCGTGAAAGCGCTCACAGAGTGCCATGATAGGGGTATGGCCGTCTACGAGATTTCTCCTCCCCGTCCGCGCCGATTCTCCCTGGGAGTCGTCCTTATCGGTCTCTTTCTCCTGCTCTTTTTCGCCCGCAGCATCGCTGGCCTCATCATCGACTACGCCTGGTGGCACGAAATCGGGCAACTCGAGCTGTGGTACGACACCTGGTTCTATGCTGCGGCGCCCATTGTCGGGGCGGCGGTTTTGCTGTTCATTTTCTTCTTTCTCGTCCACGCCCGCGGCCTCAAGAGCGGGGGCGGCGGGCTCAGCAAATATCCGGGATACGCCTACATCAGTACCTTCGTGTTGTTATTGCTCGCAGGCATGATGGCCGCCCTGACGGTGGACGCCTGGGCGGTGGCTCGCTACTTTGGGTCGCGCGATCTGGGCGACAGCTACCGCGATCCGGTCTTTAATCTGCCGCTAGCCTTTCACTTCTTCGAAATGCCCTTCTATCGCCTGCTGCTGAGCTTTGTCTCGGTGGCTGCGGTAGCGGGTGGCCTGATTTATTGGCTTTCGAGCCAGGCCATGCAACTGATCGCTCGCGCGCGGCAAATGTCGCCGGACGACTTCGATCTGCGTGAACTGAATATCGGCCGGGCACTCGACGGAGCCTTCGTTCGCGCGATGGGCGCTTTATTTTTTTCCGCGCTAGCTGCCGGCTTCTATCTTGATCGCTACGACCTGCTCCGCAACGACCATGGTTTGCTGGTGGGCGTCGACTACGTCGATGAAAAGTTTACGATTCCTTTGCTGTGGATGCTGGTGGCGGCGGCGCTTTTCGTGATGAAGTGGCGCATCGCGGCCGTGGGGCTGCTCGGCGCGCTTTACCTGGTGTCGTTGGTCCTGCCCCGGCTGGTCTACACTTTCTACGTAAAGCCTAGCGAAATTACGATTCAGCGGCCTTACATCGAGCGCCATCTGGCCGGCACGCGGGCGGCTTACGGTCTGACGGGCAAGCTGAAGGAGGTCGACTTTGGCGCGAAAGGCGCGACGGCGGAAGCGTCCCACGCGGCGCTGCAGAATCGCGCATTGCTCGACAATGTGCGCCTGTGGGATTGGAAGCCTTTTCACGATGCCGTTACCCAGATACAGGCGCTGCGCCCTTACTACGTGTTCGCCGATAGCGATGTCGATCGCTATTGGGTGAAGAAAGCCGATGGCACCCGCGAGATTCAGCAGGTGTTGATTTCGCCGCGCGAAATCGATGTCCAGCAAGTGCCGGAGGCGCGTTCACGTTGGAACAACCCGCACTTTGTTTATACTCACGGCTACGGCGTGGTGGCTGCCCGGGCGAACCAAACCACAGCGGACGGCCTGCCGGACTTATTCATTCGCAACGCGCCGCCGGAAATCACCCAAGCCGGATTTAAGATTACGCGCCCGGAGATTTACTACGGCGAAGTAACTCATGAGCCCGTCTTTGTGCGTACCGGCCAGCAGGAATTCAATTACCCATCGGGCTCCGACAACGTCCACTTCCGCTACGACGGCAAGGGCGGGTTCCCGATTTCGTCGTTCGGCATGCGTTTCGCCGCCATGGTCCGCGAAGGCGATTGGAATATCTTATTTACTCAGTTCATGACGCCAGAGAGCCGCATGATGATCCGCCGCAATGTGCGCGAGCGCGTGGACACAGTGGCGAGCTTTCTGGAGTGGGACGCCGACCCTTACCTGGTGATTACGGAAGAGGGCCGGCTGGTGTGGATGCTGGATGGCTACACCACGTCCAAGCGGCATCCTTATTCGCGGGCGCTCAACAGCGGCGCTTATAACTACCTGCGCAACAGCGTGAAAGCGACCGTCGATGCTTACGATGGCACCGTGCAGATTTTTGTATTTGAGCCGCAGGACCCGGTGATTCAGGTCTACATGCGGCTTTTCCCGAAGCTTTTTACTCCGGCCGCGCAGATGTCGGCTAACTTGCGGGAACACCTGCGCTATCCCGAGGTTTATTTCCGGGCGCAAGCGGAAATATTCCGGCAGTTTCATATGCGCGACGCAGAGGCCTTTTATAACAAGGAAGACGTCTGGGACTTGGCGACCACGCAGTCGGCGCAGGAAGGTGGAAGTAGTACTTATGAGCCCACTTACGTCGTGACCACTCTGCCCGGATCTTCCAAGCCGGAGTTTGCGATCACCTTACCATTCACGCCGCGGAATAAACAGAATCTCATCGGTGTCTTACTTGGCCGTTCCGACGAAGGTCATTACGGCGAGCTGATGGTGCTGCAGCTTTCAAAGCAAGAGTTGATTTATGGGCCCATGCAGATCAAAGCCCGGATCAACCAGGATCAGACCATCTCGAAGGATTTGAGTTTGTGGAATCAGCAGGGCTCCAAGGTGCTGTTGGGACAGACGCAAGTACTGCCGCTCGGAGGCTCATTTCTTTACGTGGAGCCCATTTACATCCAAGCCGCCCAGGCACCGATGCCCCAGCTAAAGAAAGTGGCATTAGCGTTAGGTAACCAGATTGCTTACGCCGACACTTATGATCAGGCGCTCGACCAACTCAGAGGTCAAATGTCCCTAGCGCCCGCGCTTCCTAAGCCGAATGACCCCGTACCGGTCTCGGCGATTCCCTCGAAGGTTCCGGTGGCCGGCGATCGGGTTGAGGCGCTGCGGCAACATTTCCGCCGCTATCGCGAATTGCAGTCGCAGGGTAAGTTCGCCGAAGCCGGTAAGCAGTTAGAGGAGATCGAAGCGTTGCTGGGCCGGTAGTTACAAAGCCGCGACTTCGACGATCTTCGCTTTGATATTGTCGCGACGGCTGCCGTCCCCGCCGACGATGGGGTCGCTGCCGTCGTATTGGGCACGGATGAAGCCCTTACGGTCAATAAAGACCAGCTTGGGAACCGTGCCTGGCGTCATTAACGAAATCTGCAAAAACTTGAAGGCCTTTTCCATCGTCGTCCAGCCCACGGGGAAGCCCGGCTTGAACCTTTCGATAAACGGCGGCACGACGATTGGCCCATCTTCGATGAAGTCACAGGCGACCATCTGCACTTTGGGGCCGAACTCCTGCTGCAGGCTGCGCAGAATCTGAGTGACTTCCTGGCAGTGCGAACAACTGGAGCGGATGAGCGCGAAGACGACGGTTTTCCCCTTGTACTGGCCGAGCTTGAGCGGCCCGGCGGAGGTGGTGATTTCGAACTCACCGGACCGGGGAATCTGTTGGGCCCGCGCGACCGCGCCGGTTCCTAGTACGCCTGCGCCTAAAGCGAGAACTGCTCTTCGTTTCATAAGCCTCCAGTTTAGCGCTCAGGCGCGGGCTGCGCATATTGGGTTTTGCGCTGCCGCTTCTCCGTCTCCACGCTCGACTGGCGCATTTCCGCGTTGCCGGCGGCGCTCGAAGGGTAGATGGTCAGGTCTCGTAGCGCGACACGGGCTGGCTGACCCTTTAGATGAATGAGTTCCCGGTTGAGTTCGAGTAAGTTCGCGCGGGTAAGTTCCAGCGCATGTTCCTGCGGTTGATAGATGGAGCCAATGGGGTACTCGAGGAAGGGCGTGGCGGTTTGCTCGATGTGGTTGCCGAGTAAGTGGCTCACCAAATGTTTGTCCGCGAAATCGACCAGGCGCTGAGTGCTACGCGTGTAAGCATCCCAGTCGCGGATGTAGAGACGCCCCGGGTAAATGTTGTCGCCCGTCAGCAGAATGCCGGTGCGGCGATCGTAGAGCACGATGGCGGCGGCATCGTGGCCGGGCATGCCGAGTATGTCGATTGTACGATTGCCGAGGTCGAGTTGGCCGGGGCCGGCCGGCCATTGGGCGATGCCGAAGGTGTTTTGGAGGGCACTGACTTCGGCGGGGATCAACTCCATGCCTGGGCGTCCGGTGAATTGGCCGTCGCGCGATTTATGGTCGCCATGGTTGTGGGTGTGCGCGACGATGAGGCGCGGCTTTGGGCGTCCATGACGGTCGCTCCACTGGGCGATGAGGCGGTCGACTAGGCCGGCTAACTCGGTTTTACCAGCCCCGGTGTCGAGTAACAGTACACGGTCCTGCCCAAAAATCAGATAGAGAAACGGCTTCTCGTAATGACTGCAGCCGGACTCGCGCAAGATAAAGAAATTCGCATTGTACTCATGGATAAACCAGTCGGGAGACTCCATGCAGCGCGGTCCGCCGGTGGACCAGCGGGGCGGCAGCGTTCCCGTTTCGAGGCCGGCCCCGTTGGGTTGTGGCGCTTGGGCGAGGAGGGCAAGTAAAGACAGAGTAATCAACGGCGAGGCTCCTGGAGAAAAGTTTAGACGGCGGTTGGCAGGCGAGCGGCGGCGATTTGGGCGATGTCGAGTAACTTAGGTTCAACGCCATGGCTCACCGTCTTGATCGCGTCTTTAAACATCGTGTTGCAGAAAGGGCAGGCCACCCCCACGGTGCCGGCACCGGTGGCGACTAACTCCTTGGCGCGGGTTTCGTTGACCCGCGTCCCGTGCTCTTCACCGAGGAACGCCAAGCCGCCGCCGGCCCCGCAGCAGAAACTGCGTTCGCGATTCTTGGGTGCCTCGATTAAGGTGGCCGATTGGGCGATCACCGCCCGCGGTTCGTCGTAAGTATCGAGATAGCGGCCGAGGTAGCAGGGGTCATGATAGACCACGGTCTCCCCAGAAGGAGCACTCGGCAACTGGGGACTGATGCGGGCCAGGAAAGTGGAGTGATGCTCGACGGCTAGGGTGGCCCCGAACTCGCGCCAATCCGTGTTCATGGTCCGCACGCAATGCGGGCAAATCGAAAGTATCTTCGCAGGCGCGACCGCGTTGATGTTTTGTAAGTTGTATTCGGCGAGTTGCTGAAAGGCGAGATCGTTGCCCAGGCGGCGGGCGGAATCGCCGGTGCAGCGCTCCTTCTTCAAGACGCCGTAAGTGATCTTCAAGTGGCGCAGAATACGGACGAGCGACAGTACGACTTCGCGGCCTTGTGAATCGTAACTGCCCATGCAGCCGAGCCAGAGAAGATACTCTTGCGTGCCATCGTAGATAGGGATCTCGCTCTTCTGCAGAAACTTGTCGCGCTCATTCTGCGAGAGGCCTAAGGGATTGCCGTAGCGTTCGAGATTATTGAATAACTTACCGCCGTATTCGTCTTCCCACTTACCTGTATTGGTGGCACCGCGGCGTAAGCCAATGATGATGGGTAAGTGCTCAATGCCTACCGGACATTGATATTCGCAGCAACCGCAAGTGGTGCATTGGAAAGCTGCCTCCTGCGAAATGTACTTACCCAGCAAAGGCTGATCGCTTTGGGTGCCGAACTCGTTCAGGTAACTGCGCAGGCCGAGAATGATCTCTTTCGGATTGAGTTCCTTGCCCGTATTCGCGGCCGGGCAGAACTCCGTGCAGCGGCCGCACTCGACGCAGGAATAGGCTTGCAGCGCGGCGAGTTGGGTGACGTCTTTCCCGGTATCGAGG
>JANLPT010000121.1:0-14782 GCA_031367405.1 Bryobacteraceae bacterium
CGGATCGCCCACGTGGAATTCGTGAAAGTCCCGGTCTTGCCGGCGATGGAGGTATTCAGTTTCACTCCGCATACTGAGCAGTCGCCGATGGTGAACGCATGGAAGGTGACCGGAGTGCCGCCGAAAGTGGGTATCAAGGCAATGCCGAGTGTGGGCGCAGCATCGTAGGGAGCGAAGGAGACGGTGGCCGTGGAGACGACTTGCGGCGTGTTGGCGGCGTAGGCCACAGTGATGGGCACTTCGAAGCTTTCGGGAAAGCGCGGGTCAGCGTAATCCATCTCGTAGACCGCGAAGCGGAAAAGTCCGCGGGTGGCAAGACGGCGCAATCCACCCAGGGCAGGCGAGGTGTTCGCTAAGAAGGACGTGTCCGCGGCCAAGTCGCCACTAGTTGGCGCGCCGGTAACGGTGTCATCGGAATCCACCATCCGGAGACGGGAGTCATGCAACGGATTGGGGAGGACGTCGACCGGAGCATAGAGCTCTACACCGGCGGGAATATTGTCGAAAAGCAAGCGGAAGCGGGTACCAGTCTGGGCTGTGCCGGCGCGGTTTAGGCCGTCGGTGGAGGGGAATAGTGTGTTGAAGAAACCGCTCTCGGTGGTGAAATAAACCTGCGTCGGGTCGTTTTGATCGACCCCTGGAGCGAAGCCTCGTCCTTTGAATGGATTCGCATAACCCTCGACAATCCGGACCCGGGTCGAGACGCCTTGCGGCGCTACGGCCGCAGTAGAGCTTTGGGCGAGAGCAACATTGTTGTCGATGCACCTCGGCAGGTAGCTACTGCCCGTTCGTAATAAAAGCCCTTGCTGAACATACCCGATGATCGCGTTGTTGGACGGGAGATTGGCGGTGGGAGCATTCTCCAAATTGACTTTCGCATAAATAGCAATATTCGCGAAGACGGCACCAACCAGGGCCCCGCGAAGATTTTTCACACTGAAACGGATGGTATTGGGGGTTTCAGTAGCGGGCTCGAAGGGGACGTTGAGGAAAGTGACCTTATTGGTGGCGGTCCGCAGGCCTTGATAGACGTTGCGGACATTGCCGGTGGGACTGCTGAAGTTGATTCCTGAGGGATTGGACGGCGGGTTGTACACACCGTTCAGGGCGCAAGCATTGGCGAGTGATTCGGAAGCCGCGCAGGTTCTTTGGGCCGTCACATTGGTGGGGGGGAAGGTCTCGATGCTGATCACCAACAGGGCGTCAACGGCTTGGGCCGCCACATTGGCTACCGAAATATTAGTGACTTTGTTGGCTAGCGGCAGGGGCACAGTTAAGGCTGAATCGGAGTAGAGAGAAATACTGAAGTTAACGCGCGGGACGGGCTGGCCGAGTGGGGTGGGAACAAAGCCAGCGCTCGGGCCGGCGCAGGTGATCCTGACGTCCCCCAGCAGTTCAGTCTGTCCTTCCACCCGGGTGGTGACGGCAATACTAGAAACACTACAGGTTTGGGCCGGAAGCAGGAAGGGCACCGCCAGCAGCATGGCCAAGCTGCCTGTCCAGCGCCGCTTCGGTCTCGCGAGCGCGAGCAGTAGCAAGCCTCCGCTGAACAGTGCGGCCGGCGTGGGCTCCGGGGTCGCGGTGGGCGTCACCGTCACCGAAGTATCGACAGAAACGAAACCGGGATCGTTCAGGGGAAATACCTGATTGGCGTTCGAATTTGAGAAAGGGTCAGCGTCGAAAAGCGAGTAATTGAGCAGGATGGTGCCGAACTCAGTACCCGTAGTACCTGCAGCGATTTGAAGCGAGCCCAAGCCAAGACCGGAGCCCGACAGAAATGAGCTTTGAAAGCAGCAACTGCCGCTCAGTGCTACACCATGCCCGATCATCCACACAGATAGTAAGTCTTCTAAGGCGGGGTTATTGGCACCGATGCCGAACGGCTGGGTCTGATAGGTGGATTGGACAGACGTGACCACCATGAAAAAGCCCGTGTCGTTCCGGATGGAGTAGCCCCAACCCACCGTCTCTCCCGGGGAACCGAACAAGTCCGCACTCGGCACGGTGAGCGTAACGGCGAAGGCCGACGAACAAAGCAATCCCAAAATGGGAAGAAATATTTTTAGCAAGGACATCCTCCGAAACGTCTGATTCCGACTTTCCGTCAAAATCGATGCAGATACAACCAGCGTTACTGAAGCTTGACACCCCGGTCGCGCAGGTGCCCGATCAGTGTTGCTTCGTCGACGAAGACTTCACCGTCCAGCCCGACGGCGCGGGCCGCCTCGATGTTGGCCGCTAAGTCGTCAGTAAAAAAGCACTGCTCTGCCGGACAGCGCGCCGCCGCGATGGCCGCATGATAAATGGCAGGCGACGGCTTCATGCATTTCACCTCGTAAGAGAGGATGTACTCGTCGAATAACTCCATCACCGGATAATGCCGCCGGATATACCGGAAGTGTAAGTCGTTGGTGTTCGAGAGCAGCACCAGCCGGTAACGCTGTTTTAGCTTCATCAAGAGATCCGGATCGATCAAGGTGGGCTCGCTGAAGATACTGCTCCACAGGTGCATGAAAGACGTTTCGTTCAGGCGAATATCCATCAATGCTTCCATCGCCTCCTGGAACTGAGGCGTCGAGATTTCACCGGCTTCATAGGCCCGGTAGAGGTCCGCTGAAGCCATCCGCCGCTGGATTTCCTCTACCTCCAGCCCCGTCGCCACCGACCAGGCTGCGTAACCGGCGGGGAAATCAAGGGGCACAATCACGTTGCCGAGATCGAAGATGATGGTGTTGAGCATGAACACTTCAGTGTATCTAGGTGACCTGGCCCGAGTGATGTTGCGCGCGGGCACGCTCACCTTTGGCGGGGGCAATCCCACCACCGCCGCGCTGCAGCGCGAGATGGTGGAAGAGCGCGGCTGGCTTACCGGCACGGACTTTGCCCTCGCCTACACCCTCAGCCGCATCACGCCCGGCACCAACCTGTTCGCTTGCTGCTCGGCCGTGGGCTACATCGTGCGCGGCTGGGCGGGGGCCATCGTCTGCCTGCTGATCGCCTCCGTGCCGAGTTCGGTCGTCACCGCCCTGCTCACCCTGGCCATGGACCGCGTCCTCGCCTGGCCACCGGCGCTCGCCCTGATGCACGGGGCGATTGCGGTCTCCGTCGGGCTCAGCCTGGGCAGCCTTTGGACGCTCGCCCGGCCCTACCTCACCAGCGGCCCGCTCATCCGTGGACTCTGCCTCGCCGCCGCCGGCTTCGGCCTCGCCTCGCTGCTGCCGCCCATCTGGGTGCTGGCGGCCTGCGCTGCCATCGGCTACTTCTGGAGCGACCAATGAGCCATTTCCTGCTGCTCTACCTGCTGTTCCTGAAAGCGACACTGAGTTCCTTCAGCGGCATGACCGCGCTGCCGATTCTGCGCGAAGATCTCGTGGCGACGCATCGGCTGACTGACCGTCAGCTCAACACCGCCGTGGTCGTCGGCCGGCTGACCCCCGGGCCCAAAGGCAGCTACATGGTCAGCGTCGGCCAAATGATCGATGGCGGGCGCGGCGCGCTGGCGGCCTGGCTCGCCCTGGTGACGCCCGCCTTACTGGTGCTCCCGTTGCTCTATTGGCTGGGGAAACGGGCCAAATTGCCCAGCGTGAAGCGGGCGCTCGACGCGGTGATGCTGGCCAGCGCGGGGCTATCGCTTACGGCCGTGCTGCCGCTCGCTCGCGATGCCATTGACGGCCCGGTGCCGGTGGTGCTGATTGTGGCCGCCGCCATCCTTTTCGTCCGCTCAAAACTGGAAACAATCTGGCTGATCGTGGCCGGTGCGGGGGTGATGTTGGGAGTGAAGATGGTAAGCTAGGTCTTGTCAGGCCCCGGGCTTCGTGCAATGGTCTGCCTGCGAACCCCGCCAGGTCCGGAAGGAAGCAACGGTAGTGGGTTCGGCTGTGTGCCGCGGATCACCCGGGGTTTGGCGTTAACGCTTCCAAACCAAGTGCCTGAACAAAAAGCCTACCAAGTCATCGCCCGTAAATACCGGCCGCAGGGGTTCGACGAACTCCTGGGCCAGGAAGCGGTGCGCACCACCATTGAGAACGCCATCGCCCAGCGCCGCATCGCGCACGGCTACATCTTTGCGGGGCAACGCGGGACGGGCAAAACCACCGTCGCGCGCATTTTGGCCCGCTGCCTGAACTGCGAAAGCGGCCCCACTGTCACGCCTTGCAACACCTGTGCCAGTTGCCGGGAAGTGACCATCGGCAATTCAATGGACGTGATCGAAATTGACGCCGCCAGCAATCGCGGCATCAACGAAATGCGCGAGCTGCGCGAGAACGTGCGCTTTCGCCCCGCGCGCGTCCGCTACAAAGTCTTCATCGTCGACGAAGCTCATCAAATCACTTCCGAGGCGTTCAACGCATTGCTGAAGACGCTGGAAGAACCGCCCGAGTGGGTCGTGTTTCTGATGTGTACCACGGAGGCGCACAAGATCCCCGTCACCATCGCCTCGCGCTGCCAGCAGTTCACTTTCCGCTCTGTCGACTTCGAAGAGCTGGTGACGCGCATGCGCGAGATCTGCGTCCTGGAAGGGGTGGAGGCCGACGACGAAGCGCTGGCGGTGATTGCCCAAGCCGGCGAAGGCAGCGTGCGCGACTCGCTCTCGGCGCTTGACCAGGCCATCGCCGCCTGTGGCCTCCAGATTCGCGGTGCCGAAGTCCGCCAGCTGTTGGGCCGCTTTTCACTGGATGCTCTGAGCCGTGTGACGGATGCCCTGGCCCAATCGGACGCCAGTGCGATGCTCGAAATCGTCGCGGAACTGGAACGCACGGGGCAGAGTCTGCAACATTTCTGTCGCGAATTGTCGCGCTACTTCCGCAATCTTCTGGTGGCCAAGGTGGCGGGCCAAGAGACCCGGCTGATCGGGGCATCGCCCTCCGAGCGAGATCGTTTAGCCATTGCTGCCGCAACATTTTCCGAAGAAGATCTCACCCGTTACTTGCAGTTGACCTTGGATCTCTTCAAAGACCTGCAATATTCGCTGCAACCGCGCCTCCATATGGAGTTAGGCTTAGTGCGACTGGTGCAGGCCGGACGGCTGGCCTCGATTGAGCAATTGATTGCCAACCTCGCTGGCGGCCTTCCCCCCACGCCGGGTGCGGCACCGGTGCCGGCCCCGACCCCGGCCACTGGGGCTGGCGGCATGAAGGCGTCGTCCGCGCCGTCTGCCGTAAAACGAGCGGCCCCAATAACTGTTGCCGCCCCGGTAGCGCCCCCCCGTGACAGCAGCCTTCAACAGCGTCTGCACGCGGCACTGCTGACGATGGGCGCGCAGTATTCGGCCGACGCCGTCGAACACTCGACAGTAGAAGAAGTGGGCAGCGACGTGGTATTCGTCACCCCGCGCACCTATGGCCTGAGCATGAAGAGCCCAGAAATTGCCCAAGCACTCGCCCAGGTGCTCGGCCGGACGGCCAAGATCAAGCTCACTACCGGCGATCCGGCTCCCGTGGCCGATGGTGCCGTAAAGGCTGCCAAACCCACTGGCACTGAAAGCCCTGGCACTGGAAACCCTGGCACTGGAAACCAAGCCGAGGCGCGCGCTTTGGCCGACACGGAAGTAAGACACTTCCAAGAGTTATTCCCCGGCTCCGAAGTGCGGCAGGTCCGGGACTTGAGCGAATAGTTTGTCACTTTATTAAAACCAAGAAGGTAACCCGATGAAACTCCCTGGCAACATGCAAAACATGATGAAGCAAGCCCAGCAAATGCAGGCGAAATTACAGGAGGAAGTGGCGCTGATTCGCGTCGAAGCCAGCGCCGGTGGCGGCATGGTGACCGTCAAGATGGACGGCCACAAGAAAGTACACAGCGTCACCATCGACCCGGAAGCCGCCACCGACGTGGAGATGTTGGGCGACATGGTGATGGCCGCCGTCAACGAGGCCGCCGCCAAGGTCGACACGCAAGCGCAAGCCAAGATGGGCGGTATGCTGGGCGGCATGGGCCTGCCCCCCGGCCTGTTCTAACCCTGTTCTAACACGGAGACCATCTAACCATGCCCGACTTCGCCGAACCGCTCGCCCGGCTCATCCACGAATTCAAACGCCTGCCTGGCGTCGGGCAGAAGTCCGCCCAACGGCTGGCCTTCTTTGTCTTGCGCGGCTCGCGGGAAGAGGCCGAACGCCTCTCGCAAGCACTGCTCGACGTCAAGGATAAGCTGGGCCTGTGCGGCCGCTGCGGCAACATCTCCGACGCCGAACTGTGTAATTTCTGCCGCGATCCGCAGCGCGACGTCACCATGATTTGCGTGGTGGAAGAACCCCACAACATTTTGCCCATCGAGACCACCCGCACCTTCCACGGCGTCTATCACGTCTTGCACGGTTCGATTTCGCCGTTGCGCGGTATGGGGCCTGACCAGTTGCAAATCAAAGGCCTGCTGGAAAAGCTGACCGATGTCCGCGAGGTGATCATCGCCACCAATCCGACAGTGGAAGGCGAGGCGACCGCCGTGTATTTGTCGCGTTTGCTGAAGCCGCTGGGCGTGCCCGTCACGCGCATCGCCATGGGCATCCCGGTGGGCAGCGACCTCGAATTTGCCGACGAAGTGACCATGTCCAAGTCGCTCGAGAATCGACGGAGCATGTAATGGCCCATCGCGTCGTTATTCTGGGAGGAGGCTTCGGAGGTCTGTACGCCGCGCAAGCTCTCAAGAACGCCGATATCGAATTGACGCTGGTGGATCGTCGCAACTTCCACCTCTTTCAGCCCCTGCTGTATCAAGTGGCCACCGGCTCACTCTCGCCGGGCGAGATCGCCGCCCCGCTGCGCACCGTGCTCGCCAGCCAAAAGAACTCCCGCGTCCTGCTCGACGAAGCCATCGGCCTGGACGCGGCCCATCGTCAGTTGATTCTGGCCGACTGCGGTCCCCTGCCCTACGACACGCTGATCATTGCCACCGGTTCGCGCACTTCCTACTTCGGCAACGACGCTTGGGAAGAGTTCGCCCCGGGCCTTAAAACCATCGAAGACGCCACGCGCATGCGCCATAAGATGCTCTTTGCCTTTGAAGAAGCTGAGCGCGAAACCGACCTGGCCGCCCGCCAAGCGTGGCTCACCTTTATCGTGGTGGGCGGCGGTCCCACGGGCGTTGAACTTTCGGGCGCGTTGGGCGAAATGGCCAACGACACCATGAAGAATGAGTTCGACAACATTAACCCCGAGGATGCCCGAATTATGCTCCTCGATGGCGGCGAACGCATTCTGTCGAACTATCCGGAAGAGCTTTCGACGGCGGCCGTGAATTCGTTGATCAGGCTCGGGGTGCGCACGCGCAACAAGGTCCGCGTGATTGGCGTCGATGCCGGCGGCGTCACTTTGAAAACGGCGGCCGGCGAAGAGCGCATTGAGGCGAAGACGGTGTTATGGGGCGCGGGAGTAAAGGCTTCGCCGTTCGGCAAGGTCCTTGGCGATCAGGCGGGCGCGCCATTGGATAAGGGCGGCCGCGTCTTGGTCGCGCCCGATCTCACCGTGCCGGGCCATCCCGAAATCCTCGTCGTCGGCGATCTCACTTCGATGACCCAGGACGGCAATCCGCTGCCCGGCGTCGCGCCCACGGCGATGCAGCAAGGCAAATACGCCGCCCACGTCATCCAAGCCCGTTTGAGTGGCTCAGCCGCTCCCCCGCCCTTCCGCTACTTCGACAAGGGCTCATTAGCGGTCATCGGCCGCTCCTCCGCCGTCGCCTACTTCGACCACTTCGGCAAACTCAAGTTCTCCGGCTTATTCGCGTGGCTTTTGTGGCTCTTCATCCACCTGATGTACATCGTCGAATTCCAGAATCGCGTGCTGGTGTTTATTCGCTGGGGCTTCAACTTCATCACCTTCCAACGGGGTGCCCGCCTGATTACGGGCACCGATGCCTGGTCGCGCAAGCCGGATTGACGGTGGACCTACCAACCCTTCTAACTTCTGGGTAGAAACCTTCAGGCCACTGAGGCTCCTACTCCGAGGAATTCATGTTCGCGCTGAAGTAGCCCACAATTTCGGCGAGATCCCCGCCGGCCGAGCCGCAGAAGGCTTGGTCTTGTCGCTGGGACAACTCACGAAGCAGAAGATCAAAAGAGTGACATTGAACACCTTCTGTCTCGAAAAGACGTATTTCCTCGTCCTCCCTAACGACAGCATGAACCAGATGATATGACCAATTAGCACCTGGCCACATCTGCTCGCGAATCTTCACCTTTTGCGGCGCGCGAAACTTAGAGTCTACCCATTCGCGTGCGCATTCCGCCATCTGGGTGGAAGTACGAGCGACCGCCGATGCACGCCCCTTTCCCGACTCTTTGGCGATGGTATCCGTAAGCTTGGATATGTAACCGATCGGCCTAAAACTCGCCTGAACTTCTACGTGCCGACCCGTCACCGAACCATCGGCCTCTAACCTTATCCCCAGCAGGTCAATTTCGCCCACTCCATGTTTGAGGCCCCGTATCGTAAAGAAGCGGTTCCGATTGAGCCATTCTTCGACTAAACTCTCCGCAAGTAACGCCATGAAACGAGGGTAGCTCAAGTACTCCCCCGGCCTCACGAAGCCGCCAACGAGGTCGGAGTCAATGATTGCACTCTTGTTAGCATTTCGCTAACATAAAAGAGTGAACGTGATTAACCGCAAAGCGGTGCGGCGAATGATGAGAGATCACCCGGAAACCGCTGCGGCATTGGATGCGTGGTGGACGGTTACACGGGCGGCTCGTTGGCAGCACTTCGAAGAGTGCCGGAGATCTTTCACGACGGCCGATCAGGTGGGCCGCAGCCTGATCTTCGATATCCTCGGAAACAACTACCGGCTGATCACGGTCGTCAGTTGGCGGAACCAGCGCATTTACGTCAAGGCACTTCTAACTCATCGGGAATACGAAAGGAACACATGGCACAAGTGGGCGTTCTAGACGAAAAGAAGTATGGCCGGTTGTTGGGGAAGTACCGCCCCCGGCTCATCCAAAATGACGAAGAGTTCGACCGCTTGGCCGCAGAGCTTGAGGCACTCGACATGATCGAAGAGGAGCGCAAGCTTGACGCCGAGGAACATGAGCTTCAGGCTTTGCTGGCTCACCTTTGTGTTGAATATGAAGACCGCACCGTCGCGCCACCCAGTTCCACGCCGCTCGAAGTGCTCCAATTTCTGATGGAGCAGAATGGACTGCGCCCCGTGGACCTCGTAGAAGTCTTCGGCTCCCGCGCCTTGACTTCGCAAGTTTTAAACGGCAAGCGGGAGATCAGTAAAGCCCACGCTCGCCGTTTGGCGGATCGCTTTCGATTGTCGGTTGAAGCTTTCATTTGACGTGAAATGAGCGCCATCAACCGTTTCACTTCGGGCGAATTCTGCGGCGCTAGTCGTCGAGATGTTCAGGAACGCGTTCTATATTTTGTTCGCCCGCCGCTTTCTTGGCTTGGTATTGCTTCATCCACGCTTCCCAGCTCTTTCCAGCATCGGTGTCGCGGCCGGTGAAAGTAAGGGTCTTTGCTTCGGAGTAGGGGATGGCTACTTTCTCGCTGGATCCTCGCGGAAAAAGCCGGATGACGGAGTCTGCCAGGCTAATCGAGGCGCGGCGGTCGAAAATGTAGCCGTCTACAACAGTGCCGTCGCGCTTCACGATCATGACGTCTCCGCAGTAGTCGAACGCTTTCTCTAACCCCTCGCGTCACTCGGCTTCGGACGCGATGCAGCAAGGCAAATACGCCGCCCACGTCATCCAAGCCCGTTTCAGTGGCTCAGCCGCTCCCCCGCCCTTCCGCTACTTCGACAAGGGCTCATTAGCGGTCATCGGCCGCTCCTCCGCCGTCGCCTACTTCGACCACTTCGGCAAACTCAAGTTCTCCGGCTTATTCGCCTGGCTCCTGTGGCTCGTCATCCACCTGTTGTACATCGTCGAATTCCAGAACCGCGTCCTGGTGTTCATTCGTTGGGGCTTCAATTTCCTCACCCTCCAACGCGGCGCGCGCCTGATTACGGGCACCGATGCCTGGTCGCACAAGCCGGAGTAGGCCCACGTGCAGTAAATTAACTACGTCGAGATCATTGATTTCATCGCTACCGGGTCCACTTCGGCTGAGGTGGCCAAAACGGGAACGGCGCGGAGATTCGCCAGCACATCGGCTAACTTACTGCGACAAGGCCCGCTTATATTGGCCGACGATCTTATCCACGTATAACTGCGTCTCGCGATAAGGGGGCACGCCGTTGTACCGGGCAACCGCCGCTGGACCGGCATTGTAAGCCGCCAGGGCGCGCCGTAACTGGTCGGGATGATCCTGATATTGCACCAGCAAGTCTTTCAAAAGCCGCGCACCGGCTTCGGCGTTCTGCTCCGCATCGTGCGGATCGACGTTGAGCGCAGCCGCTGTTTGCGGCATCAGTTGCATCAGCCCGATCGCCCCTTTGGGCGAGAGCGCCTGGGGATTAAATGCCGACTCAGCCCGCGCCACCAGCTTGACAAAATCGGCGGGCAGCCCGTGTTTCTCCGCCGCCCGCTCCACCAGTTGTTGGGGCGTGGCAGGTATCTCCGGGGCCCTCGGAACCGCAACGATGGGCGGCAGGGCGACGACAGCCAGCGCCGCGATCAATTCGAATTCGACGACGTCATGCACCGGTAAGCGCGTGACTCCCTGCGCCGTATAGAGCAGAACCTCGTTGCCGCTCAGTTCGTGCCGGTCGACGCGGAGCGAGAAACCGTTCGAGAGAACGGCGAGCTCCGCGCCGAAGCTGGCACAGACGAAGGAAAGCAACATGGCCACGGCACGCATCACTATTAATTGACGCCGCCCAGGTCATTTGCGTTGACTCCCGCGGAAGCGCGGCGCTGCCCTTTGGCCCGCCCTGCGTCTAAGTTATTGAAATTCAACAACGCATTGAAGAGAAGAAAAAAACTCCCCTGGGTCTGGTGACGCCACATCGGGTTATTGGCGAACAGCAAGAAGTGCCCTTGGCCGTGCGGCACGTCGACCACGGCAGGCTTCAGCGCCAATTCGCGACCGCCCGTGAGCATGCCGGAAATGAGCAGATCGCGCTCTTCAGCGAAACGCAGCACCACCCGGGGGCGCTGACCCTCGGGCAGCACGTAGGCGCGCATTTGCTCCAGCGTTTCGGCAGAAACGGGGGCTTCCTCGCCGGGAAGTACCGGCGGCCGAGGTTGCGGCGCGACATAGGGCCGCCCTTGGGGGACGTCCGGGTCAGTCGCCGAACCGCGCCCGGTGGGACGCCCGGCGGCGGCTTCCGGCGTCTCGCGCGGCAGGCCCGTCACGTTGACATTGAGCACCGGGGCTTGGTTAAAGTAAACCGGAAGCGTGCTTCCGTAGCCATACATGATCGGGCTCAACTCGTCCGCGATTTGCGACTTAAGGACACTGCCGCGCACGTTCAGCTCACGCGTCTGCTGAATCGTAACGCCATCGATCAGCCCGTAGTCGATCGGCAAGGATGCGTTGCCGCCGACGGTGACGAACAAGCCACCGGCGTCGACGAACTTGGCAATGTTTTGGACACCCTCAAGGCCCATGCCGCCGCGAATATCGGCGGTCTGGTCAGGCCCGGTGCCGAAGCTTGGCGTCAGCGCGGAAGCCTGCCACGGAATGGGATCGGGCCCCCGCAGAGGCACGCCGTTCACCAGACGTTGGGCCGTGGCCGTAACCGGCCCCAGGATGATGACGTCCCACTTGGCACGCAAATTGGCGGCGCGCAGCGCATGGTCTGAGACGTAGTCATAAGGGATGCCAAGCTTGTCGAACTCCATGCGATACCAGCCTTCGCTCTGCGTGTTGAGCCAGGTATGCACTAGGGCGACGCGCGGCACGGTGAGCGCATGGGTGGCTACTTTGGGTAACTCGGCGAGCGCATAAACGGTGAGGCCGAGGTCGCGGGCTTCGCGTTCCACGCGGGCTCGTAAGTCAGCCGGATTGCCTTCCGTTCGAATGAGAAATGCGCCCGGGCCAAACTCCTTATTGTCGAGGCGGAAGCGCTCTTCAACGGCTTGCATTTTTACGTCTTTCAAGCGCACCCGGAATTGCATCAGCTCGACATCGGCGTTGTGGGCGATCAAAAAACCGGCTTTGGCGGAGTCGCCCACCATTTTATAGTTTGGTTTCGGTGTTTCGCTCACCAGCGTCATGGAGGCTTTTAAGATAGCCGGGTCAGTGACGCGAGTGGTGACGATGTTACGCAGGGCTCCGAGGGTCCAGCCGGTGTCGTCATAAGGGCGTGGGTCGCTGGCATTGTAATACTGTTGGTCGAGTAACATGTCGGCTTGGCGGCTATAAGGCTGGTCCATGCGGATGACGTAACTGCCTTCGACATTCCCGCCGCTGGTCTCGGTCAGCCGATGCACTTCGACGCCTTGGGTCCGCAGTAAGTTCAACAACCCAGCCACTTGGCCTGGCCGCGGATCGTTGCCAGGAATCACCCAGGCAGCGGGGCCCTCCTTAGCGGCCTTTTCCACGCTGCGCTTACTCTTGAGGTAGAAATTCTCGAGGAAGGTGACCTTATTATTGGCCACGTAGTTCATGGCCACCAGCAAACCGCTTTGCTGTAGATTCACGTTATTCCGCATCGACCAGCGCACTTTTTCAAACGGCGGATTGGGCCGGAACCAGGTACGCGAAGTAGACGCGGCGGGCAATGTGCGGTCGCGCGTGTCGGCACCGCCATTGCCAAACGTTTCGTAGAATCGGCCAATCGAGTTATGGCCTTGGGCGGCCATGAACATGTAATTTGCCGCCCAGCCATCGTAGAACCCATGGGTCCAGACACCGGGCACCCCGCGTTTGGTCAGCTCCTCGATTTCGTTATAAGCCATTTTCTGCCATTCGTTGACGACGATCGGGTCAATCCAGGCATTGTAAGGGCCCATACCGGTGGAGACATACAAATACGGCACTGACTCGTGTAAGTCATGCATCACCTGAGGATGATAATTGAAGAACGTCGCCATCGCCATTTGGCTCAGATTTAAGGAGAGCGCCATGCCGTCACGGTTGTTGTCGTGGGCCACGTACTTACCCCAATAAAGTAAGGGCGGCGCGACGCGGCCGGGGTTGGCTTTCCGCCAACGGTATAAGTCCACCATACGTTCACGGCCATCCACTTCGGTAACCGGCGTCATCATGATCACCGCATTCTGGCGGATGTTGCGGACGAGCGGAGTATCTTCGACAGCGAGACGGTACACCAGTTCCATCAGCATTTCCGGCGAGCCGGTTTCGGGTGAGTGCAGGCTACCGGTGGTCCAGTAGAAAGGCAATCCTTCGGCGATCAGCGCCTTCGATTCAGCCTCCGTGATCTTCCGCGGATCGGCCAGCTTGGCCGTAATCTCTTTGAGACGATCAAGACGCTGCAGATTGGCTTCGTCAGAGATCAAAGCCAGAATCGTTTCGCGACCCTCTTCACTCTTGCCGAGCGAGAGAATCCTAACCCGCGGCGTGGCTTGGGCGACGGCGCGAAAGTAGCGATGGACGTCAGCGGCGTAAGTGAGATGGTCAGGCGCGCCGGCGATGTGGCCGAGGAATTTTTCCGGCGTGGGGACCGTAGTCGAGGCGGGCAGATGGTCCACCAGTTCGGTGAGGAACTGGGGGTCGGTGGTGAACTGCTTGATCTGGGCACCATAGCCGGGGTCAGCCGGTTGGGCATTCAGCAGGAGCGGGAGAGCGAAGGCGAGCCACTTCATGCGTATCAGGATACCTTGCGGGCGGGTAATGGATCAGCTGGAGCAGGCTTACTTGATCAGTGCCTGGTAGACGAGCGTAGGAAACTTCGTCTGGAGATCGGTGGCGTTGGGCATCAATTGGAGCATCAGCACGATCACCGTATGGCTCTGGCGATCCACCTGATAGTTGGTGCCGTAAGCGCCACCCCAGCCGAACGCCCCCACGCCCGCCAGGCCGCTGGCACCGTAGCGATCAACCGTCTCGAAGCCCAAGCCAAAGCCCAAGCCCGTCGTGGAGTGCAGAGTGCCGGCCTGGTTCGTCGTCATCAGTTCCACCGTGCGCGGAGCCAGAATGCGAACCGTGCCCAACGCGCCTCCGTTGCGGATCATCTCCAGGAATCGCGCATAGTCATGCGCGGTCGACGTCAGTCCGGCCCCGCCCGCGAAGCTCTTCCGCGGACCCTCCACATAGGCACCCTGCCCCTTCGCACCTTCCGGCGCACGCACAATTAAACCGCCCTCACCGCTCGAATAAACGGCGGCCAAACGGCTGCTATCGGCGGGCGGAACAAAGAAGCGCGTGTCCTTCATCAATAGCGGGCCCGTGATTCGCGTGCGGATAAACTCATCGAGCGCCATGCCCGAAGCCTTCTCCACCACGCAGCCCAGAATGTCCGTGTTGTAGCCGTAGACGAAAGCCTCGCCCGGCTGGGACAGAAAGGGCAGCGTGCCCAAACGCTCCATGGTGTCGCAGATGGGCTCCTCTTTATCGGCTGTGTACCAGCCATTGCCTGCGGCGGGCCCCAGACCCTTTTCCCGATAGAGCGCTGCGATGTGGCCTTCGGTCCCGTAAGAAATTCCGGCCGTGTGGGTGAGCAAATCCTGAATAGTGATGGGGCGTTTGGCAGGTACGGTTGTCATAACCCCATCAGCCTTCACGGCAACAGTGGTTTTGGTGAAGGTGGGGATGAAGTGGCCAACGGGTTCGTTCAGGCCGATCCTGCCTTCTTCCACCAGCGCCAGCACGGCGGTACTGGTGAAGGCTTTGGTCTGCGAGGCGATGCGGAAGATGGTATCGGTCGTCATGCGGCGACCGGCTTCTTTATCGGCCCAGCCCACGGCCTTTTCGTACACGGGCTTGCCATCGCGCAGTA
>JANLPT010000238.1:0-4011 GCA_031367405.1 Bryobacteraceae bacterium
CTGTCGCTGTTCCAGCCGAGCCGGCTGGCGCAAGCGCTGACGAAATCCGCACCGCCATGAACCCCGGCCATCAGGCCCACCACCCGGCCGCAGCAGACGGCGTGCCGTCGGGAGGGTGGGGGTTGAGCAAATGGCACCGTAATCGGTGCAGTTACGATAATGGCAAAACGGCGCATTTCCGGCGAGTCGGGGGAGGCTTGTTGATAAAACACATGCGCCAGGAGTCCTTCGGCGCGGAGCTGGGGTGAACCGACGATAAGAAAGAGCGGCGGCGAACATGACAGGATCAGGCGATGTAGGAAAATGGTTTGGCACGCAGTGCTGCGGGCATGGGTTTATGGAAGGGCCCGTATCCGATGCCTTTGCTGCCACATCAGCCCACAGGGATATGCCCCGTTGCGCTTACTTTTAGAACGCACTCAGGTAGTTAAGGGGTTATTGCACGTGGCACCGTAATTCCAGTAATTCCAGTTGGCGAAGAAGGTGGCGAGACCGCCATCCGCTCCGCTTTCGTGCCCGGAGGTAATCTCTTTCACCCCCGCCCCCGATGTTATAAGAGCATAGCCCGAGCGCTCACATATTTTTGAACCTCGTGCGCGGGCAATTCCTGTGAGGAGTTTCCGCTGCGGATATAGGTTCGGCGTTGTTTCAGGCCGTCTTTGCCCGAAGTTTCGATGGATACCAGTTCATCAGTCCGGGCGACATCGACGCGGCAGATTTCTACTCCGCTTGCGATGGGGAAGTTTACCTTGACTTTTCCGGCTTTGAACGCGGGTCCGAATTGATTCTGTAGTATGTTGGTCAAGGTAAGCTCAAAGCCGTCACGGTCTCCTCCGGTTACAGCGTAGTCAGGCTCCAGTCCGACGGCCCCATCGGTGTCGTGAACCCCGATAAGCAACGTCCCGCCTTCTGAGTTGGCGAACGCGGCGATGGCCTTCGCGATTGCCTCTTCGAGCTTTTTGTTGACGACGCCGTTATCGATATCCCAGCGAAGGGTCTGCTTAAACTCAAGCTCGCTTGATTCCCCTGCGTCGATCATCTCCTCCACCGTAACTTCAGTCGGCAGGGAGGGGGATGCGACCAGACCCTCAATATGTGAGTTGATGGCCTCGGCAATCAAAATGCGTCGAGCAGCAAGAAAGTCCTCAAAACGGTCAACTTCCCAGAGCCCCGGATCCTCCGGTACACATTGTTTGAACAAAGCAGTTGGAAACTTCTTTTTTGCTTCGTCTAGATAAACGCCCGGTTCTTTATCGGATTTCTGTCGGTTGGCGATCTGAGTCAAGATCATGCGATTGCTGATCTCCTGCGCGAGCGCGTAACGCCCAGTATCTTCTTGGCCATACCCATATAGCTTTAAGACTTTTGTCGGAAAGACATGATCTCGTTCCAAAATATACTTCTTACCCATGATTTGATGAAGCTTAGCGCCTGTCGTGAGGCAAATCGCGCCGCGCGCCTTAAAAACCCAACGCATGACTGTAAACAGCGGGCTTTGGATCACGACCCCGACCAGCTCATCGGGGGTCACCTTCAAGGAACGCTTCTCGGCTATAAACGAAACCAGGTGATCCCACGGCTCCGCATTGCGAGCAATCACCTTCAATTCCGTTTCCAGCTTTTGGAGCACGCCCACGGAATAGCGCTGGCGAGCCTGTGCCAAGTAAAACCAACGAACCATTCGCCCGATCGATTCCTCGCCGGGGTTGGTCTGATGCTGGAAAAGCCACGCGACCAGGGGCACCATAACATACGGCGTCGCCAGTTCGCTGCTGTGGTCCACAAAGGCGTAACCACGCAAAAGATTGATAGCTTGATCGAGAGTGACGGATGAAAGCTTCTCCCAAGCTTCCTTGACCGCAGTCTCATTTTCAGAACTGTGAAGGCGCTCTAGCTCCACCCCCGAATTATAGATACAAGCTAAAAGAAAATATACGACTAGATCAAGATTGAATGAAAAACCCTTTCCTGAGAGCTCATCTAGCTTCTTTTTGAATTCGGCCCGGGCTTGCGGCCAGTATCCACTTATCTGTGCAAGAGCTAGCTCCGCCTCGGTTAATGTTATGCCGGCTTTATTTACAATGTAAAAAATCTCAATTGCTTCTCTGACACTCGCACGGATTGGGATTGTTTGTTCTGGTATGTCGTAACTAAGGATTTTTTGGATCGCGGCGATGTTTTTCCCCACGAGCGGTTTTTGAGCGTCATCAATTGGATGCCCAGCAGCTGCAAGGTCATCGAACAGTTGCCATGCTTCCACCTTCCCCTGAAGGACGCTCGTTAGCCGCTGCCATCGCGGGTCACTCCCACGCTTTGCATCGCTGCCGTAATCCACTGTCAGGGTGGTGAGATCGATCCACATGCCAGTGGGGCTCACTAAAATTTCGGCAGCAGTGTAGTATGGTGGGGGAACCCCCCGCGTCAGCATGTACAGCGTTGTGACTCGCTGCTGCCCGTCGAGCAGAATTTTAACGGCCCCCTGCCGCTCATCATATTTGTGCGGGCCCTTCACCTCGGGAGGCTTGTTGGTTTCCCATGTGAGGAGCGTGCCAGTGGGATACTCTTTGAGGAGGGACTGAACCAGCTTCAGCGCGTCTGGTCGCTGCCAACGGTACTCCCGCTGAAACGCTGGGACATATAGCTGTTGTTCATCGATTTTCTCGAGAATGTTTTGGATTTTCATGCGCCCTCCAAACCTCACGATAGCCGCAAGCGCAGCGATCGCAATAGGTGCCAACAAGCCGAGATGACAGATTCTCAATCGACGAAATTTATTGTGGGAGCTGCGCGGGGACTTTGAAAGAGCGCCATTACCGCCCTATAATTCCCCCGCCGCCCGCCGTTCTCCGATCACAGGTTTATGGAGAACCGGAGGCGACCATGTTCACCGATACGAGCAATGACGCAACCGCCGCACAGGGCCGCCGGCACGAGCGGGTCGCGGTCGAGATGATGGTGCGGCTGCGCAAGGGGGTGCAGCGCAGCACGGTGTTCCTCAAGGACATGACCACGCACGGCGCGCGGGTGGAAGGGCTGGGGCGGATGCAGATCGATGAATCGGTCATGCTCAGCCTGCCCGGGCTCAAGCCCAAAACCGCTTTCGTGGCGTGGTGCGATGCGCATAGCGCCGGGCTGGAGTTCGAGAAGCCGCTGTGCAGCGAGGTGTTCCGCGAACTGGTGATCCTCCATGCGCGCCGCGAAGGAACGCCGCCCTTGGCCCCCATGCGCCACGCGGCGTGATCAGGCCAACCTGCTTCAGTCCACCGTGTCGAACACGTAACCCACGCCATAGACGGTGCGGATCGGGTCTTCGATCGCGTGATCACACAGCGTCTTGCGCAACCGCGCGATGCGGCGATCGACGGTGCGTTCGCCGATCATCCCGCCCTTGCCGATCTGATCGACCAGCGCAGCCCGCGACAGGACCTGGTTGGGCCGCCGCATGAAGTGCATCAGAATGTCGAATTCGTTGCGCCGCAGCCGCACCGCGCGATCGGCATGACGCACCATGAACGCCGCCGGATCAACCTCCAGCCCGCCGTGGACCAGCGTGTGGCCCGAGCGCCCCACCGGCACAACAGATTGGCGCGAGCGCGCCAAGTCTTCGATCCGCGCGATCACCCCGTCCGTGTCGAGCGGCGCGAGCGTATAGTCGTCCGCCCCCGCCGCCAGCGCCCGGCGCCGCGCCGATTGGTCATCGGGATCGAGCACCATGGTGATATGCGCATCGGCGGTTTCGCTCCGGTCGCGCAGCCGACGGCACATTTCCAGCCCCGACATCGCCGGCAACAGCCAGCCGATCAGCGCGAATACGCGGGTTGGCGAAGGAGCTTCGGCAGGCTCCCAGTCCCCCGCATCGAGCGAAACAGCCGTCCAGCCCGGACGCAGCGCGCGCAATCCGGACAGGAGTTCGCCGGGCAGCCCAGCCAATAGGACGCATACGCGATCAGCCATCTGCCAGCGCGGTATGCGAGAATCGTGACGCTGGTGTGACAGGAGCGGGACGACACC
>JANLPT010000247.1:0-3297 GCA_031367405.1 Bryobacteraceae bacterium
GTGGGAGCAGCAAGCCCTGCGGGCCAAGAGGGTCGCCATCGCCGGCATGGGCGGCGTCGGCGGCGTCCACATGCTGACGCTTGCCCGGTTCGGCGTCGGCGCGTTCAGCATCGCCGATATCGACCGGTTCGACATTGTCAATTTCAATCGCCAGATCGGCGCCAATGTTGCCACGATCGGCCGTCCGAAGGCCGAGGTGCTGGACGAAATGGCCCATGCGATCAACCCCGAGATACGAGTCCGGCGGTTCGATCGAGGCATCGACGAGAGCAACATCGATGCGTTTCTGGATGGCGTGGATGTTTTCATCGATGGGTTCGACTTCTTTGTGCTCGATATCCGGCGCAAGGTCTTCGCCCGGTGCGCGGAGCTGGGTATTCCCGCCCTCTGCGCCGCGCCGCTGGGGATGGGGGTCGGATTCCTGGCCTTCCTGCCGGGAAAAATGAGCTTCGAGCAGTATTTTCGCATGGAAGGCAAGGAGGAAACCGAGCAATATCTGCGGTTTCTCGTTGGCTTGGTGCCGCGGGGCTTGCACCGTGCCTATCTGGTCGTTCCCTCTCGCATCGATCTTGCGAAAAAGCGGGGACCGTCCACCGGGGCGTCATGCCAACTTTGCGCCTCGGTCGCATCGATTGCCGCCGTGAAGCTGATGCTCGGACGCGGCGGGGTGCCCGCGGTGCCGGTGCATCAACATTACGATCCCTATGTCGGGCGGCTGGTCGCCACAAAGTTACGGTGGGGAAATGATGGCCCGTTGCAGCGGCTGAAGCTCGCGCTGGGCCGGCGCAGCTTTGCGGCGCTCGCCAAACGGCCCCCCGAGCAAGCACCGGATTTGTCCCCTCGCAGCCCGCTTGAAGAGATTCTGCACGCCGCTCGCTGGGCGCCCAGCGGCGATAATGGGCAACCCTGGCGTTTCGAAATCACAGGTGATGACAGCATCGTGGTGCACCTGGCGGCGCCCGATCCCGAGAATCCTTATGACTACCGCGACGGGGAGCACATTCTCCTGGCCGGTGGCGGCTTGCTGGAAAGCTTGCGGATCGCCGCGAGCGCCTGGGGTCGCAACATGGAATGGCATTGTGTCGGATCCGATCGTCCGGCTGGTCCGTATCGGATCGCGGTGGACTTCATTCCTGCTGACGAGATCGAACCAGACTCGCTCCATGCACAGCTCCACCTGCGATCGGTCGATCGTCGCCCATATCGGATGTGCAAACTGACCGCCGCCCAAAAGGCAGCCCTCACCGAAGCTGCCGGCACCGTAGTGAAGGTGGAGTGGCACGAGAGTCTTTCCAAGCGTTGGAAGATGGCACGGCTGAGTGGGATGGCAACCGATATCCGGTTGCGGATGCCGGAGGCGTTCAAGGTTCATCAGAAGGTGATAGACTGGGACCGCGCCTTCAGCCCCGACCGAATCCCCAGTGGCGCACTTGGGTTGGCGAAGACCAGTCTTCCCCTCATGCGATGGGCCATGGGGGATTGGTCACGGATGCAGCGCCTCAATCGGCTGAGCGGAACCGGGATGGCTCGGTTGCAACTCGATTATGTCCCTGGCCTCGCGAGTGCGGCCTTTTTCACCCTACGGTTGACGGACGGCCCACCGATCCCCGGGCAAAGGGCAGATACATTGTTACGAGTTGGGCAGAGCCTGCAACGCCTCTGGCTGACGGCGACCCGGCTTGGGCTCGGCATGCAGCCAGCTTTGGCCATTATTGCGTTCGCCCATTACGGGGAGCGTCAGCACCAATTTAGCACTGAGTCCGCTCTGCTTCGAAAAGCGGGCAATCTGGGTTCAACCTTCAGGCGGGAAGTCGGGGGGGAGTCGTCAGAGTACTTCTTTATTGGTCGAATTGGTGTATCCACGCCCAAACTGCCGCTAACCCGTTCAGTTCGGTTGCAGGTCAGCGAGCTAATAACTAATAGCGTGGCCGATTCACGTTAGCCATCTGGGCACGACGCGGTCAGTAGGTTCAAGCGAGTGCGGCCCTTGGTTTGCCCCACTAAAAACTAGCCATAAGCAGAGTGCGGCACCCTAGGGTGCCGCACCATGAGTAAATTAACGTCAACAACCCGAGCATCGGACAGCCTGACGGCGGAAGATTGGTGTTTCAGCAGCCTGTCAAAGTGCCATCGTCTCGGCGTTCGATCAAGGCATCCGGCGACGCCGGACGATACCCAATCCGAGCAATCCCACGCCAAGCAGCCCCACGGTCACCGGCTCCGGGACCGAACTCGTGGTTTCGGTGAGCACGGACGAAAGGCTGAACTGGTAGAATGTGCCAGCTGACAGAGTAAAAAGGCCGCTGTCATACGGGTTGAATAGCGTCTGGTCGCCTGCCGTAAAATCTCCCGTTGTCGGGCCGCTCGCTGCGGATACCTGTAATCCAGGCGGAAGGAAGGAGCCCGCAAAGCTGGGGCTAAGGCAGTTGCTCGCCGAGCTTCCCGTCCCGCAGATGTTCAAGATAATCTGATTGTTCGACGAGGCGCTGGCCGTTTCGCCACTTACAGTCGTCCACGCCTCAGCGAAGGCCTGCGCCTTAAACGTGAAATCAACTGTGCCACCCGACGCGCCGCCCCCAAACGTGAACAGTGTCTCACGCTGAGAAGCATTGGAGGTTATAGCGCCAACCGGAGACACGCCGCCGTTCTCCACCATCGAGTAGGAGCTGTCGCCCGGGCCCGAGAAGATGCTGGCTGCGCCAACCGATGCGGCGGCCCGCGCCCCGAGGCCACCCTTCAGACCGCTTTCGAGGAGTGGACTCGTCGTACTGCCAGAAGCGTCCGCCGGGGCGATCGCAGAGGCATTCGGCCCCCCATAGGCATACGGTGCGGTGACGGCACCGGTGGTCGTGTTATTTGCGCCCGTAAATGTCTGTAGCGTAGTGCCTCCGGTGTTGGTCGACCCCGGGTAGTTTTGCGAAGTGTTAACCGAGATGGAGCCGTTAACAACGGACACATCACCCGTGAGCGTGACTAGGAAATCATTGTATGTCGTACTGGCGAATGCATAGGGTGTTGCATTCGCGGTCCCAACACTTCCAATCGCCAGCAACGCGCCGAGCGCCGTGCCGGCAAGTAACTTTTTGGTGTATGACATGCCTCTGATCCTTCTCCGAAGGGGCGCTCTCGCCCGCTAGTGTGACCACTCTGACCGACCCAACGAACACCCAAACGCTTCGATCTCGACTTTCGTTCGCAGCGCTCAACGCCTCGCAAGAGCCATGGAACGCCACTTCATCGAAGTCGAAGCCCTCACGATATCCGTTGGCATCGACCAGCCCCAAGCCTCAGGTCTCC
>JANLPT010000256.1:0-4070 GCA_031367405.1 Bryobacteraceae bacterium
CTGACCAAGCTCTTGGTGCAGGTGCTGCGGGTGCCGACCACCATCATCGTGCCGATCATCTTCGTGCTGTGCGTGATCGGCACCTTCGCGCTGGCCGGGCGCCTGTTCGATGTGTGGACCATGCTGCTGTTCGGCGTGCTCGGGTTCGTGTTGCGCCAGTTCCGCTTCCCGGTGGCGCCGCTGGTGCTGGGCATCGTGCTGGGCGACCTGCTGGAGAAAAGCCTGCGCCGCGGGCTGGTGTTGTCCGATGGCGATCTGATGCCGTTTTTCACCCGCCCGATTTCGGCCACGCTGTTCGGCATCATCGCCATCGTGATCCTGCTGCGGGTGCCGGCGGTCAATCGTTTCATCACCGGCCGCCGCGCATGAAATTCGCCCTGTGCAACGAAGTGCTGGCGCCGCTGCCGTTCGCCGAGCAATGCCGGATAGCGGCCGCGCTTGGTTACATGGGCCTGGAGGTGGCGCCCTACACGGTGTGCGAGGACCCGGCGGCGATGAGCGATGGACAGGCACGCGCACTGGCACAGATTGCCGCCGATCACGGCCTCGTGATCACCGGTCTGCACTGGCTGCTGGTGAAACCCGCCGGCCTTTCGATCACCGCGACGGATCCGGCAGTGCATGCGCGAACCATCGCCCTCATGCGTCGCCTGTGCGACCTATGCGCGGCGATGGGCGGCCGCTATCTGGTGCATGGGTCACCGAAGCAGCGCCTGATCGCCGACGGCCAGAGCAAGGAAGTCGCGCTGGCGCTGGCCGGCAAGGCGTTCGCCGCCGCCGGCGAGGCCGCGCGCGCGGCCGGGGTCACCTATTGCATCGAACCGCTGTCGGCCGACCAGACGCCCCTTGTCAACACCGTGGCCGAGGCTGCTTCGATCGTGCACGCGCACAACAACCGGCATCTGCGCACGATGATCGACACCAGTTCGGCCGGCCTGGCGGAGACCATGCCGGTGGCCGACTTGATCCGCCTCTGGATGCCCACCGGGCTGATCGCCCACGTGCAAGTGAACGACCCCAATCGGCGCGGGCCTGGTCAGGGCGAGATGAAGTTCGCGCCCATCCTGCAGGCATTGCAGGACAGCGGCTACGGCCGGGTAGTGGCCGCCGAGCCCTTCGAATATGTGCCTGACGGCAAGGCAAGCGCGTCATGGGCCATCGGCTACCTGCAGGGACTTCTCGAAGCGCTCAGGGCCTAAAACTCCTTGCGTCGGTGGTTCGATTCCGCCCCAGGGCACCGGTTATACCAAGCGCCTTGGCGATAGTAGTCACTAATATCCGCAGGTCAAGTGCCGCAAACAGTCCCGATTCCAGTCCCGATGTGATTTTTCCTACCTCGCGCAGAACTGGTTCTCACCTCGTCGAAATTCGATTGCTTAGCCCGTCGGTTGCGTTAAACTCATCAAGAGCGCGATATACATTGCATTGACGGGGTCGTTTTTTTATGGTGACTCTCCGCCGCACGTGCAAAACCGCTCCCGGGACGACGCGCAGTAGGAGAATTCGATTGAGCAGATTGTGGGCGGCTTAAATGTCTAGGCAGTCGATCGCCGATATTGGTCTGAGATTTGATTTGCGTGTACTAACAAACGCACAATGACCATGGCGTTCTTTAGTATTCCGGAGAAGCGCAGACAGACTTTCCACAAAATCGCTGCACTCGACAAAGCGTCGGTCAACGATATTTTTGCGGCCATAGCCAAGGGCGGTACCGGAGCATTCAGCTTCGGATTCGCGGATGATCTTGCCGCGTCCGTTAAGCGAGTGGATCAGGGTGATGCTGTAGATATCATCACAGCCCTGTACGCGCTTTTTCCGCCTTTTGGGAGTTCTTCGAAATCGATAAATGAGTTCATTGACGATGTAGTGGCGTCATTTCGTAGAGTCGGACCTGGTGCCACAAGGCCGTCCGACGATGAATCCGAACGATTGCGGGACAACCTCAAGAAATTGCTGAGCGCACCGTCATTTGGAGTTCGAGCCAAGGCGAGTGGCGTCCTACTTGAGAACGAACGTAATTTCTTGCTATCCCGAGTTATCACCGAAGTTCGCCCAGTATTCGGTATGCAGGATGATTCCATTGCCGGGGCGGTGATATTGCACTCGTTGCGAATCTCTTACGTCAACGACGGTTCGAAAGAAGAGTTTTTTGTCGCAATGGATAGTGACGATCTAGCAACTCTGATCAAGGATTTGGAGCGCGCGAAGCGCAAAGAAAAGAAGGTCAAGGACATGCTTTCGGCAGCCAGCGTAACTCACATGGAGTCGTCAAAACCATGAGTGACTATTCAGATGGCGAAACTTACCCTCTTGGCGCGGACGCCCGCGATAGCAGTTGGTATGTCACGTCAGCGGCTGACCCTGTTCAAGTTGACGAAGATGGGTTGCAAGAAATTGACGATCCTAAAAGCTTGCTCTTGCATGATATTAAAGTCCATGAGCGGTCTGAGTTCCGAATCAAGGCGATTTTCGGTCACCTAAATCTTGAGCGAATCGCCCTTTCGAAGCGTGGAAAGACGAATGCTCGAAAGCCGGAGTCTGATCACAACGTTTCAGAGGAAGCAAAGCGGGTTTTCTTGGAAGCCGCGGAGCAGTGGAAGAGGGACACCAAACTTACCTCATCTGTTACCGAGATCGTGGCTAATCCGCACCATATGCGAATTGTTGGGCTTGGCAAAGATGCCCTACCTCTTATCTTCAATGACCTAAAGGAAAGCGGTGGGCAATGGTTTGTGGCTTTGTCATCAATCACAGGCGAAAACCCCATTAAGCCAGAAGATGCAGGGCGCATGAAAAGAATGACCGAGTCTTGGCTAGCTTGGGGAAGAGAGCACGGCTACTAAGGAATACTAGGACCGCCCATGCCCGCTCAAGTGAAAGGCCTTCCCCGCCTTAAACCGAAAAATTACTCGCTGACTAGCCCCGAGACTGATGACTATAACTGCATAGGTTGGGCCGCTGGCGAGGATGATCGATGGTGGTGGCCGAGATTCCCATACTTTTGGCCACAAGGGATTCCAACGGAAACAACAGTTGAGGCATTCGCTGTCGCATTTGCGACGATGGGCTACAAGAAATGCGATAGCGGCGCTCTCGATCCGAACGTCGAAAAGGTCGCGATTTACACGAAAGATGGACAAGTCACGCATATGGCTCGCCAATTGATCTCTGGAAAATGGACGAGTAAGTTGGGCGAATCGTATGACATTGAGCATGACACTCCAGTGGCTGTATCAGGCGGCGCCTATGGAATCGTGGCGCAGTTTCTGTGCCGCCCCAAGAGTTAGCGCTACGCGTACGTCCCAAGTATCACGAAAGAGCTGGCTCGAAAATCCGCGTAAACGCCCATTGGCCCACGATTTGAGCGTGCCATCTTTGCGTTGAAGACCGATTCGTCCAATTTCCTTTCGCAAATGGCCATGATTCTTATTGAGCCTTCGCGACTCGTTGGAATTCTCGTTTGTCCTAGACTCTGTGCAAGGGACAGCAAAAAGATCTACGTGCATAAGATCGATTTGATCCGTGTCTTTCCCATGGCGCCGTGCTAGACGCCCTCAACTGCCAAGCCATTTTCAGATAACCATTGCTACCGGCGCTCAAAGTCAGGCATCGCCCGCTCCACGCGCCGCCAGAACTCTGGAGTGTGCGGGGTCCACGCAGGTGCGCCATCTCATGCACCACCACGTACTCGGCGATCGGCGCCGGCAGCAGAATGGTTTTCCAGTGGAAGTACAGCCACTCACCCTTGCCGCACGATCCCCAGCGATAGCCCAAGTCCTGCACGCGCACACCAGCCGGCAGCACTTCCATCCTGGCAGCGAAGTCCTGCACCTTGCCTGACAGCCAAGACTTGGCGCGCTCGCAGTACCAGCGGATCAGATGCTCGCGCCCGTCCGGCGCCAGCGCATTGGGCATGACAAAGCGCCCACCCACCAGCTTCATGGCCGCGCTCGAATCGGCCACCAGGCGCAGTCGGTAGTTCCGCCCCAGGTAGGCAAAGCCCTCGCCGTCCACGAACACCTTGCGCGGCGTATGGTGGCCAAGTGCCTCCTTGCGGCCCAACTGCTTGT
>JANLPT010000262.1:0-8899 GCA_031367405.1 Bryobacteraceae bacterium
CCAGGCTATGGCCGACCACCGCGGCTGGCGCAACCCGTTCCCCGCCGGCCTCGAATACTCACCCCGCCCAAATTCCGCACCAGCCAAAAATAATTAATCGGAAAACGAACCCGGCGATCTCGTTCAAAACAATCATTTCGAACCTTGAGGCCCAGCGCCACAAAAATGGAATTCCGCCGCTTTTCCAACCCTCGCGATCAGCGGTCCAGCTTCACTGCTCTTTCTCAATCGAATCGCCATCACGCCCCCGCGCGGCGCAAACGAATTTAGCGGAGTAGTCCATCCAACTACATCAAACTAACCGAGGGAACGAGCCTAAACCACCAGCTTCCAGGGCTTGCGATACTCGCGCATCTGGTACTTGCGTGCCTCAGTTTGGGTGATCAGCCCCTTGGCATCGTCCCAGTCGACGCGCATCTTGCTGCGTAGGGCGATGTTGCCCAAATGGCACGTGGACGAGGACCGGTGGCAGCGCTCGATGTCGCTGATCGGCGTACCGCGCGTGCCGACGCACTCGAGGAAATTCTTCCAATGACGGTCATTGCCCGAGTCAGTCGCTTTTACCTCGACGGCTTCGACGTCGGACCTTGGCTCGGGGACGATCCGGTACAAGGACCGGTCGACGTACAGCGTGGCCTTGGTGCCTTGGAAAGTGATTCCACCGTTGCGCTCATACGGGTTGGCGAGGCCGGATCCCATGCGGTTTTCATACACGGCCACCATGCCGCTGGGATATTCGTAAGTCACCTGCAGCGTGTCAGGCGTCTCGCGATTGTCCTGCACGAAATACTTCCCGCCCACCGCTACGGCGGAAGTGGGCATCTGTTCGTCAAAGGCGAACTGGACAATATCGAGCCAATGGACACCCCAATCGGTCATCATGCCGCCGCCGGTTTCCCAGAACCAGCGGAAGTGCGGGAACCAACGTTGCTTGTTTACCTGCTCCTGATCGATGCCAAAACGATTGGCGTTGTAAGCGCGCTTGGGTGCCGGGCCGAGCCACATATCCCAGTTGAGATTCTGGGGCGCGTTGGCGTCAGTAGGATTGCCAATACCCGCCGGAGCGGACAAGCCCGTATTCCACGTGCGGACGAAAGTGATCTTGCCCAGGACGCCGCTTTTCACGATCTCGACGGCCTTTTGAAAATGGACGGCCGACCGCTGCATGGTGCCCGCCTGCACCACCCGCTTGTACTTACGCGCCGCTTCAATCATGCGCTTGCCTTCGTCGATGCAGACCGAGACTGGCTTCTCGACATAAACATCCTTGCCGGCTTTGCACGCTTCAACCGTCATGTAAGCGTGCCAATGGTCCGGCGTGGCGACGCAGACGATGTCGATGCTCTTGTCGGCCAAGATTTCCCGGAAGTCGCGGACCGCCCTCGCCTTGCCTTCCGTGCGCGCGACGGCGGCTTCGAGGTTCGGCTCAAAGACATCGCAGACGGCGGCCACTTGCAGATTCTCCTGGCGCATGGCGTGGCCCATGTTGGCGGAGCCCATGCGGCCCACGCCGATAAACGCGGCGGAAACCTTGTCGTTCGCCCCTTTTACTTGGCCCGTGAAGATGTTCGTTGTGAAGGCGGCCGTGGCCGCGGCGGATTTAAGAAAGCTACGTCGTTCGTCGTTCGGCATCGGAACCAATATATCAACGCTGCTTGAGCACCGGCGCGTGGAGGACCGGCTCCAGCCCCGGAATCAACGTGCGAAAGACTTGCACCGGCAGGGCGCTCGTGAAGCGTTGGCCGCTGGCCAGATCGCCCGGCACGTAGGCGACCACGGTGCCGAAGAAGCGCTCGCCGATGGTGAAGACGAAGGTGGCCGTACGATTGACGGCGCGCGAATTCGATAAAACACCCGGCGAGGAAAATGTTTGATAGCGGTTGTCACCGGTACCGGTCTTGCCGCCCACCGGCACGACGGCTCCATCCTGCTTCACCGCATCCCACGCCATGCGGGCGGTGCCTTGAGACACCACGCCGAGCATCCCGGCATGGGCCACCGCCGCCACCTCGACGGGCAGCACGCGTTCCGCCGCCGCCGTTCGACGGTGTAATGATGTGTCGAACGGCGTGTTCGCGCCAAAGTGCAGTTGCTCCAGCCGGATGGCGGGCTGCCGCTCGCCACCGTTCAAGACGATGCCGGCTAACTCGGCCAGCGCGGCGGGTGTGTCGCCCGAACTGCCCAGGGCCGTGGCATAGGAGGGCACCAGCGACGGGAAGGGATAGCCGAGCCGCCGCCAGGATTTGGCGATCTCGACAAAGGCTTCTTCTTCCATCAAGGTGCGGATGCGGATGTCCTGCGCGTGCTTGTGCCGGCTGCGGAACAGCCATTGATAGCTCTCCTGCCGGACATGCGAGCTGGCAGGGTCAATCTCGTTCCACGGGGCGCCGGGGTGGACTTGTGAGTAGGCGGCCAGCCACATCTCCAGCGGATGGGCGTGCGCGAGATAGGCCCGGTCGTTGAGGCTGAGCCGGGCTGGATCGTAGCTGTCGTAGAGCTTTTGCTGGTCTTCCACCTCAATGGCGTGCGCCGTGAGAAAAGTAGCAAACTCAGTAGGCGTCGCGTCGGGGCGAATGGAGCGGAAAACCAGAGCCGCCCGGTTGGGGGTTACCGGCCCGGCCGTGAGTAACTTCTCTAGGGCGGCGTCCGGGTCAAGGCCGGAGTAAGTGCTTTGGAAGCGCGTCAAGAACTCGCGGCCTTCGCGGTCGGCAAAACGCGCCAGATACGCGGGCCGCTCGGGTGCGTAGTCTGTGTCGAGGATATCCGCCTGCTTCTCCAGCTTGCCCCAAAGATAGTAACTCACCACGTCGCGCATCAACCGGATGAAGACCAGGTTGACTGACCGGTGTAGGCTCTCGCGCACGCTGAGCAGGCGGCCATTGTCACTGGGGTCAAAGTTCGAGAAGGTATGCAGGCCGCCGCCGGTGAAGAAGCCTTCGCCGGGTGAGGCCGAGTAAGTGCGTTCCATCGCGGCGTCCAGCATTGCGCGCAGGCCTGAGTCCTTTGCGGTGCGGAGATAGTCAATTGACCATTGGGTTAGAGGGTCGCGCGGCGCGGCGCGCCTGGCACTGGCAGGCTGCTGGAGTAACTTAGCGCGAATGCCGGCGATGGATTCAAGATAAGTAATCAGCGTGCGCAGCTTGGCCGTGGAACCCAGCTCCAGCATCGTGCCTTCGTTGATGCTGAGCGGCTGGTTGTAGTTATCGGCTTGGACGCGCAGATAATTGGTGCCCGCGCCACGCTCATACAGCGTAAAACTATAAATCACTTGGGCGGCGGCCTCCGGCTGCAAGAGCCGTTCGCCGAAGATGCCGCTAGCGGCGGCGAAGCCGGGTTCGGCTAAGCGCTTCAGCGTAGCGGTGGTAGCCTCGGTGGCGGCCCGGTTCAGGGTGGTCTTGGCCGTCAGGTCGAGCCGGTCGAGTTGGTGGAAGCCATCGACACCCAGCAGACTGACGAGTTCGTTGCGCACCGAATCCAGGGCTTTGCGTTCCGCGAAGCTCACTTGGTCCACCGGTGGGGCCTTGGCCAGCAGCGCCGGATGGGAGGCGAGGGCCGCGTCGCGTAAGCTGGCCGGGATCAGCTCCATTTCGGCGAGCACCCTGGCGTAACTCCCGGTACGGCTCGCTAAAGCGGCGGGGTCGCGTTGCAGATAATGCCCGGGACGATTGATGGCGAGTAACAAGCTGAGCACTTGGCGATAGGCCGCGCCCTGGTTAGCATTAGCGGCATTGGTGCCGGAATCGGCTTGCTTGAGTAAGCGATTCACGCGTTCGAAGTCGGCACCATACCAGGCCCAGACGCCGTCGCCAAGCCCGATTACTTCGCCATGCCCCGGCATCGACGCCAAGGGCAGGGAATTGAGATAGTCGCAAACGACTTGCCGCCGAGCCGCGACGGTGGATGGGCCCTGCTGATAGGCGCGGAGCGAAGCCGTCAGCATTTGCTTCAGCTTGTCGCTGGGCGTTGCCGTCCTGCCTTCAGGCGAATGACGCACCTTTTCGAGTTGGGTGATGAGCGTGCTGCCCCCCGCCGAACGGCTGCCCCGCTTAATTTGGCGCATCCCGAGGTCAGCGATGGCGCGGGCAAAGCGATCCCATTCGACGGCCGGATTGCGATAGGGGGCTTCCTCGTCGAGTAACTCCCGGTTCTCGATGAATAGTAACGATTTGATGATGACGGGCGGAATGGACTCGAAGGTGGGGTAAATGCGCGCCGGGTAACGCGCGATCGACCATGGTTCACCGGCCGAGTCGAGCAAGGTAAGTCCGGCTTGGTTCTTTTCACGATAGATGGGGGGAAGGCCGAAATTGGCGAGCCGCAGCAGACCCGTTGACCAGCGCGCCTGAGAGTCAATCTCGAAGCCATTGCGGGTGAGACGTTGGCTGAAGCGACTCAGCTGGGAGTAGCCAAGCCGGGCGTCGTAGGGGCCGCCGGTTACCTCCGGAATATTGCCTTGGCCCGGCTTCACCCGATAAGTGGCGTCCGAGGCGAGCCAGGATAGCGTAAAGCTCTGCAGCCAGGAGAACCGGCCTTCCGCCATCAGGCCCAGCGTAACAACGATGAGAATGATCCAATGCCATGGCCAGCCCTGGCGGGGTTCGGGGGGCTGAGAAGAGAGAATCGACACCGCTTCCACCCGGTCGCCCGAGAGATCACCGGCGGCGTCAAGGAAGCGTTCAACAGTCTTAGACATGGCGAGGGGTCTCTACCAGCATAGGATGCGGCGGAATTAACAATCGTTTCGTCCTCGTAAAATAGCGCCGCCAGCCCGCTATTCATGTGGCCCATCGCCCGGCGGTGCTGTTGCCCTAACCGCCTTGGGGCCGAACAGATGTTATATGCTGGCAGCACTTGTTTCGCTTTGAGCTGTCAGTAAAGTCTCCGGCCGTGTGGGCTGGGATTTAGTTTGATCGCTTTACAAAAAAGGGAGTTTAAGATGACGAAGTTTCTATTTCAGAGCACAATCCTGTCCGCGTTCCTGTGCCTGACGGCATGGGCCCAAGCGCCGACAGGTACCATTACGGGTCGCGTGACCGACGGTAGCGGTGCCGCCGTTCCGGGGGCCAAAATCACTCTGGAAGTCGAAACGACGGGTTTCAAACAGACGCAAACGGCCGATGCGAATGGCCGCTTCGTACAAACCAGTCTTTTGCCGGGTGTGTATCGCGTTACCGGCGAAAAGGCGGGCTTTTCGAAGTACGTTACCAGCGGCATCGACCTCGATGCCAGCCAGACGGTCACCATCGATATCGCTTTCAAAGTCGGCGATGTAGCCACCACCATTGAGGTAACCGCCGATGTGGCTCAGTTGAAGACTGAGACGTCGAGCGCCTCGACTACCATCACGTCGAGACAGATCCTCGACCTGCCAACGAACCGCAATCCGTTCGGGGTGGCCACGTTGACGGCAGGCGTGATTCCGGGCGGCGGTTCCACGCCATGGATCAGCGGTGGCCGTAACGCCACCAGCGAAATCCTGATTGACGGCAACACCGGCATCGTCCCGGAAAACAACGTCAGCATTAACGACGGCGGTTACACGCCGATTATGGACAGCATCGCCGAAGTGACGGTAATCAAAAACTCGCTGGCGGCCGAATACGGCCGCAGCGGCGGCGGCGTCATCACGGCCACCACCCGCAGTGGCGGCAATCAGCCGCACTTCAGCTTGTACGAATTCTTTCGCAACCCGGTGCTGAACGCCAATAGCTGGGGCAACAATCGCAATGGCGTCGCGCGACCTACTTGCTGTTCCACCAATCAATTCGGTTTCACGGTTGGCGGACCCATCGTCATCCCGAAAATCTATAATGGCCACAACAAGACCTTCATGTTCTGGAGCCATCAGTTCCAGAGAAATTTCAGCATTCAAAATCCTCAGACCACCGTTCCGACTCAAGACTGGCGCAATGGTGATTTTTCGAACCTCCGCCAGGGTGGAGCCACCGGGCAACCGATCACCATTTTTGACCCGCTCACGGTCGATAACAGCACGCTCGGTATCCGCAGCCCCTTTCCGGGCAACATCATTCCCAAGAACCGTCAGAACCCGATCTCCGTCGGCCTGCTGAAGTATTGGCCTGACCCGAATAACATCCCGGTGCAGGGTGCTACGAATATCGGCGCGAATAATTTTCGGGCCCAGGGCAAGCAACGGAGCACGAGCAACAAGTTCGATTCCCGCCTGGATCACTATTTTAGTGAAAAGTTGAGAATGTTCGGTCGCGGTTCGTACGAGAATGCCCCCAATTTCCCCTTCAACGGCTTCGGCAACATTGCCACCAGCATTGGCGATGCCAACTCTACCAACACTTTTCCGAATGTCACCAGCAACTTCGTCTATACCTTGAACCCCACCACCATCGTGAATGTCAGTTTCGGTTTCGGCCAAAAGGATATTACGCGCTATCCCTTCTCTACCGGCACCAGGCCGAGTTCACTGGGATTCCCCAAAGAGGTTGACGCTATTGCCGCGCTGAACAATTTGGAATTTCCGAACATCAGTGGTACCGGCGTGGCCAATCTCGGGCAAGCCACCTTCACCACTCTGGACATCAAAGCCTATGCATATACCGCGCATGCCGATGTGGCCAAAGTCTTTTCCCGGCACACCATCAAGGCGGGCTACGAGTTCCGCAAGTTGATGCTGAACTTCACGCAATACAACAGCCCGAGTGGAGCCTATGGGTTTGGCACGTCTCCCACGGTACGCGTGGTGAACAACACCACCGTTCCCACCGAAGGGTTTGGTTTTGCCAGCTTCCTGTTAGGGCTGCCCAACAACGGCAACCCGCTGAGCCATAGCTTCTCCAATGCTACGAGCAGTAACTATATGGGCGTCTTTTTCGATGACACTTGGAAGGTGAATCGTAAGCTGACCTTGAACATGGGTTTGCGTTGGGATGTGGACGTGCCGCGTACGGAGCGCTACAACCGCCTCAACCATTTCGACCTGAACGCGCCCTCGCCCATCGCCGGCAAAGTGACCGGATTTCCGAACCTGAAGGGTGCCTTTGTGTTCCAGGATGCGAACAACCGCCGTCAAGTCCCCACGGACGCCAACAACTGGGGCCCTCGCTTCGGCTTTGCCTATCAGTTCACGCCGAAGACGGTATTTCGCGGAGCCTACGGCATTATGTACTCGGGTTCCGCGATCACGGCGGCGGGCACGTCCGGCAGCTCCGGGGTGATCGGTTTCGAGAGCGCCACTCCGGCTAACTTCACCAACGACAGCTACCGTACCTATCGCACCACGTGGAGCAACCCTTTCATCGACGGCTTTAATCTGCCGCTGGGTGCGGCGGGGGGCCCCGGTACGAATCTCGGCCTGGGCGTGGGACAGGGAATCTTCATCGACAACCAGAACCCCATCATCCAGCAATGGAACGGCAACCTCCAACGGGAACTCCCCGGTGGATGGGTGCTCGAGGCCGGTTACCTGGGCAGCAAGGGCAATCATTTGATTGACGGCGAAGGCGGTCTGAATATCAACCAATTGCCCGTCAGCGCCTTCGCCCTGGGAAACACCCTCAACGATCAGGTGCCGAATCCGTTCTATCAGGTGGCCGGACTGAACACGACCTCGGCCCTGTTCAACCAGCCGACGGTTCAGCGGCGCCAGTTCCTGCAGGCCTATCCCCAATACACCGGGGTGTCTCCTTTCCGCATTCCGCAGGGAAACTCCAGCTATCACGCTTTCACTTTCGAGGCCAACAAGCGTTTCTCGCAAGGGTTACAGATGCTGGTGAGTTACACAGCCGGCAAAGTGCTGGATGATGTCTCGGCGACGGTAGGATTTCTGGGTGCTTTAGGCAGCAAGCAGGATTATTACAACCGGAAGGCAGAAAAGGCTATCTCTTCACAAGACGTCTCGCGACGCCTGGTGATTAGCGGCAATTATGAATTGCCTTTTGGACGCCATCAGAAGTTCCTCGGCAATCTCAGCAAGCCGGTGGACTTTATTCTCGGCGGCTGGCAAATGAACGGCATTTATACGGCGCAGACGGCCACTCCTTTTGCGATCAGCAATGGCGGTAACAATTGCCAGATCGGTTGTGCGGGCCAGCGTCCGAACAATAACGGCACTTCGGCCAAGAAGTCCGGCCCGATCGAACAGCGGCTAAACGCTTACTTCGACCCTTCGGTGTTTTCACAGGCGGGTCAGTTCACGTTCGGCAATACTTCACGCTTCTCCCCCAACCTTCGAGGACCTTCGACGTTCAACATCGACTTTTCTTTCTTTAAGAACTTCCGGTTCAAGGAGAAGTTGAGCACGCAGATCCGTGCGGAGGCCTTCAACGGCTTCAATCATCCCACCTGGGGCACGCCAGGTTTGGCGGTGAACAGTCCGGGCACCTTTGGCGTCATCACTGCGGCCGGTGGCAACCGGACTATGCAGGTGGCGGTGAAGATCAACTACTAGTAGCGTGACCATTACTAATACTGGGCGCATCCAACGAGGCCGTGACGGTTGGGGTTCGTTTGAGCCAATGAATTCAGTTACTTGACGAACCCTGACCGTCAGGCATCCTTAGCGCGCCGAGGGCGATGTGAGGTCCGTGATTCTAAATTTTAATAGCTAGTCCTCATGCGCCGGGCGGCATGTCCAGTCAGTTATTTGCACTTGAGCTATTCACTATCTCGCCCGGTCGATTACTCAGTAAGTCTCATGTAATCAACTAGATAATGGCAAGCATCGAGAACGGTGAGAAAGGCCTGAAAGGTGGGTTGCCTTCAAGACCTTTCGGTGTGGTACCAGGCGGAGGACGATATAGTGAGATTAAGGATAGACGAGAGGTTACCGTTTCCGCATGCCATTGGCGACTGACGTTAAGAAGACGACGATCACGAAGTACCGGATCAACAAGACTGACACCGGATCGCCAGAGGTGCAGGTGGC